>JALQWG010000039.1 GCA_023260135.1 Candidatus Altimarinota bacterium | reverse complement strand
GAAGGTGCGGGTAGGTGCGAACTCGCCTAGCTTGTGACCAACCATGGTCTCGGTGACGAATACCGGGATGTGCTTGCGACCGTCGTGAACTGCAATCGTGTGACCGAGCATCGCGGGGATGATCATCGATCGACGCGACCAGGTCTTGATTACGTTCTTTGTGTTGGCCTCGTTCTGGCGAACAACCTTGCGGAGCAGGTGTTCGTCAACGAAGGGGCCCTTCTTAAGACTGCGTGGCATCTTCTGTAACTCCTACTAGCGCTTCTTGCCGACGGTACGACGGCGAACGATGAGCTTGTCGCTTTCCTGGTTAGGACGGCGTGTACGGCCTTCCTTCTGACCCCAGGGGCTGACAGGGTGACGACCACCGGAGGTCTTACCCTCACCACCACCGTGTGGGTGGTCGACTGGGTTCATAGCAACACCACGAACGGTTGGGCGGACGCCCTTCCAACGCATGCGGCCAGCCTTACCCCAGTTGATGTTTGACTGCTCGGCGTTACCGACTTCACCAATGGTGGCGCGGCAACGAGCGTCTACGTTGCGGATTTCACCCGAAGGCAGACGAAGCTGCGCGTAGGGGCCGTCCTTAGCAACGAGACGAACAGATGCACCAGCGGAACGTGCCATCTTTGCTCCGCCACCGGGCTTGAGCTCGATCGCGTGGATGACGGTACCGGTGGGGATGTTCTTCAAAGGCAGGTTGTTACCTGGCTTGATGTCGGCGCTTGCGCCCGACTCAACGAAGTCACCCTGGTTCAGCTTGTTGGGAGCCAAGATGTAGCGCTTGGTGCCATC
>JALQWG010000038.1 GCA_023260135.1 Candidatus Altimarinota bacterium | reverse complement strand
GTTCGGTCTCTATCTATTGCGGGCGTTAGAAGTTTGAGCGGAGTTGACTCTAGTACGAGAGGACCGTGTTGAACAAACCTCTGGTGTATCAGTTGTACCGCCAGGTGCACCGCTGAGTAGCTATGTTTGGAAGAGATAAGCACTGAAAGCATATAAGTGCGAAACTCGCCGCGAGATGAGACTTCTTTTAAGGGTCGTTGGAGATGACGACGTTGATAGGCTACAGGTGTAAAGGCAGTAATGTCATAGCCGAGTAGTACTAATTACCCGTAGATTTATAGCCTAATAGGCACTCGAAAGAGATAAGGTTAGCTCTTTGTGAACGTTTTTATCGATAAAAAAAGTTATAAACATAACTCTTATATACAATATTTAGGGTGGTTTTAGCAGAGGGGCTCACCTGTTCCCATTCCGAACACAGAAGTTAAGCCCTCTAGCGCCGATGGTACTGCTAACGCGGGAGAGTAGGTCGCCGCCAGTTTTTATTTTGAAATCCTCATCATGCAAATGATGAGGATTTTTTTGTTTTTATACCTATTCTATCTAATCCAATCTCATCAAGCTATCATTTTGAAAGCATAATACATTAAATGAGAAAATACTCATGAAACTTGACTTGCATATATAATTATAAACATCAATTTATATTTGAAGAAGAAATAGCATTAAAAAGCCTCTGTTCTAATGAAGGACAGAGGCTTTTTACTTTATAATTTTGTTTATGATTAAATATATTATACTTGGATTACTCCCAAATTAAACTTATCGGTTATAGGAGAATTATTCGCAGCTGCTATACC
>JALQWG010000037.1 GCA_023260135.1 Candidatus Altimarinota bacterium | reverse complement strand
ATCACCTCTGGATGTGCCACCAGTTCCATGTGAATTAGAAGACGGCACTCCTGCAGTTCGTAAAGCATCTGATGATGAGAAATTCTCAGCGTTAGCGTTCAAGATCATGACTGACCCATTCGTTGGTCAGCTCATCTTCTTCCGCGTTTACTCAGGTGTGATGAAGTCGGGCGACACAATTTATAACCCAATTAAGGGTAAAAAAGAGCGTGTTGGTCGTTTGTTGCAAATGCACGCTAACGAACGTGAAGAAATTAAAGAAGTTTTTGCGGGTGATATTGCAGCGGCTGTTGGCCTCAAGGACGCAACTACTGGCGAAACATTGTGTGATCCAGATAGCATCATTGTTCTGGAGCGCATGGTATTCCCAGAGCCAGTTATTTCTCAAGCGGTTGAGCCAAAGACTAAGGCTGACCAAGAGAAAATGGGCTTGGCATTGAATCGTTTGGCACAAGAAGATCCTTCATTCCGCGTTAAGACAGACGAAGAATCTGGTCAAACAATTATTTCAGGTATGGGCGAGCTCCACTTGGAAATTTTGGTTGACCGTATGAAGCGTGAGTTTGGTGTTGAGGCAACTGTTGGTAAGCCACAAGTTGCATACCGCGAAACAATCCGCAAGGTTTGTGAAGAGGTTGAAGGTAAGTTTGTTAAGCAGTCTGGTGGTCGTGGTCAGTATGGTCACGTTGTTCTGAAAATTGAACCACAAGAACCAGGTAAGGGCTTTGAATTTATCGACGCAATTAAAGGCGGTGTGGTTCCTCGTGAATACATCCCTGCAGTAGAGAAGGGTGTTGTTGAAACCT
>JALQWG010000036.1 GCA_023260135.1 Candidatus Altimarinota bacterium | reverse complement strand
AACCTAGCCGCGAACCACAAGCAGTCGCAAGAGAACTTTGACATGCAGCGCCTCCTACAAGGGGGTCAGATTGCGCGCAACCGTTGGGCTACAGCGCAACAGGCTCTGGCTGAGATGGGCAAGCTCGGCATCACCAAGGGCACAGAATACGACACTGCGAAGAACGCGCGCGATCAAGCACTGCAAGACATCGACTGGTACGAAGGGCAATTCCGCGAGCGGTTTGGACGCGGCGCTGGTGGTGGCCTGTCGGGTCAGCAGGGAGGTAACTTCACGTCCAACGATCCGTCGCTCGCCAAGGTGCCAGCAGGGCAGGAGCAGCAGTTTGCCGATGGCTCTTGGGGCCGCAAAAACCCTGACGGTACGTGGACGCGCATTGCCGGTCCGGCGGCCAAGGGTGGTGCTACAACGGCCCCGCCGCCAGCTCCTGCTCCTGCTCCTGCTCCTGCTCCTGCAGCTGGCGGTCCGAAGGCGTCTAAATCCCTAAACCAAAAAAAGCCAGAACCCCCGTCTGAGGCACTAGAAAAGTATGGACGTGATGGTGAGTCGGCCAAGCAAAAGCCCGTCAACGTAGCTGGTGACACGGTGCTAGTCACAATTAACAGGGAGCTGGGTAAGCTCGGACCCGCCACACCGTCCAACGTCGTGCAAGTTAACGCGCTGCAGCGCGCCCGTGAGGCGCGTATAAAAGAACTTCAGCAGCGATACGGCAGCCTGACTGAGTTAATCACGGAGTAGCGCGTGAGCGCAACTGAAAAGCTGGGCCACTATAAAATCTCTATCCGGCACACGTAAGGCACAATATGGCACAGAATAAGCAC
>JALQWG010000035.1 GCA_023260135.1 Candidatus Altimarinota bacterium | reverse complement strand
GAAGGATGTAGGTTGTTAAGTAGGCAAATCCGCTTAACAATAGACCGAGATCTTACAGGCTCTTGACACTCTTCGGAGGAGATGGAGAATCGATGATACTGTCGTGCCAAGAAAAGCCACTAAGTATATTGTATGTTGCCCGTACCGTAAACCGACACAGGTGGGTGGGATGAGTATTCTAAGGCGCGTGGAAGAACCCTGGTTAAGGAACTCTGCAAACTAGCACCGTATCTTCGGTATAAGGTGTGCCTACTTTTGTATATGGACTTGCTCCAAAAAGCGAAAGAGGTTGCAACAAAGAGTCCCTCCCGACTGTTTACCAAAAACACAGCACTTTGCTAACACGTAAGTGGATGTATAAGGTGTGACGCCTGCCCGGTGCTCGAAGGTTAACTGATGATGTCAGCGCAAGCGAAGCATTTGATTGAAGCCCGAGTAAACGGCGGCCGTAACTATAACGGTCCTAAGGTAGCGAAATTCCTTGTCGGTTAAATACCGACCTGCATGAATGGCGTAACGAGATGGGAGCTGTCTCAACCAGGGATCCAGTGAAATTGTAGTGGAGGTGAAAATTCCTCCTACCCGCGGAAAGACGGAAAGACCCCGTGCACCTTTACTACAGCTTGACACTGTAGCTTGGATATTCATGTGCAGGATAGGTGGGAGGCTATGATGACTAGACGCAAGTACTAGCGGAGCCATCCTTGAGATACCACCCTTGAATATTTGAGTTACTAACTGCGTACAATTATCTTGTATCAGGACAATGTCTGGTGGGTAGTTTGACTGGGGCGGTCGCCTCCTAAAAAGTAACGGAGGCTTACAAAGGTTAGTTCAAAGCGGATGGAAATCGCTTGTTGAGTATAATGGCATAAACTAG
>JALQWG010000034.1 GCA_023260135.1 Candidatus Altimarinota bacterium | reverse complement strand
CTTTGATAATGCGCAATTCTGCTTCGCCGGGCTTCTTGGGCAAGAAGTCAGCTAAGTTGTACAGACCATGCGCTTCGATGGCTGCTTGTTCTGCCTCAGTTAGTGCAGATTCTTTACGTGCCCAATTACTCGTAGAGTAATCAGCATAACCGCCTTTACTTGTTTTCTTGATGTTGAAGTCAAGACCACGCATATAGTCAGTTGGCAATTCTTCCATTTCAGGATCCATCAAACTAGACTTGATGATTGTGAAGATTTGTGGGCTAATGATAAAACGACGAATGGGATTTGCCGGTGCCTTGTCATCGCCGATAGGATTCTGACGAACAAAACCCTGGAACAGATAACTACGCTTCTTCCAATATTTGTTAGCCAGTTCTTTCAATGTTTCGTCTTTGTACCAAGGACGAACTTCTGCGAGAATAGGACAGTTGTCTCCATACATTTCAACACAAGGTACTTGCACCTCAACACGTTTAATATTAGGGTCACCTTTAACACCGTTGAAAGGTAGCTTAATGATTTGACGTTCCACCCAGAAGAAGGTGTTGTTACCATTCGCATCAGGAAGGAAACGAATAGTAGCTTGTGTGCCTTCGTCCATATTCCAGTGGGGGTAAATTGAGTTATCAGATTGGGTTCCAGAACCCTTGTTTTGAGATTTGTTTTCTTGCGCTGCGATACGAGCGCGGATTTCGCTTAGGGATGCCATAATATATTTCCTTATAAAATTGAGATGGTCTCGATTGTAATTGTCGCCACATCCTATATGTGACTAACGCAAAAGTTATTATAGCGAGTAATAACTCATTCGTCAATATTATTTAGTCCTATTTAGGTTAAATTGATTTTTTACGGGCGTTTTCACAAACTTTACTACCAATATG
>JALQWG010000033.1 GCA_023260135.1 Candidatus Altimarinota bacterium | reverse complement strand
GTTAAAGTCCTGTAAATAATAATTAAATTTTAAATAGCTTAAGTAAAACGAGACACGTGTAATCTTGTTTGAATAACGGAGGACCACCTTCGAAATCTAAATATCTTTTAAAATCCGATAGTGAACAAGTACCGTGAGGGAAAGGTGAAAAGACCCTATAAAGGTGTGTGAAATAGAACTTGAAATCCAATACTTTATTCAGTAGAAGTTTTTATTTTAAATAAAAATGACTGTGTACCTTTTGTATAATGGGCCAACAACTTAATTATATTAGCAAGCTTAATTTAAAAAAAGTAGGCGTAGTGAAAGCAAGTTTTAAAAGAACTTTTTAGTTAATATAATTAGACTCGAAACTGAGTGATCTAATTATGAATAGGTTGAAGATTTTTTAAAAAAGATCGGAGGACCGAACTCACGTATGTGGAAAAATATGGAGATAATTTGTGGTTAGGGGTGAAAGGCCAATCAAACTCGGAAATAGCTGGTTCTCCGCGAAAGATATTTAGGTATCGCCTCAGACGAATACCTCAGGGGGTAGAGCACTGGATGGGTGCGGGGGTCGCGAGATCTACCAATTCTAACCAAACTCCGAATACCAGCGAGACTTGTTCGGCAGACAGACGGCGGGTGCTAAGGTCCGTCGTCAAAAGGGAAACAGCCCTAACCTACAGCTAAGGTCCCCAAGTCATCACTAAGTGGGAAAGCATGTGGGAATCCCAAAACAACCAGGAGGTTGGCTTAGAAGCAGCCATCCTTTAAAGAAAGCGTAACAGCTCACTGGTCTAAACAAGGGTTCCTGCGGCGAAAATGTAACGGGGCTAAAGTGATGCACCGAAGCTTAGGGTTCAGTCTTTGACTGAGCGGTAGCGGAGCGTTCCGTAGGCCGTTGAAGCGATCTGGTAATGGGTCG
>JALQWG010000032.1 GCA_023260135.1 Candidatus Altimarinota bacterium | reverse complement strand
CCTTTACACTCTAGATACGATTTCTACCCGTTCAGAGGAAACCTTTGTACGCCTCCGTTACCGTTTAGGAGGCGACCGCCCCAGTCAAACTGCCCGCCTGAAACTGTTCTTTGACCAGATCATGATTCAAAGTTAGAAATCTAACATTACAAGAGTGGTATCTCACTGATGGCTCCAATAATCCCACAAGATTATAATCAACGCCTCCCACCTATACTGCGCGAATAAAGTCCAATTTCAATTTCAAGTTACAGTAAAGCTTCATAGGGTCTTTCTGTCCTGGTGCAGGTAGTCCGCATCTTCACAGACAAGTCTATTTCACCGAGTCCCTCTCCGAGACAGTATCCAAATCATTACGCCTTTCGTGCGGGTCGGAACTTACCCGACAAGGAATTTCGCTACCTTAGGACCGTTATAGTTACGGCCGCCGTTCACCAGGGCTTCAGTTACCAGCTTCGCTAGTGCTAACCGACTTCTTTAACCTTCTGGCACTGGGCAGGCGTCAGCCCCCATACATCGTCTTACGACTTAGCGGAGACCTGTGTTTTTGATAAACAGTTGCTTGGATCTTGTTATTGCAACCTTATAGAATAAGGCACTCCTTCTCCCGAAGTTACGGAGTTATTTTGCCGAGTTCCTTAGAGAGAGTTATCTCGCGCCCCTTAGTATACTCTACCTACCCACCTGTGTCGGTTATGGTACAGGCGTTTTTATTTAACTACATTACGAGCTTTTCTTGGAAGTATGACATACACTACTTCAACACCTTAGTGTTTCGTATTCACGTCTCAACTCAAAGCGTTTTCGCCGCTTATCAACATCTTGAACGTTTAAACCGGTAAAACCAATATCCGGCTAGTTTAGCCTTCTCCGTCCCTCGATGTAGGATATTAATAAAAATGGTACGGGAATATTAACCCGTTGTCCATCGACTACGCTTCTCAGCCTCG
>JALQWG010000031.1 GCA_023260135.1 Candidatus Altimarinota bacterium | reverse complement strand
GCCTTATTTTATCGCTGGCGCATCAATTCCGTGTCGATTCCCTTGCCGGGCAGTGGACGTGAACCGGAATCCGGATCCGCATTGCGGCAGCGCGGGGAAAATTGATCGAGGTCGACGCGAATTGACCCATTGAGCCGCCATGGAGCAATCGGGTGTCCTTCATTGGAACTGTTCATGTGCAGATTCTGAACGTGCAATTGCATATTGCAGCAGCAGTCGGGGCTTTTGTCCTGGATGCCGAGGCCATCGGCGCTGGCATGGGATTTGCAAATTCGAATGGGCCGGAACATCCGGCTTTTCACAATTCAATGAATCGGAGACCCCCATGAAACTCAGACTGATTGCCGCTGCCGCCTGCGCCATGGCCGCACTGCCCGCTGCCCAGGCGGTGGAACTGCAAGCCGGCGACTGGACCGTCACGGTCGGTGGCAACATCAACGCCTTCTACACCCATTCCAGCTGCGATCAGCCGGCGGGCACGGTCGGCGGCACCGCACTGGGCGATGCCGCCATGGCTTGCGGCGGCAAGGATTCCAGCACCGTGATCGGCAACGGCCTGCTGCCCTCGATGCTGAGCGTGGGTGCCAAGACCCGCCAGGACGGCTACGACATCGGTGCCACCATCGGCATGGGCGTGGCGACCGCCACCAACAGCGCCATCGGCCAGAACAACGTGGTCGACGTGCGCCATGCCTTCGTGACCTTCGGCAACGCCGAGATGGGCAGCGTCAAGCTCGGCCGCGACTACGGCCTGTTCGGCCTGAGCCCGGTGCTCAGCGACATGACCCTGCTGGGCGTGGGCGCTGCCACCCGCGCCACGCAGAACGGCCGCGTGTCGCTCGGCCACCTGGGTTCGGGCATGGTCTATCCCGGCACCTATGGCCAGATCGCCTACACCAGCCCCAGCCTGTCGGGCGTGACGCTGGACGTCGGCGTGATGAGCCCGGTCGATGCTGCC
>JALQWG010000030.1 GCA_023260135.1 Candidatus Altimarinota bacterium | reverse complement strand
GGGTCACGTGGGGTGCGTAGGGACGCGACTCGAGCTGAAAGCCCCGGGCGCACAGCGCATCGGTGAGTCCGGAGTTCAGTTCCACAAGGGCCGGCGGGGTGCGATCCGGCGCACACCACAGCACACGCGGATGCTCCCAGTAGCCGGCCTGGTTCAGGCACAGCACGAATGAGCGGCCCTGGAGCCTTGCGGCCACCTGCAGCAGTTCGTCCAGGCGCTGCCGTGGCTGTTCGCCCAGGAACGCGAGCGTCAGGTGCAGATTGTCGGGGGCTACCGCCCGCCCGCCGTGGCACTCACGCAGTATGCGCGCACAGGCCTGCAGTTGCGTACGGGTGCGCGCATCCGGCCACAATGCAAAAAAAACCCGCAGCGGTGCAGCGCGGGTGGAATCCGGCCTCGACCCGTCGTGCGGCATTTCAGTCGCGGGCCAGCAGGGCCACCACCTGGGCGGCGATGCCTTCTCCCCTGCCGGTAAACCCCAGCTTCTCGGTCGTCTTGCCCTTGATGTTGATCGCCGCCTGATCCATGTCGAGGTCGGCAGCGATGTTGGCCACCATCGCCGGCGCATGGGGCAGGATTCGCGGTGCCCTGCAGATCAGGGTGGCATCGATGTTCACCACCTGCCACCCGGCAGCCTGCACCCTGGCCCAGGCCGTGCGCAGCAACTGTCGGCTGTCGGCGCCGGCATGAGCAGGATCGGTATCGGGAAAAAGGCGGCCGATGTCACCCAGGCCCGCAGCGCCAAGCAGGGCATCGGTCAGCGCATGCAGCAACACATCGGCATCGGAGTGGCCGAGCAGGCCGCACTCGTGCGCAATCCTCACCCCACCTATGATCAGCGGGCGCCCCGGCACCAGCGCATGCACGTCGAACCCCTGTCCGATACGGAATGGCACTTTCATTCCCTCACTCCTTCACGGTTTTCCAGTATCCACTGCGCCAGGTGCAGGTCGAGCGGATAGGTCACCTTCAGATTGGTCGCATCGCCC
>JALQWG010000002.1 GCA_023260135.1 Candidatus Altimarinota bacterium | reverse complement strand
TTGGAGGCAAGTGCTGATGCACCAAGTGCAGTATTGGTTGATAACTGTCATCCTCAGAGACCAATAGTGAGACCATTGATTCTCGCATCACCACCAACTACGTGAAGTTTTTGTAGTGGGGTAGCTGTACCGATTCAGACATTTCACCCAGTATTAAAAATATTAGTTGATGCAACCCAAGCGGAGCCATTATAATACGTTGTCGCACCAAGAGTCTGTCATGAGATGGAGAATGTTGTTGCTGCAACCATATCTGTCCAACTTGCGAGACCAGTAGCATCAGATACAAGATAGCGACCAGAGCCAGCCCCACCACCAGTGATACGAATCTGTCATCCTACCTCGAGTCGAGCAGTAGGACTCAGTACTCCGATACCAATATTCCCAGCATTACCATATATCCAGTTTCAGATATTGAGCTGATTAGATGATGTATTCCCCATGTTCGGCTGAGTATTGTATCCGATGAATATATTATTATCACCAGAGACAAGGTTGGAACCAGCATTGACTCCTACGGCAGTATTATTAGAACCACTTACATTCGATGAGAGTCAGTATGATCAGAATACAGAGTTATTGGATCCTGTGACATTTGCACCAGCAACATTGTAACCAAATACAGAGTTACTCAGTATAGATCCCTGTCCACGACCAACTCGGATCCCATGTATGAGAGCATCTCCACCAACGATATCGAGTTTGTAGGCAGGAGTGAGTGTCCCGATACCAATATTTCCTCCAGTATTAAAGAGATTGGTTGATGCAACCCATGAACTACCATTGTAATACATTGTTGATCAGAGTGCCTGTCCTGACACAGAGAGTGCAGTGGCAACAACATTATCAGTCCAGGATGCTATACCACTCGCATCAGATACAAGGAATCTCCCAGACGCTGCAGAAGCATGTCATATACGAATCTGTCCATTGATATCGAGGAGTGCCTGTGGATTTACAGTCCCGATACCGATATTTCCTCCAGTATTGAAGAGATTGGTTGATGCAACCCATGAGCTACCATTGTAGTAGGTAGTACTTCAGAGAACAGACCCAGATATAGAAAAAGATGTTGCAGGAATATTATCAGTCCAGGATGCTATACCACTCGCATCAGATACAAGGAATCTCCCAGATGCGGCAGATGGATGATTGATACGGATATTACCAGTAACATCGAGGGTTGCCTGTGGGGATTGATTCCCTATACCAATCTGTGTACCATTATTGTAGAGAAAATTGCTCCGTACCCAATCAGTACCATTAAATCTCACAGTATCACCATTGGTCTGTCCTGTGAAGAAAAATCCTGAACTCACAGGCGTAACACATATAGGTACACCTGAGGCGGTAAATCCTCATACCACCTGAGAAGCAGATGAACATGTAGGATAGTTAATATACATGTTATCAAAATACGTCCTGAAAGTACCTCCAGCAGTCTCCCCAAAAGGAGTTCCAGCAGGATATGTAACTGCAAATACTCAACTAAAACTATAGAAGAGCGCTACAGTTATAGAAAATATGAGTGCAAATAGACGAGACATAGGATAAAAGTTAGGATTTTATTTAATAGTATTTTCTATTCCTGGTGGTGGATCTGATAGAATAGCCTGATTATATTCGATAATCATAGATGCATTATCGAGTCTTGTGTCAGTATATCCTCCTGCTCGTTGCGTTGGATCTGTTGGATCATAGGTACGGAAGTAGTTGAGATCATAGAATTCAGCAGTTGCAAGATCACATGTATCAGTGGTTACAGGGCAGACTATAGGTGTCTGACGGGCTCAACCAATGGTATTTTTTGATATGAGGAGACCCCTGATATAGAGTTGTTTCTGTGGGATATTCCATGCACCATGTGAGAGGTATATATCGAGGAGTCCAGTACCGGTTTTTTCCCCAGAGAATACTGATCATTCCGCATAGATCATTGCATATACTTCTTTTACCTTATCGGATATGATGATATTTCCACCATTCCCTGCCTCATCCTTGAGTGCTATGAGAGCACGAGGTCGTGGATCATTGATGTCCCCTATGCTATTGGTTGTATCGAGCACGATATCATGTCATTCAACGATGATAGTCCTCTTCCCTGCTGGCCAGACATCACCTGTTCGGAACTCATAGTCAGCATTGCGCCTGATATAAAAATTGAATGGCGAAGTCAAATCAAGTCCGGTACCAGTAATATTACGAGACATGAGTGCGATATTCTGTCTGAGAGTATTGATGATACTCGCATGCTTGGCAGTAGTAAACACATATCATACATTCTGATCCGGGAGATCAAATATCCTTGTGCCAGCTATATTCCCTATGATAGCGATACGTCAGACGAAGTTGACAGATATTCCATCCATCGTCACTCCAGTTACTGTAGCATTGGTTGCGATCTCAGAAGCAGTTTTAGCATAAAATGGAACCCACCCGAGAGATTCACTCCATCACCATTACTGTATCAGTGTAGTAGATGGATTATAATATACTCATGTTGCAGATGCATCTATCATCGATCCACTCATGATGATCCATCCAGCGTTCTCACTCCATGCACAACCATGGACTGGACATGCCTGATAAGGATTCTGGAGAATATTCGCAGGGCAGACAACACGTGGACGACAGAGTGGCACTCCACCAGCATCCGTCTGTGAAAATGTTGCCCAGCCCACATTACCGAGCCAGAAAAAACCAGAAAGATATCAATCTTGATCACGAGTTGCCGTATATCCAGTAGCGATTGGTGCAATATCAAATAATACTTTTCCTGGATGCCCTCCCGTCCATGATGCATTGGGTTCAAAAGATCCACGAATACGCGAAATACTCGACGCAGAAAAAACCCCATAAACCATGAAGCCAACAACAAATACGACTGAGAGGAACAGGATGATTTTACGTTTCATGAAAAATTGCTATACTCTGACACGAGAGTATAAGAAAAATAGATGAAAATACGAAGGAAAAACTCTTCCATAAAAGAAAAAATCTATTATTGTATAATTTTTTTATCCATATGTACATATTCGAGGCATCGATTTTCGGCATCCACATTGCTCCAACATGGTATTGACTCATGTATGCCATAGGCTTTATATTTTGTTATACTTTTGTAGGAAAATATTCAAAAATTGAGAAGGAAAAACTTGATAGTCTCCTATTCTATATATTTTTGTGAGTTATTGGCGGAGGGAGACTTGGTTATGTGCTCTTTTACAATCCAACATATTTTCTACAAAATCCAAATGAGATAATTGCACTCTGGAACGGATGAATGAGCTTCCATGGAGGATTTTTATGAGTACTTATTGCGGTGTATATTTTCACGAGAAAATACAGATACAAGTTTTTTGAGATAACCGATATACTTGCCGTCTGTATACCTATAGCCCTCTGACTCGGGCGCATCTGAAACTACATCAACAATGAACTCCCAGGATATGCTGGATATACGGGATTGGGCGCCATGGAGATTGGCGGGATGAGTTACTTTCCGAGTCCACTTCTCCAAGCATTCCTCGAGGGAATTGTACTCACTGGTATTATGTTTTATTTTTGGAGGAGAGATCAGAAAATACATTGAAAGATCCAGCATGGAAAACTGTCTGGAATATTCCTCATAGGATATGGAGCGACTCGTATTATCGCAGAACAATTCAGACTCCCTGATACACATATTGGTTATCTGTTTGGCACAGAGTGGGTCACACTCGGCATACTCTATTCAGTGCCTATGCTAATTGTGGGAGTTACTCTCCTATTACAAAAAAAGTCTCACTAGAGACTTTTATACCTTTGTTCGAGTCATTCATGGGAGAATGAGTCATATGATAGTACTATTTTTGATAAAAATAAATCGATTCCACGAGTCAACAGCATGATTGTAGAGAGAAAAACGTGAACGCATATCACGTTCATAAGATATGATAAAGTCTCGAATATAGACAAAATATTCATGTTTTTGGAGTGCAGGTATCTGCATAGAGAGCTTGAGAAGGAAGAGAAACTCATGTTCTATACGAGCATTCTGCTCGAGAAGATCATATATTGTGTCATATCTCTGTATCATAGACTCGGAGTGAAGCCTCGTGATATCATCAAATGCCTTCTCATCAACCACATGGAGTCGCATAACCTCGATGAGAGCAGGAATCTTGGATACCTTGGAGACGAATATATCGAGTATACGCTCTTCTTCGCGTATGAGTACACGCTGTAGTAGCATATATCCTAGAACATAGAAAACAAGAATGAATGCGAATATGATCGCGAGAATCCAGAGTATATTCATAGAGTATATGATATTGCTGAGTGATTCTTTTGCAAATTTTTTATGCTTTTCTATAATACTCGGGTGAAAAAGCCAGAAATCATCCGCATATTCCTCTCCCCTATTATCGAACTCTCGATGATTGCTGGAGTTTTTTTCCTCGCATATACACTCCGTGGGATTACTGACGGTATACCATTCGTCCAGCTCCGTATCCCATACATATCATACGAACAATTCCTCCCATTCATCATATCCTGAGTCATGCTCTGGTGAATTATATTTATGAATACTGGACTCTACAGGCTTCGTGACGATACTCCTATATATGAGGAGATACGTATGGTGATGCGCTCGAGTTTTATCTGGCTCATCGCCTATATGAGTTTCGTGTATCTCTCGATTGGATTTCTTTTTGAGAAGGAGCTGCCTCGTCTCATCATATTCTATACATATATATTTTCGACACTTTTTTCTATTTTTATCAGAGTTATCCGGTATACTCTCTATAGTATACTATATCACAAATGAATACTCGAAAAAAACCTCATTATCGTCGTATATACAAAAAATGAAGAGCTCTATGAACTCGAGTCAAGTAGTACATCAGACTATAGATATATACCCATAAGTGACAAAGAGACCATTACTTCTCTCATCCGAGAAAGAGGTATAGATGGCATCATATCACTCGCTAAAAATACTGCAACCAAAAACATGCGAGAGATCATCTCGCTCGCCCGTATCTATGGTATACCTTTTGTCTATCCCAAGCTCCTGCCTGGTATCGAACACCTCAGACAGCGTGAGACATTTTTCTGAGATATACCAGTTATCGAGCTCACATCCGTCTCCATCAGTGCATGGGAACGGATCATGAAGCGATGAATTGATATCCTCATCTCTGCTATAGGACTCATCATACTTGTTCCATTTTTCATAATCATAGGAATTATCATCAAGATAGAAGATCCGAGTGGCCCTGTATTTTTTGCAAACCGCCGCATCGGTCAGGATGTACGAATATTCTCACTCTATAAGTTTCGATACATGTACTGGAAGTACTCAGTAAAGGATGCATATGGAATCGAACAAGACAAAGACACGGCTCTCAAGTACGAAGAGAAACTCAAGGCAAAAAATGATACACGAGATGGTCCGCTCTACAAGATAGCCAACGATCCTCGCAAAATGAAGTTCGGACGTCTCCTCGAAAAACTCTCACTCGATGAACTCCCTCAGCTCTATAACGTCCTCATCTGAGATATGTCTCTCATTGGACCCCGACCACACCAGCCCCGTGAGGTAGAACTCTATGATGAGGAGGATACCCAAGTCCTCACTGTGAAGCCATGAATTACCGGTATGGCACAAGTCTATGGTAGAGAAAAAAACTCATTCAAAGAAGAAGTAGCACTCGATAGATACTATATAGAAAACTACTCTCTCTGGCTCGATATAGTTATATTTTTGAGGACATTCGTGGTGGTCATCAGTCGCATCTACAAAAAATAACTTGCAAAAGGATAAAGAAGCCATATACTCATATACATGAATCTCCAACTCATTGCATCTGTGGTGGTGAAGGCATAATCTCGAGAAGAGACGCTTTCACCATGACAGAGCATCTCCTCTCGAGTAGTCGGGAGGATTTTTTGTGAGATACGTTTATTTTTTATCTATTTCTTGTTTTATGAGCGAATTTCCAAAACAATACGATCCAAAAATATCTGAAAAACAAGTTCAATCTCTCTGGGAGGAGAAAAACTGTAACGCTCCACAAGAATCAAAAAGTGGGAAGAGTTTTTATATACCCATCCCTCCTCCGAATGTAACAGGAAACCTCCATATCGGACATGCTCTGACACTCACGCTCGAGGATATCATGACTCGATACCATCGTATGCGTGGTGACTCGACACTCTGGGTGCCAGGGACAGATCATGCAGGTATCGCAACTCAGGCCAAGGTCGAGGAGCGTGTTATGAAGTCAGGATCATCTCGTCACGAACTCGGCAGAGAAAAATTCTTGGGTGAATGCTGGAAGTGGATCGATGAATACGGTGGCAATATCCAGAATCAGATGAAGAAAATGTGAGCCTCAGTGAGTTGGGAACATGAGCGATTCACCCTCGATGAGAAGTCCAATAATCTGGTAGAGAATATATTTGTCGACCTGTATAATAAGTGACTCATATACCGTGGTGAGTATATGGTAAACTACTCTCCTGCCCTGGAATCTGTTATATCAGATATTGAGGTAGAGCATGTAGAGATAGAAGAAAAAATGTACTATATCAACTACTTCGTCGCAGGAAGTGATAATGAGCTCATGGTTGCGACAACTCGACCCGAGACAATGCTCGGTGATCAGGCTGTCATGGTGCACCCGAAGGACAAGCGATACAAGAAACTCATCGGCCGCACTGTCATCCTCCCAATCGTGAATAAAGAGATACCTATTATCGGTGATGACTCTGTCGATATGGAGTTCGGAACTGGTGTCGTGAAGGTGACTCCTGCGCATGATCCAACTGACTTCGAAGTAGCGAAGCGACATGGACTCCGTACTGATTATCGCGTCATCGAGAAGAACGGAGTTATGACATCAGAGGCTGGAATATTTGCAGGACAAGATAGTACTACTGAGGCACGAAGTAATATCGTCGAACTTCTCAAGAGCAAATGAAATCTCGTCAAGATAGAACCATATACACACAAGGTGGGATTCTGTTCTCGTGGAAAGTGTCGTGTTGAGTCAGTAGTGTCAACACAGTGGTTCGTTCGCGCTGGTAAGATGGCAGAAAAGGTCATCGCAGGATACAAGAAAAAGGAATTCGAGATTCTCCCAGAGAGATTTAACAAGACATTCGAAGATTGGATTTTTAACCTCCGTGACTGGTGTATCTCTCGTCAGCTCTGGTGGGGGCATCAGATACCAGCATACTATCACAAGGATACTGGTGAACTCATCGGAGTCACTCGCGATCCAAGCGATATCTTCGCGCAGTATGGTGAGGAAAATGTTCGTAGGGACGACGACGTTCTCGATACATGGTTCTCATCTGCACTCTGGCCATTCTCTGTACTGGACTGGACTATCGATAATCCTGGGGATTTTTTCAAAAAATACTATCCAGCGAATGTCCTCGAGACAGGATATGATATCCTGTTTTTCTGGGTCATCCGTATGTTCCTCATGGGATACGAGTACACTGGTCAGACTCCATTCAAGACGATATACCTCCATGGACTCATATTCGACTCGACAGGTCGCAAGATGAGCAAGAGTTGGGGTAATGTCGTAGATCCTCTCACAGTGATCGATGAATACTCGACTGATGCACTCCGTATGGCATGTGTTATCGGCAACACTCCAGGGAACAATCTCAACTTCTCTATGGACACAGTGAAGGAATATTCACTCTTCCTCAACAAGTTCTGGAATATCGCCCGATTCATCTGGATGAATATCGGTAGTATCACGGAAGATCGAGATACTATCGCGAAGCGTATCAAAAAATGAGAAAAGGATCTCCTCCCTTATGAGAAATGGATTCTCTCTCGCCTATCGTATACAATCGAAACAGTGACAGAAGGTATGGAAAACTATGGATTCTCCGCAATTGGTGGGGAGCTTACGAGTTTCATCCGTGATGAGTTCGCAGACTTCGCTATCGAGGCGTACAAAGTAGAAAAAGAGCGTAGTACTCTCGGTCGAGATGTTATGAGCCTCTGTATCCTCGACATACTCTCACTCTTCCACCCATATGCACCGCACATCACTGAAGCACTCTACCAGGAGATCACTGGAAGTGAGACTCCTCTGATGGTATCGGCATGGCCAACACCAGCAATAGAGAGAAATAAAGATGCAGAAGTAGATATGAATCGTATATTCGATATCGTACGAACTATCCGTAACCTCAGAGCTGAGAGTGGCGTGAAGCCAGGTGATCTCCGTGATGTCGCCATCGTCTGTGTAGAGGCATATAGACAGAATATCGAGGCTAACACATACCTCCTCACCGGACTTACCAAAATAGCAACCCTCTCTCTCGGTAAAAAACCTGCAAAACAGAGTGAATTCGCATACGGAGTTATCGGTGGTATCGAGGTCTATGTCGATGCACATATCGACGCAGAGAAACTCGCTGAGGAACTCGCTCGTATCGAAGAACAGATCGAGAACAAAAAAGACTACATCCGCACCCTAAAGGCAAAACTCTCGAATGCTCAGTTCGTAAAAAATGCTCCTGAAAAAGTCGTCCGTATCGAAATGGACAAACTCCATACAACAGAGTGAGAACTCGAGAAACTAGAGGAGAAGGCGAAGAATCTCAGAGGAGAATAATATATCAGCCAAAAAAAATCCCCTTTCGGGGATTTTTTTATTCCTTCACTCGGAATTGGAAGTCATCTTCTACGAATCGTCATTTGAGAGCTGAGAGACAACGAACAGTATTGTTATGCCAGTTGGAATTCGAAGATGCATAGATGGCACCATCAGGATTCCCCCAACGCGAGAGCTCTGAGAGCTTGGTATACTTCCCGAGGAACTTATTGTTGAATGTATGTGTCATCCAGTAGAGTCACTCCTGTGGAGAATTGAACGAGTAGGTACCCCCACTATCTGTATTGCCGATATTCCCTATATTATAAGCGGTCTTGAGTCTATTACCGAGAGTAGTCTCAGCGAGCCCTATACACATCATGAAGCTCGGATCCACACCACCCTCGAGCGCTGTATCGACCCACATATCCCATGATTGGAAGTCTGGAGTTGCATATGTCTTCAAGAGGAATCTCTGACGCTCTTCCTCTGTATCTCCACGGAGGATGAACTTGCGTTCGTATTGTGTGGTGTCTGCACCTGTTCAGAAGCCAGTAACAAAATCATTGATAAACTTGTCCTGATAACGACTTGGCATAGTCTCATAGTCAATAGCAGAGATATCCATATAGCGGAGTGGATCAACTGGCTCCTTGTTTTGCCAGACTTCATAGTGGAGATGAGGACCAGAGGTCATAGGCCCTGCACCAGGTGTACCTATAGCACCACCACTCTTGGCTATGAGCTCTCCAGCCTGAACGAAATGTCATTCAGCAACGAGAGTCTCAGAGAGATGTCCATAGACTGTCATATATCCGTCACGATGTTTGAGTGCGAGATAGGAATATCCTCCTGGTGATGGAGGAAGTACATAATAGACATATCCTGCCGCAGGGGCATGCACCTCACTTCCCTGCGCTACAGCAATATCTATAGCATCATGATGAGATCCGACGTAGTGATAATACTCTGCATCACGGAAAAACGCACTGATACGACGTCATTCTACGGGCCATGAGAATATATTGGTCGTTCATGAGGCAAATTCTGTTTTTTGGAGCTCACGTTCATTGGCAAAATACGTTGTGATATCAGAACATTTTTTCTCTAATTCTGGTGTCTGTTTTTTGGTATCACATCCTGCTTCTCTGAGAACAGTTGAGAGTCATTTTTGGTATCGTTCTTCTGCCTTTTTCCAAGCATTTTCTACACTACTAAGTGCTTGTGACTGTGCATCGATATATTCCTGATAGAGTTTTTCTTGTCACTTGGTTATCTCTACGAGTCTGACTCGTTCGATTCGTTGAGCCTCAAGGAGGGTTTTTTGGAGCTCGAGATCTTTTTTGAGAATAAGTATCTGTTTTCGTTCTTCTTCGATCTGGAGTCGAGTAATATAGTATTCTTTTTTGAGGGCTCGATATTCATCTACGAACTTCTGTCAGAGGAGAGTGACGAGGGATTTGTAGGTCATATCCGAGAGAACATCATCTGTATCACCATCGGACATGATGAGTCATCGTACCACATCTATCTGTCACTCATCTGTAAATACCATATTTCATTCAGAGTAGATATTTGCAAGGTATGAGAGTATGGTTTCTCTATAGACATATATTTTCTTAGAGAGCTCTACGAGCATCATAGAGAGCTCTTGGGATTTTGTATCTTTGTCACGGATTTTGAGTGCGAGTATAGCTATATTGGACTTGCTCTGGTCAATAGTTGTATCGAGTATAGCGAGAGCCTCTTCGAGTGTTCTACGTTTCTCAGAGACTTCTTCTTTTTTGATACTGTAGGCAGACTGCACGAGCGAGAGTCTCGCCTTGATTCACTCGAGTCAGTTTTTTGCATATTCATGCTCGAGGATCATATTGGCACCCGATTCTGTAAAAGGTAGGGACTCGAAGAGGATTTCTTTTTGTTGCTCCTTGAATCGGTCGATGATTCTCCCTGATGTAGTTGTATCTATAGCAACACCAATAGAAGGCGCCATGAGACAGAGAAAGATAATGGATGTAGTTTTGAGATATTTCATAATAAAATCCTATCACATTTTCTGATAGGATTCGAGTTTTCTGATGTTTTTTGAGTGCAAATTATCTTGCCAATAATGGTATTTATATTTTTATAGACACTCTATACTCGCGATGCTCAGAGAGTACTGAAAAAATCTTCCTTTTTTCTCTTCCAATCCTCACTCTGACGACAGAGTTTTTTGGTATCTTCCCTGTTCTCGAGAAGTATCTCTATTGCCTCTTCGAGGAATATAGTATTCTGACTTCATTTTACGAATATGATATTTTTCTCCGGAGATTCTGAGCTATCGAGATATCGGAGAACGGTATTTCAGGCATCTCTACTGGAGAAAAATACCTCAGTATGAAAATTCATACCGAGAATTGGGGCAACATATTTTTGCATATGTGGTCAGACCAGATAGAATCGCACATACTCTCAGAGTGATTGGTATGACTCAGCTATCTCTGTTGCGAGTTGTATGTGTATTTTTTCCGTATCAGCACCCAGCTCACGCATATCTCAGATGATACATATGAGTCGATTCTCAGGAAGGAATGATTCGAGCGAGAGTATACCAGCATGGAGTGAGAGATATCATCAGTTATAGCTCCCATCAATTATCTTGGTTCCATATTTTCCAGAGAGCAGAGATGACCTCCCTGGCTCTCACTCAACGGTTACTATGTACTCTGCTACCTGTTTTGTATCGAGGGAAAATATATGAGAGAGGGCATAGAGCGGAAGTGTATTTACAAGATGGAATCATCAAAAAGCACGTATAGCAATCGGGTATGTGGTTCTATGAAAATTCACTACACCTCGTGTTCAATTCATATCGAGATGAACATCTGCTATATCAATATCAGACATTCAACCAGCCCCATAGAAAAATGCCTCTCTCTCTACATAGCTTCTCAGAGAATCATGGATGATGAGATCCTTGGCATCACGTATGAGCTTGAGTTTTTCTGTTCTATATCGTTCGAGTGTCCCAAACTGCTCGAGATGATTGGGTGCAACCTCAGTCAAGATAGCAACATCTGGTACAACGATAGAAGTAAGAAAATCCATCTCCCCAGGATGATCGATCCCGTACTCGAGAACAAGATATTCTGGATAAGATCGGAAAAACCGAGATAATCCAACTATAAAAACCCATATCCAGAGTATCGGATTTTTTCCTCCAGTTCGAGCTCAGATGATGGTGAGGGGGAGCCCATACTCACCATTGTAGTGATATTTTGAATATCATATTCTCTTGTTCGGAAGTGCATAGGAGAGGTACCCATATACGTGGGAAGTAACAGTCGTCTTACCAACCGTACCGGTAATACCGATAACAATTGGCTTGTGGAAGTCTATGATGGCACGAGCAAGGAGTGCAAGGAGCGCGAGAAGAAGTTTTTGCATAAAAAAATTTATGTGATTCTAGGATTTTCATATAAAAAATCAAGAGATACACCGACAGAGAAGAAGAAAATAAATCCTCAAAAAGAGATAAAGCGAATATAGTGGAATTCGATTTGTGAATTAGGAAAACTTCTATATAATCGGTCTATATTTTTTTATCTTTTTTGTATGTCACAAGTCACTCGCAATGATTTTACCTTCACTATCCTCGATGAGATAGAGGCAAAATACCCAGAACTCGTCGAACTCGTCCTCGGAAGTGAGTCCATAGACAATAATGAGAAGCAATATTGGTTCGATATTCTTCCCTCTATGACCGATGAACAGATAGATAGACTGTTCAATATCCTTATGACTGAGCGTAAGCAACTCGAAGAACTCAACCTCAAGTATCAAGAAGAGATCAAAACACTCAATGAGAAGCATCTCATACAGTGGCAGTCTCTCCAGTCACAAAAGGCAAAAGAAAAGATAGCACAAGCAGAAAAAGAAGATACAGCAAAAGATGATGCACAAAATGCACTCAATATGCTCGGCTGAATATAGTACCTATTCTATTCTAATTCTCTAACACTCGAATACATGATTCATACCGATCTTTTTCATTTTACATGAGAATCCTCGAAAAATATTATTCGATCACACAAGCTCGAACCGAGTGAATGAGTTACCCTCTTCTGTATAATCACATGAGACAAGGAGAATGTTGTGAGTATTCTCGAGGATCATCTCCTGGAGTCTATATCTGGTATGGAGTGGATGGATGAGTCGATCAATACTGATTTTACCTATATATCAGAGAATTTTAATCATTTTATCCAGAATATCGATGAGTCTGACAGGATTGGTACTGGTGTGATACTCGCTGTACTCATAGAGAACCAGCTCATATTTTCCCATATTGGAGATACAAGTATTCTGCTCGTAGAAGAAGATGGTACCATCACCTCCCTGAATAACAATAATCCAGAAAAGACAGAATTCGAGGCAATATCAACTGGAGAGATCCTTGCTGGTGCACATATATACCTCTCGAGTTCATCACTCGAGGAACGACTCTCAGATGACCTCCTCAGAGATCTCTCACTCCTCACGAGTGCAGAGTGGAGAAATATAGTACACGACGTATTGAGAAAAGAACTCCAAGAGAGCGTCCATATAGCTCATATACAAAACGAAAAAGAACAGAAAAAAAATACAATCCCTCGAGGCAGAAAACAGATAGATATACTCAGAGCATCTGGTGAGCAGGTTCTCTCAAAACTCGATATACAACGAAAGACACGTGCTCTACAAGATATAGCGGACGGATTTTTTATGAGTAAAAAACAAGAAGTAAAGATCACCTTTCTCATCATGGGAATAGTACTCCTTTTCTGACTTATCTACCTTCTCTTCTCTGCAATATCAGGAGTTGTGAGCTCACCAGAACGAGATGCAAAAAATGAACTCATAAAAGCCCAAGAGCTCGTGGAACAGAGCCAGCAACTCGCAAGTGATCCAGCATGATTTAATAAAACAGTCGAACAAGCAGAAGCGATTCTCTTCTCTCTCAGAGAAAAACGCGTATACATGACCGATACACAGGAACTCCTCTCCCGCATCGAGGCTATGAAAAAGGAGGTGAATGACATACAGGTAATTGATATGTCAAAACTCACAAATATTATAAAAACAGCAGATCTCTCTATTGAGCCTGTAGGGATTTTTGAATACAATAAAAAACTCAATATCATCGGCAAAAAATGAGCAATACTCGACTATGCTCGTGGCGAGTGACTCCCAACGGTAAAATCATATCCAACAGGAGAAGAAGCACGATGATTCGATGTAGCTGACGACGGAACATATTTTATAATAACAGAACAAAACAAGGTACTCACTAAAAGATGAAATGAACTGACCTATATAACCAACAATGGGAAAAATGACTGGATTAACTCACCTGTTATCAAAACATTTAATGGTAACGTGTATCTCATCGGATCAACAGGAAAAACAGTGGAACGCTATAGACCAGGGATCAACGGATTCTCCACTCCAACATCACTCATAACTACAGAAAATCCTATCCTCGATATAGGAATAGATGGAGGAATATATGTACTCTCATCAGATGGCAAGATAATCCGATACATCGGAGGAACAACTGGAGGACAAAAAAACCTTACCATCAACAAGGTTCCTGGAGAGTATACACTCTGAACAGAAGAACGTACACAGATACACACAAAAGCCAATCTCTCATACGTCTACGTGCTGAGTGGGAAAAATATATGGATATTCGCCCCGGACTCTAAGCGTTTCCAAGATGTAACAGCATGGAACTATGTGGCACAACTCGAGCTCCAGACAACAGAAGAAGTCAAAAATATCCATATACCTCGTGACTGAACCATATACATAGCCACATCTCTCTGAATATATGAGCTCGGATTCGAGATTGCAGATGGCAAGATTATACTCAGATAACCATGTTCAAAACAGAATCCATCATTCTCAAAATAGAATCTATCCGAGATAATCAAACTCGGGTAGTTTTACTCACTCGAGAGTATGGCAAAGTTTCATGTTGGTATAGAAAAAGACAATTTCTCCATGACATAGGAGATATGATATTCGTAGTACTTGAGAGAGACAATAGTACCAATACGATCAAGTTCACGGAAAATATGTACTCACCAAGAGAGTCACATTGGAATTACTCAAAAATTCGAGTTTTTCTGGAGAGTCTTGCGCTCATGAATACACTCATTCCTGAGATGGCACCATATGCATCACTCTTTCACGACTACCGAGGACTCCTCACTCATATGCAAAAATCAGAGAGCCTCCATGAGCATCACTATCTCCTCTTCCAATTCAGAATACTGAGAACACTCTGATATATTGGATCAGAGAACTTTAGTTCATCACCAGTTCCTTCATACATATTCGAGAATATACTCAGAACCCCTCTATGAAGTCTCCTTCAATCAAAAGTCCTCAAAGAAGAAGATGCAAACATCATACAACGAGCCAACCATGAGGCAATATACCGAAGTACACAATAATTTATGCTTATATACTTTTTCATACTTTTCATACTCTGAACATGTTTCGGGAGTTTTAGTACTGTTCTCATATCTCGATGGCACTCTGGAAAATGAGGTATCATGATGGGAAGAAGTGAATGCCCACACTGCAATCATACACTCTCTGCGATAGAACTCATACCCCTTGTGTCATGGATATCTCAGTTTTGAAAATGCAAAAACTGTAAAACACCAATTCCGTATTTTTATCCTCTCGCAGAACTCCTCATGTGAGTTATGTTTGTATGGAGTGGCTATATATCATACTCCTTCTGATATACCTACCTCGATGTGATGTGGTGGATATTTTTATTGCTCGCATTCACAACTGGAGTATACATTCTCTATGATATTCGTTATATGGAGATTCCAGATCAGATAGTTGTACCAACGATACTCTTAATACTTTTTGTTCTTTTTATAGGACTCTATGATGAGACCTACTCTATTTTCTTCGATAGAACCTATTATCCGACTTTTCATACTTTTCTATCAGACCATATATTTGCCGCGATTCTACTCTACTCTTTTTTCTTCCTACAGATACTCATACCTGGAACAATCCATCTCATACGAACCAAGAATGCAAACAAGATACTAGAGCTCCTATTGAGCTACTTTTTTCTTCCTTTTATTATTATCTATGATTTTTTTAGAACAAAAAAACACCAAGGAGAGGAAAATGAAATAGAGATACCTGCATGGATTGGCGGTTGAGATCTCCGTATTGCCATACTCATAGGACTCACACTCTGAAGTATACACAGTATTGCCGCCGTTATATTTGCATATATTATGGGGAGCATCGTTGGCATATGACTCCTCATTCATGGACGAATTTTGGATAAAAAAATAAATCATGAAATAGCATTCTGACCATTTCTCTGAATTGGATGGATTCTTGCACTGACATTCTATTCAGAGATATTGAATTATATACAGTCAATATATCAATAATTGTCAATAAAAATATCTCGACAGAATAGAGAAAAAACCTATAATCCTGAGGATATTCTCTCATACACATACCTTATGACCGACGAAAACAAAATCAAGGCACTCCGTGACCTTATCAATACCGCACAGTCATCTATTAATAGCGCCAAAAAAATACTCAATTCCCTCCTCGGTGAAGACTCTCAAGAAGATGGACTCTCGTTTGATACCACAGGACTTTCGAGTTACGAATCAGAATGACTCCAGATAGTTGAATGAGTATTTACCGGTGAGTCCATGCTTGGAACAGATGGCAATACTTACCCAGTTCCACAGAACTATGCATCAAAATCCCTCCTTGTACAAGGAAGCAAACTCAAGGCCATCATCGATGGATCTGGAAAAATAAAATACAAGATTATATCTGAGATACCATATACCACATTCCTGGGTGTCATAACAAAAAATGGCGACAAGTACCAAATAGTCACAGATACTCGTAGCTACAATGTTCTCGTTGCGGCGATAACATTTCACAAGTGCGAGATATGAGATACCGTGAGTATCCGTGTTCCAGAATGAAAAGAAGCAACATACGCCGTTATAGAGGCAATCATTCCAAAAAAATAAATCTTTTTACTTCTACTATATTAGTTTCATTATGCACAGCGCATCATACTCACGAGGATCACGATCACAAAAAGAACTTCCATGGAAATGGATCGGAATCATTGGATGAATTATTTTTCTCCTCATATTGGTTCGTATATTCTGATCAGGAGAAGATACATCTGCGACAGAGGCATACCTCCAGATAACTCCAGTAGAGTGAAGCTCAGTGTATATATCTATGACGAGCTCGAGCAAGAGTCGAATATCATGAGAACAAAAGCTCTATGCAAGTGATAAATCTGTATCAGTAGATGTGGGGAATGCTCTCGCAAAAAATGAGTTCATGACAGCAGATATAGATAAATGAACTGAATTATCTTATATTTCTAGCTCTGCAACTGGAAATACCATAGAAGTCAGCAAGTGAAGAACATGGATCGAAGTTCTCTCCGGCCCACTCATAGTCAATCTCAAAAACTATGCAATCCATGCATCCGAATGAAGTGTATTTATGGCTGAGCAGAATGGCCCATATAGCTATCTCTATTCACTCCGCTGAGACACCAAGATACAGACATCTCTCGGTGAACTTAGTGTTCCTGCAGGATCTATGATACAATTGACCAAGTCAGATATAGATAATCCAAATACAAATCTCACTGAATGGATGAAGCTCATAGAGTGATCTATACTCGAGTATCCCCTCTTCGTGAGAAATAATGGATCAACACTTCTCTCAGGCATACCAACACCCACTCTCACAGGATCATGAACAGCATCTGGAGAACTCCTTGGCTCTGGTAGGGTTCTCAGTACTGCATCATCACGATATATAGAGATAACAGAGCCCAAGTCTGGTATCATGATCAAATCATCAACCCTCACAGTGATGTGAAACCTCTTATCAAAAGATGTAAAACGCGTTACTATCAATAATGTGGATGCAACTGTGAGCCCTGTCAATGAAACATTTGTTCTCCAAGGGATGCAAGTAAGTGGAAACATTATCGATATTATCTACAAGGCATATGATGAAAATAACACTCTCCTAGAATCTGGTGTTCACACGATATATGGAGACAAGACTCTCGTATCAGCAAGCAATACACTTGTACCAGAGACATATAATGTATCTGCCTGAGATTTTAAGATAACTGTACCGTCAAGTAACCCATATACTACAACGACATGATTCCTCAAGGTACAATGAACCGTTCCAAAAAATAAAGTAGAGTACATAATGGTGAACGACTATAGACTCCAGAAGTTTATACCAAAGTCTTCAAGTTGGTACTATTTTGCTAATATGGAAACAGGTACTATGGAGGAATGACTCAATCTCTACAATATCAAGTTCTATGCTGCAGATAATACACTTCTCTATACTCAGCCTTTTACTATCATAAAAGAATCAAATAATGCGACTGTCTCTGGTGAGTAATCTCATACGAACATCTCGATGAGCGACTATGATAGAACTCATGGCAATGCTTGCAATCGTAGGACTGGGAATATGATCTATGTTCTCTGTTATTACGTCTGGCATATATTTTGCCAAGGATACAGAGGACACAATCAAGGCAATCAACCTCGCTCGAGAATGAATCGAGTGAGTTACTAATATACGCAACACGAATTGGCTCAGGTTCTCATCAGATAGGACTAACTGTTGGAAATCGCTTGGATATGATTCATTCTGCATAGGGAGCACTACACTCTGAGACAAGATATGAACAGGATCATACGTACTCAATACGAGCAACTGACTCTGGCACCTCTCCGGCACCACTATCATCAACCCAACAACTGATTGGGCAACGTACAGTAATACATATTTTACCATCCAAGACCCTGCTGGTTTTTCGAATCAGACAGGATCTGTGAATCTCCCAGTATGTACCAACACTATCCAAAAAACTTGTAAGTCTATATTTACCCGAGAGATACAGATTGTACCAGATGGAGATAATACACTCTACGTAAAAAGTATTGTTCGTTGGAATAATAAATGAATTCGCACAATAGAACTCCAGACAACCCTCACAAACTGGAAATCAAAATTCTAAATATTTGCATAATAAAAAATATTGTGCTAAAGTAGGTTTAATTCCTACTTTTTTTATGTTCAGAGAAAAACTCAAACAGCATTGGATCGAATACTCTCTTATAGGAGTATGGTTCTGTAATTGTGTAATTGCGGGTTTTATTGCAGTACAAGAAGTATGGATTCCTCGCATGGATGCAGGAGGTGATAGCTATACTCATATACGTAGCACTCCCTTTGATGGTACAGTGATGCCAATTACCTATATACCTGACTGGACCAAGACCGAAAATCAGGATAAAACGAAGAGGTTTGAAGATATTGCAATATCAGAATACCTTCCCCTCCCAACATATGATTCTTCTACCCTCATCAAGGACCTAAATAATACAACCAAAATATCAACAATACTCCACTACACCTATACAGTTCCCTACATGGGAAGTTATAGATTCAACTACAAGGAACATGATGGAAGTCATCTCTGAGTAGATATACGCGCCCCGATTGGTACACCTATACTCTCGATAGCAAACTGAGTAGTGACCCGTACCGTCGAGGCTGATGCAACAGGCAACAAATTCGTGGTTATCCGCCATGATGATGTCCCAGTGAATGGAAAAAAAGTATCACTCTACTCATCATACCTCCACCTATCACAGATAACTGTAACCGAATGAACGAAGATAATGAAATGAGAGATGCTCGGTCGTGTAGGAAATACCGGAATCAGTACTGCACCTCATCTACACTTTCAGATAGATACAGCTGAGGCACCATTTCATCCATATTGGCCATTTACAAGTGCTGATTCCCGTACTGCCGGACTTGGATTTTTTGAGTCCATCAACGCATGACTCGGTCGTGATAATGCGCTCAAGTATACTATCCACCCAATGGAATTCGTCAACAAACATCTATGAGGTGTCGTAACGAGTAGTATTGTTTCACAAAATCAGAGTAATAATACACCAGCAACAGTCATCAGTGAGACCCTCACCGATGATGCTCTCATGCGAGAACGTGAGATTATGCTCGGTGCATATCAGAGTAGTGATGTAAAAACCTGTGAAAAGAAGAGATTTTCTGATGTAAAAGAAGCAACCGCATTCTGAAAGTCACTCTACAAGCTCGTAGATGAAAACTGTCTATTTCAGAAAGATGGCATATTCAATATGAAGGAGTCTGTGACAAAACGCGAAGTCCTCATATCAATCATGGACTATTACAAAATAGAACCAGCAACAGGAACGAGTCACTTCCTCGATGTAAGTATCGATGACCCTCTCCAGGGATATGTTGTCGTCCTCTACAGACAATGAATCGTTGATGGAAACTATCTTGTTCCAGGGAAGATCATGAGCAAGGCAGAGGTGATAGATATGATAGTCAAGATAGGATGAATCCCAAAAAATCCAAGCCAGATACGTATATACTCAGATACACAGACACTTCATCCATACTATGAGTCAATACAGGCATACTGATTCGCTATGAAGGCTCGTAGTGGTCGTATCTACCCTGATACCATCATGAATCGTGGAGCATTCGTGCAGATACTCAGTACACTTGCAAAAATCCAAAAATAAAGTGGATTTTCATCGGGAGTTCCATACAATCAAGGCACTATATCCCTATGTTTTCATCTATGTCTCCCAAAAAAATAATATTCTTCGTAGTAGTATGAGTAACCTCTCTTGCTATTATTCTTGGGATATTTTTTCTCCAGAGAAAAACAACACAAACAGTTTCCGCACCAAAACAATTAAAAATATGGATAGTAGATGGTACGACTGACTCCTACGCAGGACTCATAGATGGGTTCAAGGAGTACGCACCAGAATACAAGAGTACAGATATAGTATTTGAGAAAAAAACGACAGATCTCACCAGATATAGAAATATTGTTCTCTCAACCATGGCAGATGGAACTGGCCCTGATATTTTCATGATTGGCGCATGAGAAGATATGATTCTCGAGTCCAAGATAGAACCGATTCCTTCTGATGTTATTGATTTTTCTGAGTTTGAAAAGCGTTATGACGATGTATTCTCTGACCTCATAATAGCGAGTGGTTCAGAGGATACTCTCTCATATTTTTTAAAATGAGTACCCCTCGGATTTGAGACACTTGGGATTTTTTATAACAAGAACCTCGTACGACAATTTCCAAAAACTTGGGATGAATTTGATGTTCTCTATAGGGAAGGTATTGATTCTGAGGTATATGTATCGAATCTCTGACTCTGACCTCGATATATGCCGAATGCCATAGATATTGTGTGACTTTTTTATACGAGAAATGGATCAGTAGATTATAAGACCATGACAAAGTGAACCAACGATGGAATAGTGAGTTATCTTGCCTACAAAGATGCAACTACATCACAAGATACAACCGACGCATATACGCCCATAGTGACAATAGAATCAGAAAAAGCGGAGATGGATGAAAAAAATACCACTACCCTCGATATGTTCATGCGCTGAGATATCGCTATGATACTCGGGTATCCGAGCCTCATCACAGATCTTGAGAAGAGTGACAAGCGTGTATGAGTTTTTAGCAAAGCAGGACTCATCTTCACTGAACGTATCCCCCTCGAATCTCCTATCGAGTGACGCAAAAACCTGGCAAAATATAATTATTTTGCACTCTCGAGAACTACCGAGAATCCTCTCGCAGGAGCCAAGTTCCTAGAATACCTCATGACGAGTGATGCACAGAAACGATATCTCGCAAAAAATCCATATACCATCTCAGCACAGAGAGAGTACTGGAAGGCACAGGAATGAACAAGTCTTTCGAGTGTTATAAATAAATCCACTCTTACAGCATTTATTCCTGAGATAGATGAGGAACTCTCTGTATTTTGATACTGACTCAAGGCTGAATTCAATACTTTTCTCGCAGAATATATTGACAGAACAGATAATATAGATATTAATAATATATCTGAAAATATATCCCAGAAGATTTGATGTAGTATTAGTATCAGTATAGAATGAAAGGAATCAGACGATTGTGAGAAATAAGTTCAGAAAATTGCATTTTTTTATAGCATATGCTACAATTGCGTTATATAATCACTCTTATGCGAAAAATTCAACTTCTCCTCATACTCATTGCGAGCATATTCTCTATAGGATTAGCCATCTGAGAGGATACTTATGCTGGAAGTATTGACTGCCAATACTGAGCATTGTCCAATACAGACTGTCTCAGTTCAGATATACCCTACTGCGATGGTTCAGACGATAACTGTAGTCTCAACTGATGACTCCAGAGAACAGACCAAGCTCTCGGAAACAATATTACCAATCAACCACTTTCAGCATTTGTAGGTGATATAGTCCTCTATTTTCTGAGTTTTGTCTCACTTATTGCTGTAGCATACATCCTCTATGCATGATTCCGTATCATGACGAGTGGTGGAGACGAAGAGTCAACCAAGAAGGCAAAAAACATCATCCTCTATGTATTCATAGGAATAGTGCTCATGTGGCTCGCATATGCTATAGTCAACATAATAGTATGAATACTCAGTGATCGACAACGAGCTGACATATGACAACGAGCTCAAACTGCATATAGATGGAATCTCATTCCCGATGCACAAGCCGCAACATACAGTGAGAGTGGTAACGATACATTCCGCGAATATCAGAACAAACTCCGCATAGCAATACAAGACCTCGAAAGTGAACTCAAGATAAACAAAAAAGTAAATGTCTCGAATCTTCAAAATCTAAAAAATCTTGTACAGGGAGCTTATGATAGACTCCCTGATTTTGGTGATGATGGAACAAAGAATGACACTATGAAGCGCGGTGTTGACCGTGAGATAGACATTGCCATCAACAATCCAACATCTGTTAGCCAGGTATCATCAGCTATATCGATTGTGGCATCTTTTATCAATGATGCTCGTATCGGTACAGTCGAGTGATCCATCACTGCGAGTCCTGGCCAAGGGAATGCTCCTCTAACTGTTTCTTTTGAGGCAACTGGGATCAAGGATCCATCAGGAACGAGTCCAGATCAGATGAACTACATATGGTGGATGCGTGAAAATGGTGGCGTCCGTCGCGAACTCGGTAGAGGAAAGTCACTCGTACACACATTTACACAAGAATGAAACTTTACAGTATTTCTCGATGTTATATCAGGAAGCCGCAATAGCAAGAAAAAAATAGACGTTCTCCCACTCACAACATCAACAACCGTAGAAGTAAAGCCTCGTCTCGGTGATGTAGTGCTCCTCATCAATGGAGTCAATGTGAGTAATATTGATACCATCAAGATCAATCCAACTATCGGTAAGATGGGAGTCATCCTCGACGCTACAGCCTCTCGTGCCACGGGTGGTAATATCATCGAGACTTCTTGGGATTTTGGCAATGGTAACACTATCACCTATGAGGGGCGCCCAATCGTGGAACGTCAGATATTTGCAACAGAGTGAGACTACATGCTCAAGCTCGAACTCAAGGCAAATAATGGACAATCTTTTACAAAAAATATACGCCTCATAGTCCGCGATCCATCTGCAGTAATACAGACCGATAAGGTGGTAGGCAATATCTGAGATGACATGTTTTTCTCTGCGGTATCGTATTTTACCAATACAAAAAATGTAGAATATTCATGGCAGATACAAGATGACAATAACAAAAAAATAGCAAGTAATCTCCCTGGCGCAAGCCTCAGGTTCAAGTTCGATAAAGTCTGAAACTATATCGTCACCCTCAATGCTCGTAGCCCAAATGGAGAGATAGACACAGATTCTCGTCAGATAACAATCGAGTCACGTTCCCCTGTCGTGAATCTCGATGCGCCAAAACCACAGTCAACAGAGACACCAAATGTACTCGTATTTGACGCGAGCAAGAGCTATGATCCAGACACTATGGGGAGAAAATGACTCACATATACCTGGAGACTCGATGGACAACGAGTAGACCTCGAAAATACCACATCAGATGGTGCCAAGTGAACAATAAAATTCGATGCCGTAGGAAACCATACTATAGCAGTAACTGTAGCCAACCAATACGGAAAAGTTACAACTGTTGAGAGGAATTTTGATGTTACATCAATTCTCTCGGCCAATATGCTCATCACGCCTCGTGTTGCCCCACTTGGAACAATTGTGAATTTTGTAGCACAGTCTGAAAATGGTGACTTTTTCGAGTGGAATATGGGTGATGGATCTCCAGCAAAAACTGGAAACAAAAGAATCGTACAACACATGTATCAGAAGACTGGCATATACGAGGTTACCCTCACTGTATCGAGTGCCAAGTGAACTGAAACCAATCAGATCAAGCGTCGTGTCTACGTGACTGACACTAATAGTCCATTCTCTATGATTGGTATATCTAACGCAAGTAGTACTGCCTACTACGATGCAGCAGCATGTTCAGGAAGTGGTGCCATGGTGGTCAACCGTTCTGAGATAACCAATTTTGATGGAACCAAGTCTATTAATATCGATGGAAATACGACTGACCTCACATACACGTGGAACTATTTTGGAAAGGTAAAAACTACCCCTACCCTCTCAGAGAAGCTCAATGAGATAGGCTGTTATCCTATCAAGCTCACTGTTCGCAGTAATAAAAACGGCGCAACACATACAAGTACAGAATACGTTGCCATCAAAAATCTCCCACCAGAACTGACAAGCATCTCTACGAGTATCGATACAACAAAAAAAGATAACCAAAAAGTCCTCGTTCGAGTCGCTGCAAACTGAGTGAGCGACCCAGATGGTGTCATCACTTCATATATCTGGTACTACACAACTGAGTCAGACAGAGAGCCTCAGAATATCCAGATTACACAAAAACCTGAGATCACATTTGTTCTCCCGAATATCACGGAAAAATATTACTTTGGGGTTATACTCGAGGATAATGATGGTGCACGTACCAATAGTATGGAGGATGGCAGCGAGCAAGTTCCACTCATTCTCGACAATCAGAATGGCAATATCTACATGCCACTCATCACCCTCTCCATGCCAAAAAATGCAGTTCTCGTAGGAGATAATGTATTTATGAACGTGGAGGCGAAGACGATACTCGGAACCAATATCACAAAAAATGCAGAGTACGCATGGGATTTTGACGGTGATGGAAGATTCGATGAACGTTCCAATAATCCGTCCGTGAATCATACATACAAAAAGCCAGGAACATACTCTATGAAGGTGCGTGTTACCTATAACGGTGTATCCAATACAAAATATGGAACCATCTATGTAAAAAATCCACTCAAGGCTGATGCCGTATGATATGAACTCAAGGATGGTAGCATATACTTCATGAACACGAGTGAATGAATCTACGATCGCGCACTCTGGACGATAAATGGTGAACAGACAGAGTCACCATATACACTCACCATTCCTCGTGCTGCACTGAGCTTCCTCACAGGAGAGACACTCGGTACACTCCGCGTATCCAATGGAGAATCAGAGACATCAGTATTCACGCTCTCTCGCAGTTGACTCATATCACTCGGAACTCAGACATGAGTTCTCTATCAGACTTCACCTCGTGAGGTAGATGGTAGTGTGCATATCAAGTGACAATCAGACAGATTCGCACTCTCTCTCATAGGTAATTCTGCTACAGAATATGCTATAGATAGTGATACACGCATAGATAGTGACCTCGACGGTACGCCTGATAATGATGTAGACAATCGCAATCATAGCTCTTATACAGATGGTGGAACATTCGTTATCAGTGACTTTGCAGAGTCACGTGAGCGCAGTCGTACAGTTCGCATCACTCTCCGATCTGGTGGAACTGTTGTGGGAACCAAGGATATTAGTCTCACCCTCGACTTTGTTCCTGATTCCAATCCTACAGACAATGATCTCATAGCGACAGATTCTGGATCAATGAATACTTTTGACAAGGGAAAGCTCGATGAACTCGCAGCCCTCATCAGAACAACAGACGGTGCTGATAGAGTTGTACTGATGCAGAAGTACAATATCATGATAGAAAATTGGGGAGATTCTTTTTCTAAGGCAAAATCCCTCATCGATATCCAAGAAGCCCTCGAGACAACAACCCTTCCAGAGGATAAAAAAGCCGCAATAACATCGATTATTGATGCACTCCTCGTAGGTGATGCTATAGCTACAGACGAAGTAACTCTCGCAACCAAGCTCATACAAGACCTCATCCCAGAATCGAGTACCAATAGAGCTACTATCCTCGACAAGCTCACAGAGATCAGTAGTCATCCAAATGATATCGAAAAAAATAGAGTCCTCGGAAAAGAAATACTCGAACTCGTAAAAAATGACGCTACCATCGAGGACAAGTACAAGATACATATCAAGAATCAACTCCTCGTCATCATCAATGGCGGACAAAATAGTATACCAACGGAAGAAGTCGAAGAAGAATCATCAGCTGGTAGTGGAATACTCGGATTTGTCTCTGGTGTTGTATGGATTTTCTTCTACACTATCTGAGCGATCCTCATCATCCTCCTTATAGGCTATATATTCTATCGCCTCAGTCGCAAGAGTGAAGATATAGGATTCCAGGATTTTCTGATTGACTCAGTTTTTCACTCCAATAGAGATGGCGCAAACAAAACTGAGACTACCGTAATAGTAGATAGCTCGACTCCTGTGATTGTTCCAGAGAAAAAGGAAGTAATCGACCCTCTCGCGAGTTATACACCACCTACACCAATCGTAACGCCTATCAGTGTTGCAGCTGAACCAATCATTCCTCAGGAAGAGGCTACTATACCAACATGGCTCCAAGCACCGAAGATGCCAGAACCAGCAGTAGAGCCTACCATTGTAGACACTCCTACTCCTATCACAGACGCAGTAGCAGCAGTATCAACAACAGAAGATAATGTTCCCGACTGGCTTAAGGAGGCAGAGTCAGAGACCAAGGAGATACTCTGAGAAGAAAAACCAGATACGACAATAGATAGTCCCGTAACGGAAGAAGTCCCAGTAGTGACACCGATGACTACAGAGGAAGCAAACACAGGATCAAGTAATCTCCCAGACTGGCTCAGTGCAGGTACGACCCCAACTGAGGAGGTAGCATCTCCACTAGAACCCATCAATACAGATACTACTACTGTAGAATCAGGAAATTCATCAGATATCTTGCCAACAAGTTCACCCGAGGCATCATCTGATGCTCTCCCTGACTGGCTCGTAGAATCACTAAAAACTGATGAAAAACCAGCAGAGACAGTGACTACGACTGAACCAAAAACTGAAACAAAGAAGAAAAAGACAACAAAAAAGAAGGAAGAATGAACAGGATCTATAGAACCAACTGGAGCAAACTCATCTGATATCCCTGATTGGCTCAAATAAGCCCATAAAAAGACGGAAACATTTCCGTCTTTTTTGTAATTATTGACTTCAGAGATAACTTTCTATATACTGTCAGTGTATATATTTCCACACCATGCCTACAGAAAACACCACTCCATCGAGCTCTATGCTCTCTGATATCATCAAGGCATCAAAATGACAAGAAACATCAGGGAATGCAACATCAGCAGATACGGCAACACCTACCAATATTGATGCCACTCCACCAATTCCTCCGAGCCCAGGAGTAACTCCTCCTCCATCAAAAAAACCAAGACAACCACTTCCACCGGGAACAATACTCAAGGCTATAGGTGCCCTCTTTTTTACTGGGGTGATATTTTTCGCGAGTTTTCTCGCTTATATCGTATTCAATCCTGGAGAAGCACAGTTCTTCATCATCATGTTCGGTATAGATACCAAGGACGTAGCAACCCTCCTCCGCAAGTTCATCAACGGAAGTTTTGGCATCATCATGCTCGTCGTATCGATTGTGTGGATGGTGGCGCTTTTTCGTGCGATATGGACTCCCCGAGAACAGAAGCGTAAAAAAATACTCGCATGGATGGTAGCAACACTCGTTGGTATACTCCTCTTTTCTATTCTTACTTTTTGGATTTTTCTCTTCAAAAAAATCGGTGAAATCGTCTGGGATGGTGGTGTAATCTGAGTATATGACAATATCCTCTACTCTAATCCTCTCTCTGAGCCATACGCACAGGTATCAAAAACCCAGAATATGATAGGACCAATATCACTCCGCTATGATATCAGAGGCAATGCCAAGGCATATGAGATCAATAACGGTATCAAGATAGAACGTTACGAGATCAACTTCGATGGCGCGGTCTGTGCTGACGGAAGGAGTGTTGTCACCGGAACAAATCCCAAGGAAGAACAGTGAATTATCTGTACTTTTGACCAGATAAAAAACTATAATGTCCGTGGAACGTACTATGGAACAGATATCAATAGTGAAGAGATAGAGATACCTATGGATCTCCAAGCAGTCGAGATACGCGGACTCATAGATATCAAGGAAGACAAAAACATATCAGGTGAAGATATCATCACTCTCGATGCGAGGAAACTTGCCCTCCTCGGTGATGTAGAATGGATCTATGAAAATACTGGAAAGTCTGTCAAAACCCCAACCATAACAGAAAAACCAAGTGAGACACCACTGTTCATCCTCCTCAGAATCTCTACATCTATTCCTGAGAGAATATTTCTCATACAAAAAAGAGATATCCTCACAGGAGATGCCACGATAGAACTCGTACAATCCACTATCGATGCAAAAGAATACACTATGTACCTCACAGGAATAACGTCGGACAGGAACTCTATCACAGATATAGAATGGAGTGTCAACGATGGTATTATCATCTGTAGAAATGAAGTGAATACTTGTAAGTACAACTTCTGAAACTACGGACGTAACTCGGTAAAAGTAAAAATCCTCATGAGTAATGGTAACTCGTACGAGATAGAAAAAGATGTTGTAGTAGAAGAACCCCTTCGCCTCCTCAAACATGCTCAGGTATATGGAAGTGATAACACTCTCCTCAACCCTGAGGAATCATATGATGAGATACTCAAAACATATATCATCGATAGCATTATCCCACCGGATACACTCGTATTCGATGCTCGAGATATTGTCACAGAGAATCCTGGATACGAACTCAAGGAAGTACGTTGGAAGTTCTCCGATGGTAGAACCAATATAGAAAAGGTGGGCGAACGAGTCAGTTTTACAATATCGAATACATATCGCTACACAATACTCGGGTATTATACATTTGAAAAAGTAGTACCATGAAATAACCCTGAAATAAAGATCGCAGTTGATAGCATCACTATCGATGTGGAGAGAAAAACTCTCATACCACGCCTCACGCTCCTCCAGACCTCTGACTATATACCAACTACAGTCACAGTTGATGCATCACAGTCTTGGTCAGAGAATAATGAGATTATCAAGTTCATCTATAACTTCGGTGAAGGAAAACAGGATGCCGTAGGTGATGCTGTACAGAGCTATACATATAGCACTCCAGGAGAAAAAGAAATACGCCTCACCATCATCGATGATGCTGGAAATACTGCCTCTATCAAAAAGGTAATAGTACTCAAGGAAACTCCAAGAACTGTAGAGTTCATACCGAGCCTCTCTCCATGAATAGTAGGCGTTCCTGTGGATTTTAGCATCACAGGTGATGCATGACAGGTGGAGGAATACACCTGGGCATTCTCTGACAATACGCCGAGTCAACGCGGCATATCTGTTACGCATATATTTGAGAAGGCGTGAGAATATAGTGTAACTGTCACTGCAACCTATGCGGACGGTACACAACGCCAAGCAACAGGAAAATACAAGGTTATCCCATGAGAATAAAAAATCCCCGAATATCGGGGATTTTTTATCGGTCTCTCTTATCTCAGTGAACGTAGGTTCCAACATTTTGTTCTGTTGCCAGTGTATCTATATCCTCGATACGACAGACATAGATAGGGATTCCTTCATCATGAGCGAGTGCTATGGCTGCCTGATCCATGACTCGGATATCCCTTTTGAGGACTTCATGCATATGGAGTTCTTCATGACGTACCGCATCAGTATGTTTTTTTGGATCCTTGTCATAGATACCGTCTACCTTGGTAGCCTTGACCACTACATCACAGTCGAGTTCGAGTCCACGGAGTACGGCACATGAATCGGTCGTGAAGTATGGATTCCCTGTTCCCCCAACACAGACAACCACTCTCCCCTTTTCTATATGACGAAGGGCTCGACGTCTGATAAATGGCTCTGCAACCTTATCAGTTGGCACTGCAGTCATGACGCGAACATCGACTCACTGCTTCTCGATAGCCTCTCAGATAGCAAGTCAGTTGATGATGGTACCGAGCATTCCCATGCTATCACCCGTACTCCGGTCGAATCCACCAGCCTCGAGCTCTATTCATCGGAATATATTCCCACCACCAACAACCACAACTATCTCGAGTTTCTCATTATTCACGAGATATACTATTTTTTTCGCGAGGAATGTGAGAAATTTTGGATCAATTCCATATCACTGATCTCACTGGAGTGCTTCACCAGAGAGCTTGAGGAGAATACGCTTGGGGGTATGATACTTTTTCATAGGAATCTAGAGAGAAAAAAACATAAAAAAACTCATCTACATGAACTGAGATGAGAAGAAGAATACAATAGAGAATCCAAGAACGAGAATAAAAAGAAGCGTAATCGAGAGGATAACACCATTGCGCTTGTTGACCTCCTTTTCGAGAGTTTCTATCTTGGTCTGGAGTGAATTCGCATCTTCTACCTGACGAGTTTTTGCAGTCTCGAGGAGGAATGTAGCCTTGTTATAGTCGACGAGTGGTACCGTGTTGCGGAGCTCAGTTTCAACTTTTCCGAGCTTGTATGAGAGGTCTTTTATGGTATTGTCTTTTTCTGCGATGATAGTGCGCGTCTCCTCATAAAGACGTACGAGCTCGGTCACAGCAGCCACATCAACAGGAGAGAGTCCTGTAGAGGCATCACGAGGATGAATTATCTCCTGAGTTGGAGCATCTTTTTGATTATCCATAATTATAACATAGTCGTCAGCCTTGCGCGCACTATCCTGATTCCTGAGGAGTTCAACATCCTCATCTTCGAGGAACATCTTTTTACCGATACGACGAGTACGTATACGTCCTGCCTGTATGTGGCGGTCGATAGTTCGAGATGAGACTCCGAGACGAGCAGCAGCTCACTCTCGATCGATGGTAAATGCCATAATCCAATACTATAAATAACGAGACGTATATTATAAAAAAGAGTATGAAAAGCAAGAAAAAAGCCAAAAAGTATTCTTACTTTTTTCTTACATTGCGGGGATATCATCGAGATATTCATTTGGAAAAAAACCTCCAATATCTATAATCTCTACACACTATGCACACCCTCCTCATCGAAGACAACATCACCCTCGCACAGACTGTCACACGCTACCTCGCGAGTCAGGATATCAGCTGTACTCTCAGAACTGACTGAGTAGAGTGATATTCAGAAGCTGTACAGAACAACTATGATGTCATCATACTCGATATCGAGCTTCCGAATATGAACGGTATCGAGGTCTGTCGCAAGCTCAGAGCTGAGTGAAAATCAACACCCATAATCATGCTCACATCGCGTGCCACCCAGGATGATATCATTGCAGGACTCGACTATGGTGCCGATGACTACCTCGTGAAGCCATGTGACTATCGCGAACTCACATCGCGTATTCGGGCACTCGCGCGTCGTAATAACAATCAGAAATCCACTGAGATTATTGAAATCGGAGACCTCCGCATCAATCAGGAAAACCATGAAGTCACCCAATCATGAGACACCATAGATCTCTCAAAACGTGAATACGAACTCCTCCTCTACTTCATGCAGAATTCACCACGTATACTCTCCAAAACAGAACTCGCAGAAAAAATCTGGTGAATCTACGATGCCTGGGCAGACCAAAAAGTGGTCGAAGTCTATATCGGTTACCTCCGCAAGAAGCTCTGAACACACGTCATCGAGACGCACAAGTGAATCGGCTATAGTCTCAGTGCATAATCAATACTATGAAAAACCACCTCAATACACTCAAAACATCCTGCAAAAACCTCTGGAAAAATAACAAAAAATACAGAGAAAAGGAAAAGGACTCTTCCCTTCTCCGGACAGAACGTCGACTCATATCTATTTTTGTGATATGAGCTTTTACGTTTTTACTCTTATTTGAGGCATTTTTTATCGGGACACGTCTCATACTAGAAGACAGGTTCCAGAAGGAAGAATTCATCGGAGATATCAAGTGAATCATCGAAGGCAAATGACCAATAGAGAGAACCAAGCGTTCAGGACCAGCTCGTATTGGTATCAACTCTATTATTCTCAATGGATCTGGAGAGATCATGGAGGTACGTGGCAATATTGATGCCAAGGAGTTTATTGAGTTTATTGATTCTGTTACGCTTAGTACACTACAACCAGATGTTATCATCACCTATGATGGGACTCTCCTCCTCAAGAAGAAGCAAAAAATAGGAGACGAGGAATACAGTGTCATATTTTTCAAAAAATCTGGCTATCCACTCGATGATATCCTCCGAGATATCCTCAGATTCCTCATGATAGACATAGCCCTTATATTACCGTTTTACTTCATCGGACGATACTATGTTGAGCGCACACTCGAGCCTGTTGCAAAGAACATCGACACTATGTCTCACTTCATCCACGATGCTGGACACGAGCTCAAGACTCCACTCGCGATAGTATCAGGCAATCTCCAGATACTCCGAGATAGCAAAATCCCAGACAAGGATATCATCGAAGAATCTATCTCAACCATACACTCTATGTGAGACTCCATCGACTGACTCGTAGAGCTCGCGAATCTACAGGCACCAACGAGCACAACCACGCTGAATCTGCGAGAAAACATAGAAGAAACCCTCTCACTCCAATCTGAGAATATCGAGAAGAAGCACCTCACAACTACACTCGATATCCCCGAGAAGCTCCAGGTATCCATAGAGAAAAAACACTTCCAGATACTCCTGTCGAATCTCATATCCAATGCCATCAGATATAACAAGGATGGTGGCACTATCTCTATCACAGCCTCAGGAAAAAAACTCACCATCACCGATACAGGAATCGGTATGACTAAGGAAGAAAGCAAGCGAATATTCGAACGATTCTACCGGGCAGATAGAACTGGCAAGGTTCCTGGAACAGGTATCGGACTCACTATTGTCGAACGAATTGTGAGACTCTATGGATGGACTATAGAGGTAGAGAGTGAGAAGTGAGTTGGGACGAGTTTTGTGATACAGATGAAATAATCAAAAATATCTCCGATCTAATCGGAGATATTTTGATGTAACTATTATGACATACTAGCTACCCTATAACTATCTACTAACTATCGGAGAGACCTCAGTCCATACTGGGTCAATATACCAATCACAATCGAGTATTTTTTCCACCTTTTTTGGATCTCATCAGAGACTCAACTCTATATCTCTGGAAAAATCACGAATATACCTCTCAAATACCTTCTGAAGATCAATATCAGGAGATCATTTTGTATATACTCAAAATAGAACAAGTCTATTTTGGGAATCTATTGCAACCAAAAGTCTTCAGAGTATATTTCACTTTTCATCTTGTGCATAGAAAACTCCTTTATTTCATTCACAGGCATTAGCAATCACTGACCAAGTATTTTTGATATTACTAGATGAAGACAAGCAAGAACCATCAACCCAATCACCCATCATAACAATCCTCGAAGTATTTATCTCATGATAAATACTAACTTCACGGATAGATCTCTCTTTTCATCTATTTAATACTCGTTTTATAGAAGCTGCCTGGAGTTCTATATTTTTCTTTATCTGAATATCAATTGTTGGGTTTTTTTCAAAAAATCCTGCAAGCTCTACTAAAAATATCTCATAGTCTTGCGTATTGATCTCAAGAGAAAGTCATAAGGAATCCACAAGACCTTCTGCAACTCTGAGAAACTTATTGATTTCAGAGAGCATAGTCTCATCTGTCTTCCGGAATTCAGACGTCACAGGATATGTCTTCCTATTTTCACTATTCCACAGCTTATTTTGTAATAGGGTCAGGTTTTCGTCAAACCACTCTTGGTTTTTTGATTCATCCCAACTATATGAAAACGGCTCATTCTTTTTTGCGATCATTTTTCTCAGCAATTTTTTTCATATTTCTTTGTTGCTATAATTTGTTACCAAAGACTTTATAATCACCATGATTGCATCAATTGCAAGCATATCTGGAGTGAGCTCCTCTTTATCCAGTCATGCATTCTGAATATAATAATCACAAACTTTCTTGTTCATACTCTCAGTCTCGAGGGTAATAAGTAAGTCTTCAAATTGCCTGAATTTATCAATATTACTAGATATATCTGGATAAAATTGTGTCGCCTTTTGGAATCATAACCATGCTTTTTCGTACTCAGATGGATCTTTTCAGAGAAAATAACACAGTGATGTGACCCTCTCTCTATACGATCCCCCTCATTCTCATCGTAATTCCTGGAGTTGATTGGGGTTGAGTTTTTTCCAGAGAACATGTCGAAAAAATGATGAGAATGATATATCTCTCACATACTCATGGAATATAGGAAAAATATTTCGCAAGACTCTTCGATAGCTCTTGGGTCGGAACTGTAGTAGGCTTGCCATTGAGGCAAAATCAGCCTGATTCCTTCATCAATTATTATAGAAATTATTAAGGTCTGTATAGGCATCTTTTGACTTGGACATATCAGCATAGAGCCTCTCACATTGCGCGATATCCAGACCATTGTTTCCAAGACTGAGAAATATAGAAGAAGTATCAAGTAAGTCTTCTTTTGGATTATTTGGATTGATAAGTTTTGTCTGGATCGATCTCTCGTAGAGAGGGTTCTCATGCCAGTTGGACTCATATTCCTGAGGGAGCTTATCTATAACATTTACGATATACTGACCTCATATCTTATCGATGAATCGCTCTAGGTCATGTCTACTCTCTCGGATACGCTGGAACCGAATAAGATAACTGAGAAAACATTCGTGTCTTGCTTCAAATGGGTTTCGAATCTTATTTCCGAGTCTCTCGGATTCGAGAATCAATTCTTGCAATTTATCAACAGGAGGGAGGATATCAAGATTCTTATCAATTGCCTTAATATAGTCACTCAGATATTCTGTGTGGATTCATGCAAGAACTCATAGTACCGAGGAGCATACATCATCACTCTCTCAATATTTCTTTTTTATTTTTTTACGAAGTCATAAAAGTTTTTCTAAACCAAAACGATCAAGTTTTGATTGTATTTTTCTTCAAAGATCTCATAAAAACTCTATCTCCGACATATATCGTGAGAAAAATAATTCCCTATTAGCATCCTCAGTATTTTCAGAAAGATAGACTCCACTCTCAAAAAAAATTGAACCGAGAGGGTTATCCTGAAAAGACATCCTTATTCTCTCCCATATTTTTGTATGATCGGATCGAAATATCTTTTTTGATCTATGATAAAATGTTAGTAGATTCTTGGAATATCTTCAAAAGGATTTCTTATCACAGATAAGTGCAAGAGACCGTATCTCATCCTCATGAATTTGCCTAAAGATCTCTAACATTCATGGAAGATCTCATCCCATTATAAAATTAGCTTCCACTCAAGTGAGTTCGAGCCAGAGAAAATAATTCTTCCAGGCTCATGATCTGAGGAGATTCTCGAGTATACTATCGGTTTTATAGGATTCTATATCAGCAAATAATGAGATAACACGACTATATCTCCTATAGAATTCCAGATATTCTTCTTCACTATATTTGTCTAACTCATTATATTTGATTTTAAAACGCTGCAATAAAGAAAAGGTATTACTATTTTGAAAATTATCCGCATTATCTACCTGATTACTTTTCAATGTTTCGATGATAATCTCTACAAAATCCTTAAGAAGATCAGGCTTTTTATCAAGAAGGTGTCATGCAACAGAATTTGCCGTATCTAGTATATTCCAGCGTGTCCACCAATCAGGAGTAAATCTCATGATAGTATCAATTCATTGTACATCAAAAGAATCTAGCCACTCCTTGGTATCCTCGAGAGGATAATAATGCCTATATCGTGCGATCTCTCTCACATCCTTGATGGAGAGTTTTCATGACATAAGCCTGGCGGCATCTTCTGTGATACGTGGAATCACCCTCATATTTCATCCTGATGGATAATGTGATGATATATTCCTGTGATGTGGTTTTTTATTTATTGACACTAATTTATTTTACAATAAATTAAATTTTTTGTCAAAATACTGCAAAATATACAAATAGCCAAAAACATAACTTTTGAATACGTATAATACTAAAAATACCTCCGATTTAATCGGAGGTATTTTATATTGTTCTAAAACTGGTGGAGATGGCGAGCACTGCCCTCGCGTCGAAAAAGGTACACCATATACATCTACTCCCTGTAGTTCGGTTTTGATATTTCCAAAAATAAAAAACGAACAAAAAGCTCTTGGAAAATAGGTTTTCTGATATTCTCATCCTACGAATTCCCTATACTAAGATCAGTGAGAAACTGGAAAATATGACACTTCCCTACCAGTATCCGAAAGTGAAATATGTAGCAGGCCATCTGGCACTCATGTCTAAGACAAGGCTACACTGTTGAGCGGTTAGGCAGCAACAGCAACACCACCCTTCATGAATGAAGCGAGGCGAGAAAGTGGAGATGTTTTTGCATCTATTGATTCCCCTTTGATAACGAGGCGAGGAGCCCCGAGAGAGCATATATAACATACGATTCTTTTCCTCGAATCCTATATCATCCCCAAGTATGTTAAAGAACGGGGTTATAGTAGTGAAAATCATGAAAAAAGCAAACACAAAAACCCCCTCTATACGGCGAATCCAAACGCCAGAGGAGGAAAACACAGATGGGTGTGAGACTAACGAGAGTGCAGAGTAGCGAGGACATTTTTGGCTACTGGAGAAGCGAGATCTCATTCGATCACTGCTATTCCAGTAGGAAGACGTGAATACGTACGAGGAAGGTCAGAATTATGGTTTTTTTCTACTTCATCGATAGTGGCATCAGAATAAAAAGATACTCTCACGCCCGAATCATTGTAGACAAGTCCATTTTTTGACTGTATCTGTACAGTATCATTGTCTGGTGTTGTCTCAGGAACATAGACATATCATGATCAGCCTTGGAATCCATATCAGAGAGAGTCATTCCAGTATGTCACTGGTGTAGATGGTTTCTCTGTTGGTACGAGGCTCGTCTCGTATGAGTCAAAATACGGCATAGCGTAGTAGATTCCTACGAGAACCATGAGAGTAAACATTGCCTGAAGCCACTCGACACTATAGTTATGGTGTCTCTGGTACTGAGGATGTTTCATATACCTTTACAAAAAGAACATAATAATTATAGCTCATATTTTTACATATGTCAATAATATTTCAATAATTTTATAAAGTGTCAAATATATAGAGAAAATACATTCGATTTTTCTGTGTTTTTATGTATATTGAAGCGAATACTAAGTATATCCCCATGAGCCTCCATCTCTATAACACTCTCACTCGTACAACTGAACGATTCAAGCCAATCCGCCAAGATGAGGTAAAAGTCTACTACTGTGGACCAACACCGTATAACTATGCACATATCGGGAATCTCAGAGCCTATCTGAATTCGGATTTTGTTGTGCGCTCACTCAGATTCCTCGGATACAAGGTTAAAACTGTCATGAATATCACCGATATCGATGATAAAACCATCCGTGATAGTCAAAAATCCAGAAAAACTCTCCAGGAATTCACCGAATTCTATGCAGGAGAATTCCTCACTGACCTATCAAAACTGGGAATACGTCATGCAGATACGATAGCACCAATATCAACCCTCATCACAGACATGAGGAAGATGATACAGTGACTCTTCGATAAGTGATATGCTTATCTCGCTGAGGATGGAAGCATCTATTATTCGGTATCCAAGTTCCGAAAATACGGTGAACTTGCACACCTGGATATGAGCGGAATGATATCCTCTGTACGTATCAACAATGATGAATACGACAAGGATCAAGTTGCAGACTTCGCACTCTGGAAGGCATATGATAGTGAATCTGATGGTCCAAATAAGTGGACTATCGAGATAACTCTCGATGGAAAAACTCAGAAACTCGATGGACGTCCAGGCTGGCATATCGAGTGTAGTGCGTGTAACTACCGATTCTTCGGTGAGCAGATAGATATACATATGGGTGGTATCGATAACCTCTTCCCGCACCATCAGAACGAAGTTGCTCAGACAGAGGCATATACTGGAAAACAATTCTCCAAGTATTGGATGCACGGTGGGCACCTCCTCGTAGATAACAAGAAAATGGCGAAGTCTGCAGGTAACTTTTACACGCTTCGTGATGTAGTTGAGAAGCAATCAGATACAGCCCCAGAACTCATCTATCGTGGATTCCGCCTCATGGCACTCCAGAACCAATACAGAGAGAATTTTAACTTCACATTCGAGCGTCTCGGTGCAGCTGTCAATACTATCCGCGGACTCGATGAGATGATGAAGCGACTCGGACGCTATATAGCAAAACTCCCGGAGACAAGCGAAGAACGTACAGGACGAGGCAAACTCAAGTTCCATGAGATATCTCGTGAGTTCCGAGATAACCAACAATACTTCATGCAGGAATTCGTAGACAAGCTCGAAGATGACTTCGATACGGTATCTGCCATGACCATAGTATTCGAATTCCAGGGATATGTGAACTCTGGTATAGATGAAGAACTATTCTCCCCACTCGAAGCACGTTCCCTCGTAGATCTCATGAGGAGTTGGAACGAAGTTATCGGCATATTCGACTTCTCACTCCTAGAGTCCGAGTCACTCCCTGCTGATATACAAGCTCTCGCACTCGACCGATATGACGCCAAGATGGCAAAAAACTGGGCAGAAGCCGATAGAATCCGTGATGAGCTCGCATCAAAATGATGGAAAATGATCGATGAAAAGAATGGATGGAGAGTGGAAAAGATATAAACTTGCTTTTCTCCACATTTTCCATATATTCCAAAGTATGTTCATCTCATCTATATCATCACGTCGTCGCCGAAGCACTCTCTCTCGAGGGTTATTTTCGGTAGTTGTGAGATAATACTCTTTTTACAAATATCGAAAACAGCTCTCGTATGGGAGCTGTTTTTATTTTTTATTTTTCATCTTATGCAGATATCTTATTCTTTTGACTCTGGAATAGCAGGAAAACATATTCTCATACTCTGATCGATTCATGGTGATGAGGTATGTGGATCTATGGCCATAGAGCGCTTACGGGAAGATATAATTCAGTGAAATATTACCCTAATATCCGGGAAAATAACATGTATTCCCTATGCAAATTATGAAGCATATAGAGAGAAAAAACGACAAATCACTCATAATCTCAATCGTATTTTCTGACAAGATGAGCAATGAGGTATCCATGATACAGCAAGATATATTGAATCATTGATTCTCCAAAGTGATTTTGTTTTAGATTTACATTCCTTTTCTGCATGAAAAGAAGCATTTATATTCAATGATTACAATACGGAAGAGGTAAATACTATTATACACTCCATTCCCATCGAACATGTGATGATATGATGGACCGAGCTATACACATGACTACAAGAGTTAGACACGATAGGTTTTGCCAAGAAAAATAATATCCCCGGCATCACTATAGAATGCTGACAAAACGAAGATAGTCAGAGTATAGACACGGCATATGCCTGCATCTTTTCAGCACTCAAGAGCTATAACATCATCAAAGAATGAGAAAATGTTCTTCACAAAAATCAAATATGGATATCTGTCGATACTATTATCAGAAAACAAGAGGATTTTATCTTCATAAACGCATGGAAAAATTTTGATCCTATAGAAAAGGATGAAATTATCTGAAAAAATCTAATCTCCCATAAATCAATATCATCACCATATACATGACTTATAATCATGCCGAATTCATCTGTAGAAAACTGATGAGAGTGGTGTTATCTCTGAAAAATTATTACTAATCCCTAAAATATATGAAAACAACATTTTGACACCCAACCTTCCAAGACTGCACAGTAATATCTAACGGTATCACCGAAGAAAATAAAAAAAGTCCACATATGATGCCTGTAACTGCAGAATCTCTCTACGAGTGGAGTAAACTAAAGACTGCTTATGGAATATATATTGAAGGAATCTTAGTTTGATTCATAAAAGTAATGCCACTCTGAAATAACATCTACGAGTGGTGAAGTTTATTTGTTCTGGAACAATACCGCGGACAGTGACTCTCGAATCAACTCATAGAACATATATTGTCCGCACACAATGACAAGGCGCTTCTATGTGTAACGAATGTTCTGCAGGTAAAACAAGCATGTAAGAAATTCAAACAAACTGAAGTATACAGAAACAAGATAAAAGGAGATGTTCTTAATCTTATAGAATCTGGACAAGCCTTACTTATCGATGATCATGTATTCTGAAATCAAAAATTCCTGGAAACAGCAAAACTCTAATTTTCTCTCGATTTTTCTGATTTTCTTCCTATAATACCGAACATTATGAACACTATCAATTCCCTCATCACGAGTACACTGAGGTCACTCTACAACTCTGACTATACACCCGAGATATCCGTCGCACCCAAGCCAGAACTCGGTGAGTACTGCATCAATGTATTCCCTCTCGCGAAGACCGCAGGAAAAGCACCGAATCTCATCTCAGAAGAGGTTGCAACCGAACTCGCAAAACACACAGATGTGTTCGTCTCGACGAGTGCTAATGGTGGGTATGTGAACTTTTTCCTTACGGATGCAGTATGGTTGAACCTCTTTGCATCAACGAAAAACGAATCACCAAAAACGAAAAACTGAGAAACCATCGTCGTCGACTATATCGGTGCCAATGTCGGTAAACCACTCCACATCGGACATATCTGTACTCCATCTATCGGACAAGTTATCTGTAATACGTATCGTCACCTTGGTTACAATGTAATCGGTGACTCGCATTTCGGTGATTGGGGTGGGATTTTTGGGAAGCTGATATGGGGATGGAAATATTTAGATTTAAAACAGATTGTCACAGCCGAATGGGTAGAAAAATATGATTTTCTGGATACATTATCGAAAGATCGAGAAGTTATTTTATGAAAACTCTTGGATAAAGAATGAGTGAATTTATTACTAAGACTATATCAACAATTTGAAATTATTCACTCTGATGATTTAACTGAACATATAAAGAGGGAGTGATGGTCTCGTCTTGAATTTCAATATCTTTCATGAATCAATCTAGCAACGGACGAAGAACAATGATATCATAAGAAAAATACTAAACTCTGGCAGAAGTTCACCTCTATATCTATCGCTGAGACAGAGAAGAAGCTCGACCTCCTGAATGTCCATGCAACATACAATATCGGTGAGAGTTTTTATGAGTGACTCGGACTTCCCCGCCCGAATGGAGAGGACTATCCAGATCTGGAGTTCAATATGAAGAGTATCGTCGCGGAACTCATAGAGAAGTGAGTCGCAACACAGAATGAGGATGGAAGTGTGGGTGTAGTATTTCCTGAGGAGTCCAAGATGCCATCATGTATCCTCCAGAAAAAGGACGGAACATGACTCTACCTCACCTCTGATCTCGCAGCTATCAAGTATCGTCTCACCAATGGCTGGAATCCATCGAAGATAGTCTATTCAGTCGATGTTCGTCAGCAACTTCACCTGAAGCAAGCATTCACTATTGCTCGTATGGCATGGCCAGAACTCACAGAGTGAGTCGAGCTTTTTCATGCGTTCAATGGTTTTATCAAGCTCAAGGAAGGTGCTATGTCGACTCGTCATGGAACAGTGATATTCCTCGAGAAGCTCATCGAAGAAGGCAACGAACGTACAGAGAAAATCCTCGAAGAAAAGTGAAGAACATGAGACAAGAGACTCAGTCCGAGTGATGTACAGGCTATCACTGTTGCAGCTATCAAGTACTCATACCTCGCACAAGATAGAGAAAAAGATGTGACATTCGACTGGGACAAGGCACTCGCATTCGAGGGGAACTCTGGTCCATATATCCAGTATGCATATGTCCGCGCAAAAAAGATATTACCAGCAGATTTTTCTGCCAAGGAGTCTCCTGATACTCTAGAACTCTCGTCTTACGACAAGTCACTTATCCAGTCACTTGCACTATTTCCTGACGCAGTCGATACAACAGCCAAGACCTACAAGCCTCATCATATCGCACTCTACGCGTATAGTCTCGCGGTGACATTCAATGGATTCTATGTCCATACTCCGAAGATCCTCGAAGAAGAGAGTACCGCACTCCGTGACTTCCGCCTCACACTCGTACATGAGACTGCAGAGACGCTCAAAAAGGCATTCGACCTCCTCGGTATCGAGATGCCAAGTGAGATGTAATCATTTGCGTTTGATTCTTTTATTCCTATAATTCCTCCATGAAGAAAATCATACTCCCAATCATCCTCGGTATAGGAATGATAGCTGGAACGCATGCTGTTCAGGGAGTATTTTTTCGTGATATCGGGGAATCACATCCTCTCTATCAGATTGGGGACAGATTCGCGACAGAGTGAGTCCTCATCGATACTGAGAATCTCAGTCCAGACAGTCCTGTAACTCGGGATTTTTATGCGAGTATGGTGATGGCGAGTAGTTGTACTCCTTGTCTCGTGCCGAGCGCAGGTGATATCAGTACATATACAGATGATGCTGGTATGTCTGATGTGTCCAATACTAATTCATATAAGTACTGTATAGCCTATACCCTCAGGAATAGGGCGATACCATCATGTACAGATGACACCTATTGTCCCACAGATACTATCAGTCGAGAAGATGCTATAGCCTGACTCCTACGACACAATAGACGCTACAATTCCAATATCACAGAGTCTTCATTCGTTCCGACAACTCTATGATCGACCTTCACACGATGAGAACTCATCAGTATGACCAATTCTCTCCGCAATATCAATCAGTGTTGATATATCCAGCCACTACTCGTACCAAGTTCCAGTACAGGAACGACTCTCTCGAGTACAGGAACTACTCTGACAGAGGTGATGACACTCACAGGAACAACATGACAGAGGTACAGATGGGCGTTCGGAGATGGTATAGTAGTCGAGTGAACTACCAGCACCATATCACATACCTATGCACGACCTGGAACCTATATCGTGACCGTGTATGCAGCCGATGATAGTCGAGAATTCTCTACGAGCACATCAGTGACAGTAGAGTGAATAGTTGATTCCGATGGCGATAGAGTGATGGACGACAGAGACCTCTGCCCACTTGTATCTGCATCTACAGAGAATGGTTGTCCACAGATAGGAACACGTACATATGGAACACATATACTCGATATCCTCCAGGGAAACACTGCCAATTCTCCATACAGCCTGATATCATGACTCCGCACCAATGCATGTCTCGCGAGATACCAACGAGAGAGATGACTCATCATCGGTGAGCCAGTATGTGACACTTGCCCATGCCAGAATAGACTCTCGATACTGGAGGAACTCAGATCGTGTGATATAGTATTCCCGAGTATTCTCTCCCCTGACAAGTCACTCATATATTCACGTGGATCATTTTATCAGATACAATAAGCCATGGAACAACACTCTGTATTATTTCGATCGAGAAAAATCCGTACACATACAACATGAGGTGCATCATGGATAAAAAAAAGATGACGTGGAACTGACGTCCTCGACATATGACCCTATAGCCCCTGAGATGATATACGCGATATATCGTGGATTCATACAGCAAAACACAATACCATAGAGAAAAAAATCCGCGAAGAAGAATCGAATTTTGAAGTTATTCTCGTAGATCTCATCGGAGAAGAACGGAACTTCACGATAGATACCAATCCATCTGTCTCAGAGTACCGCAATACCCTCATAGAGATACTACAGTCATCTGCGAGACAATACCACTTTCCCTATAGACAACTCAGGAACACCAATGAACTACAGATCATAAAAAACTCCATGGTAATTGTCCTCTATTGACTCTGAGATACACTCTCCCAAGAGCTCATATGATGACTTGCTCACTCTAATGATATCGTTCCCATCGAACTCGTTCATCCATATGAACTCAATCCAACTCGTTGACCAATCCTCGAGTGATACTGAGTCGACATACATAGCTATCGAGAATCTGTCGAGAGAGTACATGATTCTCACAAAAAGTTATTTGCAAAACACTGAGTGCAATGAATCATACTCCAGACAGATATACCACTAGTTCTCACACTCAATCAATATTTTAAGAATAGAATATCCTAATCTATGCACTTCCTCGCGACACTCCATGCCATCTGATTCACTCATGCAGATCTCAAGAAAATATTCGAGTCCAATACCGAGTATGAAAAAGTATACCAAAAGATACTCTCAGAAAATACCGTAGAATATCCGTGGATATCTCCCGAGAGAAAAGAAAAAATACTCAAAAATATAAAAAATATAAATGTATGAAATATCCAACATATCATACATGAGAAAAATATAGAACTAATAACACTTCATGACTCCCGCTATCCAGAGTCACTCCGCACGATCAAGCAAGCTCCATACCTCCTCTATATACGATGAACACTACGTAATGATATGAGACTCCTCGGTATCGTCTGATCGAGGAAGAGTACGAGCTATGGCAAGAAGGTTCTCGAAAACATCATCCCAAAACTCACAGCAAAATGATTCGGTGTCGTGAGCGGATGAGCCTATGGTATAGATGCTATATCACACGAAGTAACACTCGAACATGGGGGATATACGATATCAGTATTCTGATGTTCTGTGGACATATACTACCCAGTCCAGAATACTCGACTCTTCGACAGGATACTCGAACAGGGTGGAGCACTCGTATCGATATTCCCCCTCGGAACTCAGGCAGAACCATATATGTTCCCCATACGCAATGAGGTTGTTGCAGCACTCTCGGTAGGTATTATCATCCCAGAGGCAGGTATCAAGAGTGGAACCCTCATCACAGCAGCTCTTGCGCTGGAACATGGTCGTGATGTATTCGCAATACCCTGAGATATCACTCGGGAGACAAGCATGTGAACCAATACCCTCATTGCTCGGGGTGAGGCGAAGTGTATACAACAGGCAGAGGATATCCTCGAGGAATACTTCCCATCGGTGCCAACAGAGAAGCTCTCGCTTTTTGAGAGCCCTGAGTTCGAGTCCGAAGAACAGAAAATCATCTATAGTGCCCTCCTCGATGGGTATACCACTACTGATGAACTCTGACAGAATACGGATCTCGAATTCGATACCATCGTCATGAATCTCACACTCATGGAACTATCCTGATACATCAGGCTCAATACTCATGGGAAATACGAGATCATATAACACAATCCTTTACTTTTCTCATCCAACTATCCTATGAAATCCGTTGTCCGTGCATATGTATTCAATCCAGAAGGTCAGATCCTCATGACTCGTCACAAAAAAGACACACCATGGGTACTCCCAGGCGGTCATGTAGAAGATAGGGAAACTCTCCATGATGCCATGATTCGAGAGCTCCAAGAAGAATTTTCTATCTCTGCGAGGTTTTTTGAGATGGATCATGAAGAGATACTCCATCACCAGTGAAAAAAACTCACACATCACCCACTCCCCGTCTCCATCTATGATCTCTCATATACAGATAGCGAATGACGAGACAAGTCACGACGAGAATATGTATTCCTCATGGAGAGCGATGATACTATCAAAAAAATACAAAATGAAGAGATATATGAATATCGTTGGTTCGATCCAGATGAGATTCTCACGATGAAGCCCAATACCGAGACATGGGATTTTATCATCGAGATGCTGGGGAAAATTCTCTGAGATGGAGAGGAAGAATAACATCAGACACAAGATTCCACATTATGCATGTGGAGTTTTTTGATTTTTCCTGAGAATATGCTACAATCGACAGGTAAACTTTATATACATTTTTCTATGATCTCGTTCGTAAAATACAAAAAAATAGCATTCGTCGGTGGTGGAACTGGATGACATGTCACACCTATTGTAGCGCTTGTTCATGAGCATGCACAAGTCAAACTCGACTATATATGGATCGGCGGACATAGCTCACTCGAGGAAACTGAAGCGAAAAAGGCAAATATAAAGTTCTTCCCAATAAGTATACTCAAGCTCTCAACCGTATTTTCACCTAAAATACTCCTCTATCCATTCGTGCTCATCAAGTGAATCCTCCAGGCTCGTATGATACTCGTGAGAGAAAATCCTGATATCATATTTTCCAAGTGATGACCTGGGTCAGTTGCGGTTGGTATCGCCTGTTTTCTTCTCGAGAAAAAACTCTGGATTCATGAATCAGATACTGTTCCTGGTTGGTCCAACAGACTCCTCGGGCGTATTGCTGAGAGGATATTCCTCTGATTCGAAACGGCGAGACGATATTTTCCAGATCTCAAATGCACTGTAACGGGACAGATAGTAAATCCAGACTTCCTCAAGCCACCAAAAGAATATCGTTACTGGAAAACAGACAAGCAAAAAATATTTGTCATATGTGGAAGTCAATGATCTCGCAATGTTTTCAATGCTATTGCAAAAACTTGTAAGCACCTTGATGTAGAGTGGATAATAGTACTTGGTACACTCAATACTGATGCACGTGAGTTGTTCGCGGATTTCCCACATGCAACTATCTATGACTGGCTCGATAGTCATACGATTGCCTCAATAGCAGTAGGTGCAAGTCTCGTGATAACACGTGGTAGTGCCACTACACTAGCGGAACTCGATATTCTCCACAAGAGAAAACTCATTATCCCGCTCCCATGGAGCTCACAGAACCACCAATACCACAATGCCCTCTGGTTCAAGGAAAATCGATGAGATACAGTGCTCGAAGATAGTGATATGATGAAAAAATTACAGATGACCATCACTCAAACCTTGTCTGGCGATGTTATCGATAGAACTATGGAACGAGAAAATGACTTTCTCAGGTAAAGTATGACAAAACTCTCAACACTCAAGCATATCGGAAAAAATCTCATAGAGGTGAGAAAAAAGACAAAAATAGAGCATGCAAGCACGAAAAATAAATTTTTAGATAACTCAATACCATGACACGCCTAACGGATACAAGTAGTATATCAAATATTGATGTCCTACTCCATGTTTATAAAAACTGAAGTGGAGAAACCCGAAAAAAGTGGTTTATCCTGACTATCCTATTTTTGACGTATATAATCTGTACAGTGTCTGAACCATTTATATATCAGCAGATTATTGATCTCACACTAACTAATACAAAAAGCTTCCACGATTTATTTTATGGAAAGATTCTCTATTTTCTCTGAGCATGGGGTATAATCATTATATGAGGCATAATTTCGTTTGCGGTTTTTCAATATATAGTCTGGAAATATCTCAATATAGACAGTGGCAATCTGGCAATATATCTTGTGAGACAGTTTCTACTCTTACCTATAGATACCCACTCAAGCCTCTGAAGCAACGAGATACAAAAGACATTCGATAGAACTGCTAACGGGCAATGGGAGATAGCGAACGCCATCCTCAATCGACTCTCGATACCTGTAGCAATATTTTTTTGTATGATTACTCTGGGGTTTTATACCAATACTTTCATGACGGTCATATGTCTTATCCCACTACCAATATGAACTTGGTGGCTCGCGAGAACATGAGATAGATTGTCACGAATGCAGTCTCATGGAAATGATCTGTGGGACAACACTCTCCATCGTATAGCAGATGCGCTTATCAATATTCGTATCATCAAGCTTTTTGCACGAAAAAATCATGAAATACAAATCATAAAAAAACTGTACGATAAAGCTATTTATAAGCAGTTAGAAGTGAATAATTGATGGGCTATTACTGAATCAGCATCAGAATGATTCCAGCTAATAGTAAAAATTATAGTGTTTAGTGTGGGAATATACCAAGTATGAGTATGAGACCTTTCGATTTGAGAACTTATACTTTTTCTCGTTATTATAGGAAGGATATATGGTCCAATTATGAGCATACTGTATACCTATAGAGATCTCATTAAAAATATAGCAAACTATAAAAAGTGACTTGCCCTACTCACCATCAATAGTGAAAAAGACTCAGGAAAAAGGGAGTTCAAAGGTATAAAAAAATCTCTCATATTCAAGGATGTAGGATTCATCTATCCAGAGACAACACGCGAGGTGCTCCAGTGAGTGAATATCGAAGTCAAGAAGTGAGAGAAGATAGCTCTCATAGGACATACAGGAAGCGGTAAATCCACTATAGTACAACTCCTCATGCGGTTCTATAGTAGCTCATCAGGTGGTATAGAGATAGACGGAATAGATATCGAGGAGTTCACACTCGACTCATATAGAAAAAGGTTCGCGAGTGTATTCCAAGATACGACACTGTTCAATGAATCTATCAGGCACAATCTCGAGTACGTGAGAGATGGAGTGACAGATGGAGAACTCCAAAAGGCATGCCGAGAAGCCAATATCCTCGACTTCATCGAGTCACTCCCAGAGTGATGGGAGACAGAGGTAGGTGAACGCGGACTCAAGCTCTCTGGATGAGAGAAGCAACGTATCGCCATCGCACGAGCAATACTCGCTGATCCAGAGATACTCATACTCGATGAAGCAACGAGTGCTCTCGACACTGAGACAGAGCGACTCATCCAGGATTCACTCGAGAAGCTCATGGAAGGACGCACATCTATCATCATCGCACACCGTCTCTCGACAATCCAACACGTCGACCGTATCTATATGCTCGACGGTGGTCAGGTCATCGCGAGCGGTAATCATAGTGAACTCATGAAGACGAGTGACAAGTATCGTCACCTCATCGAACTCCAACATGATGGATTTATCGATGAGGAAGATACGGAAGAGAATCCTTAATTTTTATAATCCATGTCAACTTCTAGTTCCACTCTCGACTACTTCCTCGAATGTCTGAGTTGAGTTCCCGACCTCAGAGCGAAGGCAATGTTCGGAGAATATGGGATATACTCGGATGAAAAGATGTTCGCACTTGCGTGTGATGGAACACTCTTTTTCAAGACCTTTCCTGAGACAATTCACTACTTCGCTGATACAGAGACCAAGGCATATCCAGGAAGCAAGAATACTGCACCAGCCAATCCAGAGTGGCTCGAGAGCGAACGAGAGACTCTCATTCAGGTAGCGAATCATACTCTCTCGCTCACTCCACCACCGAAACCGAAGAAGAGAAAGTGTTAACCTCCTCTATACCTCTCCCTTGCCTCTGCCGCACTCTCCTTTTGCCCTACTATCGGTCGATGATATCTTCCTGTGAGATTGAGAGTATGAATATCTTCTGAGCTCACTCACTCGAGTTCTGGAATATAGCGCCTTATGAACTTGCACTCAGCATCGAACTTCTCTGATTGTAACAAAGGATTAAAAATCCTGACAGGCTTGGGGTCTGCACCAACCGATGCACTCCACTGCCAGTTTCCATAGTTCACTGCCTCATCATAATCGATGAGGTATTTTTTAAAGAACTTCTCCCCTATTCTCCAGTCATATCCGAGATTCTTGGTGAGGAAGGATGCCACCACCATACGGAGTCGATTGTGCATCCAGTTGGTCCCGATGAGCTGACGGATAGCCGCATCAACGAGAGGATATCATGTTTCTCACTTTTCAAACTTTTCATACTCGTATGATGTAACATCAGTTTTCCATAGTATAGAGCGTCTACGTTCCTGGAACTCGAGCTCATACGTGAATGGAAAATAATACGCAATATGGTACCAGAATTCTCGCCAGATTATCTCTGAGAGGAGTGTAGGATTGGATGATACCTTGGCATATATCTCTCTCACAGAGAATATCCCGAACCTGATATACGGAGAGAGTCTCGTAGAACCATCTATAGCAGGGAGGTTGCGGAGTTCATCATAGTGAGAGAAGTCACGACCTATCCTCTCTCGACCGAGAGTGAGAGTCCAGTACCGATGATATGGCACACTGATAATATCAGATATTTCTCTTCTGTCTGTTGGTACGAACCAACTTGTACCACTGCCATCGAATTCCTGTATCTCGAGTCTCTCTGGATGTGCGAGGAGGAACTTCTTCCATAGCATAGAATAGGGTGTAAATACCTTCCGTTGTTCACACTCGTATGGCTCCACCATGAGAAAATCCTGATACGAATGAAAATCTACACCATGAGCATCACAATATGCCATAATAAACTCATCACGGGACTTACCACGAGGCGAGTAACTCCGATTCACGAATACTGCATCGATATAATACTTTTCTATAATTCCTGGAACTATATCATCAGGTTTTCCAGAGTATACATTCACTCGTCATCAGAACTCCTGAAGTGTCCTATCTATCTCCTCGAGTGCCTCCCGGATGAATCCGAATCGTGTATCATCCTCACCGAACTCCTCTATTGCACGAGTATCATGGATAAAAATAGGAAAAACTTCTTTTGAGTTTTTTACTGCTTCGATAAGCGCAGTATTATCATGTGTTCGGAGATCCTGACGGAATATGTAGAGGCTGCGGTTGTACATATTTCTGAAACTTTAGGAAAATAAAAAGCCCTCCTGAGAGGACTTTTAAGCGAGTACCGTCGCTTTTTGTATCTTGACCTCCATCTTCGGTCTATCTTGCCCATCAACTGGAAGTCGCTCGATATCATCAACTACGCTCATACCTTCGATGACTCGTCCGAATATCGTATGCTTGCGGTCAAGGAACGATGCATCATCAGCCGTGACGATAAAGAACTGTGAGCCGTTGGTATTGCGACCAGCATTGGCCATAGAGATGACTCCACGCTTGTGCGTGAGGTCGAATGTGAATTCATCTTCGAATGCTCGCTTCCAGATGCTCTGCCCACCACGACCTGTACCAGTTGGATCACCTCACTGGATCATGAAGTCACGGATGACGCGGTGAAATATGACACCATCATAGTATCCCTGATTCGTGAGACCGATGAAGTTCTCGACAGCCTTCGGAGCGTATTCAGGATAGAGTTCGAGGATGATATCACCGAAGTTAGTGGAGAGTTGAACTTTTGGATTCATATATTATTAGAAAAAAGTGCATAGACATAGGCATAGATTTGTATTTATTTTATTTATTCGAATCTATGCACTTTTACTATGGCTATACACTGAAAAGTATTACATTCCAGGAAGGTTGAGTCCCATCTGACCCATAACCCCACGCATACGATCTGCAGCGATTTCTTGAGCCTTTTTCATACCCTTGTTTACTGCGTCTGTAAATGCCTTCTCGAGTTTTGCCTGATCTGCGAGGATAGACTTGTCCTCGATAACTGTTGTGACGACTTTGAGTTGACCATCAATAGTAACAACCACTCCGTCTACCTCAGCCTCGATATGAGTATTTGAGAGTTCTTCTTGGATTTTTTGGGCTTGTTGCTGGAGTTTCATGAGTTCTTGTGCTTGTTTGAAGTCCATATATTGAATTTTTAGGAATTAGGATTGAGTTTTTGATAAAACCGAGAGGATAATAGACAAAAATCATGAAAATGCAATTTTTTGGAGAGAAAATACTCTGTTTTTTTACAAATACAGAAATATATGATAGTCTCATAATATCATACTCTATAATCCCATCAATATGCAGGGACTCTCCACCGCCGAAGCACAAAAGCTCCTCCTCCAGTACGGACCCAACGAACTCAAGGCAGAAAACAAAAATCCTTGGTACAAGATGCTCGCGAGCCAATTTAGTGACATCCTCGTCATCATCCTCATCATCGCAGCGATGATATCGGGATATCATGGTGAAGTTGTCGATACGCTCGTGATAGTTTTTATCATCCTCCTGAACTGATTCATCGGATTCTTCCAGGAATTCCGCACAGAAAAAACTCTCGCAGCCCTCCAGAAGATGATACTCCCAGAGATACGAGTATATCGTGATGGATGAGAACAGAAGATCAGTGTGAAGGAACTCGTTCCATGAGATATGGTTATCCTCGGAGAATGAGACAAGATACCAGCAGATGGAAAACTCATCGAGTCACACTCGCTCCGTGTCGAGGAAGCAGCACTCACGGGTGAGAGTGTTCCAGTCGGCAAAGAAATAGGAGACGAAGTCTATATGTGAACGGGTATCGCGAAGTGAAGTGGTATCTATGAAGTGACCAAAACTGGTAGCGCAACGCGATTCGGTGAGATTGCACGACTCGCCGTCGAGACTAAGAAGGTCGAATCTCCACTCCAAAAAGAACTCAAAAACATAGGAAAGTTCGTTGCCAAGCTCACGCTCGGTATCTGTATCATCATATTAATGATATCGATGTACCGCGACGGAGCAGGAGCATTTGTCGACAACCTCATGTATGCCGTCTCTATCGCTATCGCGGCAGTTCCTGAGTGACTCCCAACCACTATCACTATTGCACTCGCACTCGGTGCATCCGTCCTTGCAGGAAAAAAAGTCGTGGTCAAAAAACTCTCCTCCGTCGAGACACTCGGTGCAGTGACAACCATATGTTCGGATAAGACAGGAACTCTGACGAAGAATGAGATGACCGTACGTGTCATCCACCTCGCTGACGGCAAGCATATTGGTGTCAGTGGTGTCGGATATGATCCAACTCATGGCAAGATCACTGGAGATACAACTGACCCCCTCCTCACGAAGCTCACAAACATAGCATGGAAGTGTAACGAATCCTCTCTCACCGAAAAAGATGACGACTATATCATGCTCGGAGATCCGACCGAGTGAGCCCTCATGACACTCGTGGAGAAGATACATCCAGGAACAATCAGTGGAGACAAAAAACTAGATGGAGTATTTCCATTCGACTCGGATCGCAAGATGATGAGTGCTCTCGCAGGGTGAAAAATCCTCGTCAAGTGATCTCCTGACCATGTGCTCGCACACTGTACACATATCGATGACGGTACAGAGGTACGTGTGATGACCGAGACTGACCTCGAAAATATCCGAGACAAGTATACTCATATGGCAGAACAGGCACTCCGAGTACTGGCATTTGCTGAGCGAACATATACAAAAACACCAAAAGATGAAACCGAAGCAGAAGAAGGACTCACATTCATCGGTCTTGTTGGTATGATCGATCCACCTCGTGAAGAAGCCAAGGTCGCAGTAGGAGAATGCAAGGACGCTGGTATCCGTGTCATCGTTATCACCGGTGACTACGGCATCACTGCAGGCGCCATAGGTAAGGAACTTGGTATCATATCGAAGATTATAGGCCGAGATCATGCAAAAAAAGAACTCCAAAACGTATTCGTCGGAGAGGATGTCGCGAAGATATCAGATGAAGAATTAAAAAAGATTCTCGCACGCAAAGAATCTCTCATATTCTCTCGCGCACTCCCAGCAGACAAGATGCGTATCGTATCACTCCTCCAGGAACTCGGAGAAGTCGTCGCCATGACTGGTGACGGAGTCAATGACGCTCCAGCACTCAAAAAGGCAGATATCGGTATCGCCATGTGAATCGCAGGAACTGAGGTATCCAAGGAATCAGCAACCATGATCCTCATGAATGATTCATTTGCCTCTATCGTGAAGGCAGTCGAGGAAGGTCGACGCATATACCAAAATCTCAAAAAATTCATCTGGTACATGTTCTCATCCAATACTGGTGAACTCGTGACAGTGACCGCATCAATTATATTTTTTATCCCGAATGCCCTCACTGCCGTCCTCATCCTCTGTATCAACCTCGGTACAGATATCCTCCCTGCTATCGCGATGTGAGTCGGGCCAGCAGATAGAGAAAACATGAAGATGCCTCCTCGGGACCCTCGTGCTCGTATCGTGAATCGGAAGTTCATCATGAGTTTTATCATCACGGGTATCACCATCGGACTCTGTGTTGTTGGGATATTCCTCATCACTCTTCTCGGTGATGGTTGGACATATGGTACGATAGACAATGGCAACTGGCAGCACGCTGTAACAGCCGCTTTTGCTGGACTCGTGATCATCCAGATGGTCAATACATTCTCCGCTATTGCACCGACTCGCTCTATATTCGAGACGAACTACCTCGCGAATCTCTACCATCTCGGGGCGGTGACACTCTCAGTCCTTCTCGTCCTCGCGATCGTCTATATCCCATTCCTGAACTCTGTCCTTGGTACAGAACCACTCGGATATAAGGATTGGGGTATCATCCTCCTCTTTTCACTCATTCCGATGATATTTATGGAGCTTCGCAAGAAGTTCATGAAGCACACACTTGTGCATTAAAAAATATTCAATATTCTGTTTCCGTCATCCTGAGGAACGAAGGATCCAGGGTTTCTGATTTTTGATATATCATATACATTAAAAAAATCCCCACTCGGGGATTTTTATTTTTTCATATATGTATAGACTATTGCACCGATAGATATGATTGCATAACCGATGACAAATCCTCTCTGGAGAAAGTTATCATGTGCTATCCACTCCCCTATCATCGTCCAGAGAAATACAGCTGAGATGATATATGCACGATATCTGAGTTGGTAGTAGAGTGTGAGTCCGAGTGCGAGAGCGAGTACGCCAATTGCCCAGTAGACCTCTGGTATCCCCGCACCGGTAAATCCAAGTGAGAGAAGCCAGATAGTCACATTGGCAACAGTTGCTATATTGATCCATCCGAGTGTGAGCTCGACACTATACTTGAGTGCAGGATGCGAGTCGCGAGTATGGTGGAATGTGTACTTGAGGAGTCCTAGTATCACGAGCATCACGACAAGTGAAGTACCGATCCAGATATATCCCCATGGTACAAGCCAGACTCCTGTGAGCAGGATCGCGAGAGAAAATACACAGAGAGTTTTACTAGTCTCTTTTTTCTTCTGGAAGAATGCAACATACACTCCAGCAACTATCCATGAGAGATAGATGAGAGACCAGATAGAGAATGTAACCCCTGCAGGCGTGATAGCCGAGGGAAACATGTTCGAGATATCCGCCTGTGTCATCCCACCGATGAGATACGGAGAACCCGGGATACTCACGAGAGTGGTAAAGGCAATTACAATGAGAGATGTAATGAGGAAGATATAGTTCATAACAAATATTAGATTAAGATATAGAATTATACTTCCAATGTGCCGGTTCCTTGTAGACCTTATTCGCCCGTACCTGAGAGAATTCACCTGTCTCGAGACAGTATGCCGTAAGCGCCCCACCAAAGCAACAACCAGTATCAAGTCAGATAGTATTGTGTCTCACTCGGAGTCACTCTGCTGCCCAGTGACCATAGATAACAGGTTTGTCTCCTGTATAGTACTCATACCACGGCCGTCACTCATGTATTCGAATCATACTTGCGAGTTCTGGTGGAGTTGCGAGTCCATAGTCAGGATGCAATCCTGCATGCACGACGATAAAATCCTCTCGTTCGATAATATGCGGGAGAGACTTGAGCCACTCAGCATATTCATCGAGTCCTCATGTTGCGAGAGCATATGCTGGGACTTCTTTTTTGATCCAGTTTTTCCTACTCTCAGATATTCACTCGAGCGAGTCTATATGCGCCACGTCAAAGAATGTAAAAAATTCATGATTCCCCTTCACACAGTATGTATTCGGACGATGCATCACGTACTCGACAACCGCATGGGAACGAGGTCACTTGTTGATGAGGTCTCAGACGAAGTATATATCATCGTCATCGGTTATGCCCGCATGAGCTATAAGCGCGATGAGTTCATCATAACAACCATGTACATCCCCGATGAAAAACGTTCTCTTTTGCATAGAACCAGTATAACAGTCTCTCACGAAACTCAAAATCAATTATCATACAAAGTTTTGACTTCCTAACGAGTATTCATAGACTGAAAAATTAATTACTTTTCTCAGCACTTATGTCTAATCCAGCGCAATATCAGCGTGAGCTACTACGATTCTCTGATGCATTCAATGATGTAGATAAACTCAAGCGTCAAGGTCAATTATCTGCTCTCAACAATAATCTCTGAGATCCTGCCACTACCCCAACTGCGCAAATTCAGCAAAAAACTTCTGAATCAACTTGAGCAGCTATCTACTGACCACCAAAACCAGAAAAAATCTAATTCTTGGTCCACCACGGCACAAATACACTTGTTTTCCGCTTGTATTCTTCCCACTCTGGACGTCACTCATACCGAGCCTCCTGGAGAGGAACTCATGAGACGAAGAGGAGGAGACAAGTAATCGTCACCCAACCTATGAGTCCGAGATATGAAAAAGGCAGAGCAATGAGACTCACACCGAGCCAGAATACACTTTCCCCGAAATAATTCGGATGACGCGAGTATCGATACAGTCCAGTGGTGAATATCTGTCCTGGCTTCTTGATCTTCATGAATTCGCGAAGCTGTCTATCTGCAATCGTCTCGAATACGAGTCCCGAGAGTGCGATAGCTGTTCATAATAACAAAACTGTCAATAATACTCCAGGGTGGAATTCCCGCAATGTAGATAATCCACCCAATATATACTGAAAATCCAGATTCACCACCAATATCGGCATTGCGACCACGAGCATCAGTACCATCTGGAGGAGAAAAACCTGCAGATACGACCGAATAATAAAATACCATCCACTTCCCCACTCCTCACGCCACTTGGCATATCGTGGATCTTCCTTGCCTTCACGGACCTTGCGAAAACCAATATGCGATGTGAGTCGTATACCCCAGAGGAGGATAAGTGCTGTCATGACATATTGCACTACTCCCCTATCCGACTGAGCGAACGAGAATACCGCGATGATCATAAAACCAAATCCCCAAAACACATCAACGAGAGAGTTATCTCGCTTATGGAGTGCATAGAGGAAGAGGATGGTGTATGAGATGAGCAGAGTGAGAATGATAGTCATATTACTTCTTTTGTAGTTCAAATCTTCATCATACCTTTGCCCATGTATGTATCTTACCTGTTATTCGATCGAGTTCAGTCTGACTTATACCTTTTTTATCTACTTGATTCAGGATGTTTTCCATAAATGGTACAAATTCTGATGCAGCAAATGTATTCTTATTCATCTTTGATTGTATATAGAGCGCGAGTTGAATAATTGTCTCTCTTCGAGATACAAAACTCGTACCATCATCAAGGTAAAACACAACACCTGAATATCCTTGTGATTCTATTTTCTCATCAGCGATATGTAAAACATTTTTTGACTCTATAATATCGCTTTCCTTGGGTAAATTAGTCCCACAATTTGAACAATATGGCATACCCTTCATGGTAAGCTCATGACAATGTGGGCAGTGTATATGTATCTCGTGTGAACAGAGAGGACAAAATGGCTTCAGCATATCTACAGCATTTCAGCAGTTTGGACATTTTTTATCCATAACGAACCGTTTGAGAACATTCTGAGGAGAATAGAGTCGCTTCTGGATACGGTAGACAAGATAACCAAATATAGCAACAATGATTACAGGCCAGAGGAATTGGACGAGATAGAGAAGTGGAGTAAAAAGCGAGATAATACCAAGAAGCCAGTTGAGGAACTTGTGTGGTATGATATCCCAGAGAAAAAAGAGAAGGATCTGGAGAAGGACAAGTCAATATGCAAAAGTCGCAACCGAAAAAATAATTGTATGAGGACTATTTTCTATCTTCCTACGGACATAGAGACGATAGAGAACGATAAATACAGCCCCAGCAAAAAAGAGTGATAGAAGCGCTATCGTCATACGGTATACGAGCTGTGCTCTATAATATGCAGATTCTGCTATACTCGCTTGATTTTTTAGGATTGATACTTGTGGAGCATATTGCTTCTTAAGAGTATCGATATCAGTGCTCAGTACTTGGATCTGAGATTCAAGATAAGTAAGAGTATCTCTCGTACTCATGATATTATTGCGTATCTGTTGTCCATCATATATAGGTCTATCCTCTCCTGCAGTTCTCTCCGAGAGTGAAGTATTGTAGTCCTGTTGATTACTATTCTGACGATACTGTGCATTATTTTTGTTTGATTCTAATTCAGCTATCTCTTGGGATTTTGACTTGATATTCTCATACGGAACCCTTAGGGTATTATATTGAGTTGTGAAGTCATATTCAGGATTGGTAGAGACGAGATTACAATCATTGTATCCATAATAGCTATACGAATAAGAATAATCGTTATAGATATAATTAGTATAATTTGTATTCTGCTGGTCAAATGTACTCAGAAGTTTCGAGATACATGTTGGAACTGGCATTGGTCTCTGTGGAATATCCTTAATAATAGAGAGTGTCCACTGAGCCGTCGAGATGATGGCAAAAAACATACACACCAGAAGAAAGTAGCCCATCTTGGTTGTCTGCTTTTCTGAGAGCTCCTCTCCAGCAATACTCTGAACTAGCTTCGGCCGACGGAATACTGTCTCACGAACCCAAGAAGTGATGTCAAACATAGTAATAAAGAGAGAATGTAAACTCCCTCAAGATAATCGATTATAGTATTTTTGCAACTATATTCTCTCCCCTTTCAACACCCACCCTTCACTCTCTGTGATTTTTACCTTCACAAGGTCTCCAACTTTTATATCTGATGTCTTCGGGGTGAGTACTTCCTTCCAGTTGCGAGTACGTCCTGTCATGGTATCATCTTTTCATTCTCAGGATATGAGTATCTCCTCTTCGCGACCAATCATGAGTGCATTGCGAGCGTGGACTGACTCTCGGAGGATATCATTGAGGATATTCCAGCGACGAGCCTTCTCACTCGGAGAGATGTCATCCTCGTACTTGTCAGTCGCGATAGTACCCGAGCGTGGAGAGTATCTCGCGATGAATGCAAAGTCGAACTGACACTCGCGCATCGCAGTCGCAGTTGCCTGGAACTCTTCCTCTGTCTCTCAGGGGAATCCGACGATGATGTCAGTCGATATCGAGAAGAGTGGATCACGAGAACGGAGATAGTCGAGTTGCGCCTTGAAGTCAGCATAGGTATGCTTTCGATTCATCCGCTTGAGCATCTTATCACTTCACGACTGCAGTGCGAAGTGGAGATATGGACACATCTTATCGAGGTCGAAGTGTGCATCGAGAATATCGCGAGTCATGTCATGAGGATTGGAACTCGTGAATCGGATACGATCGAGCCCGTCGATAGAGTTGATATCTTCGAGGAGTTCACGGAAAGGGGTTTTTGGGGCTCCTTTTTGAAAGGAGCTGTCGCGATAGCGACTGAGGATTTTCTGTCTTTCCTGTATAACCTGTAAAAGATTTTCTCTCACACCATCTAGGTTCTTGATGATATCATCATTGGTGTAACGAATAGTCAAAATTCCCTCTTTTAATAATTCGGAATCTCTTTTTGTATCATATTCCTCATTGCCTATATGACTCTCACCATCTATCTCAATCACAAGAGCCAGGTCATCACAATAGAAGTCTACAATATAATCCAAAAGCGGTTTCTGTCTCAGAAAATGAAATCATTCAAGTCTATTTCAAGAAAGTAGCTCATACCAAAGGTGCTTCTCAGGTCAAGTCATATTTTTCCTGAGTTCAGTAGCTTTTTGGACAAGATCTTGTCTATACCATATCCTATCTTCCTTTCATGTACGGATACTACCAGGAAATCCTCCGCCTCCTTCGTCGGCACCTCCTTTCAAGAGGAGGCTTTTATCCCATGTCAGTTCCTCTGGATTCCAGAGCTTGGCACGAGTTTCTTTTCCATAACTATTCACATTCTGTCCGAGGAGTGTCACTTCACGGGCTCAGTTTTTCACCACTTCCTGTATCTCAGTAACTATCTCATTCTCTGAGCGAGAGAGTTCGCGACCACGAGTATGCGGCACGATACAAAATGTACAGAAGTTATCACAACCAGTCTGGATGATGATATTCGCACTGGCAGGATTCTCGGAGAGTTGCTTCACTTGGAGGTATTCGTTGAACTTGGCATCATTACCGATATCATCACCCGTTATGAGTGAGAGGATCTTGGTGAGATATGAGACCTCTTCGATACGGAATACGAAGTCTATCAGTGGTGAGCGGAGGAAGAGTTCATCATCATAGTTCATGAGAGAATCTACTCCACTGAGGAGTTCTATTTTTTTGGTTCCATGCCTCTTGTATTCTTCATTCTTCATTATTCATTCTTCATCCACGAGATATCTCTTCGCGAGTCCACTCTTACGCACCATACAACCCGTGATACCGAAGAGAGGATAGTTGGCAGTTGGCAGTTGGCAGTTGGCAGAATTTTTTTCTTGACTAGAATTTATCATTCCCTGCTCTCTGCTCTCTGCTCTCTGCTCTCTAGATTGAGAGTGGAAACGAGCAATCTCACGCATAAAACCAAAAACCTTGTCCTCTCACTTTTGACGGACAGAACACGTATTCATGATGACAACATCAGCCCTCACAGGATCGATGACCTTGCGCAGTCCTGCAGACATGAGGATCATATTGATCTTCTCACTATCAGCATAGTTCATCTGACATCCGAATGTTTTTATATAAAATGTTTTCATTGTAAAATTAAATTGACTTATTATATTATTAATGCTAGTATAGAAGCACTTTATATCTATGCAACTATTATATGATTGAATCAGTTTGAACCAATGCATCTTATGCGGAATGAAGAAAATTCCCTTCTGCCCCTCTTTCTATATCAGACATATACTATACACTCATTGCAGAATTTAATAGTGTCGATGTGCCTGAGGTTCGTGCTAGTCTTGTACGTTTAGGAGAATTTGAAGGATGACTCCCGCAAGTTAGATACGATTATAAGGCAAAAGTAGGAGCTATACACGATTGAGTGGTTAGTACGGGACAACCAATGACACTTGAGCAAGTATACGCAACACTCAGTCAGCATACGGAACATCTAAGTGAGGATTGACTTAAGGCATTAGAGCGACTAGAAGAATTCTCATTAGGTTCGAAAAAATACCTAAACTAGTTTATTACTACTGGATAGACTTTAAGTAAATTTTTCTTTTTTTCAACTCAAAATCTCCTCTTTTCGAGAGGATTTTTTGATTATTATAGAGTATTTGTCAATCTATTCACTCAGTTTTCACGTGAGCCAATTTGAAAAAATTGATTTTTTTTGTATACTTCGCCGGATTTCTAGAAACAAACACTATGCTCTCACTCCTCACAAAAATATTCGGTGACTCTAACTCCAAGCGTCTCAAAAAGTACGAAAAAGACCTAGAATCTATCAAAAAAATAGAGACAGAATACCGTGAGCTCATCACAACCGTAGAACAAGTCCAGGCAAAAACGCACGAATTCCAGACACGATTCGCAGGACTCGATATAGAAAAGGAAGAAGACCTCACTGAGATAAAAAAGCGACTCGAAAATACAAAATACGAGGCATTTGCACTGCATCGTCGTGCCTGTGAGCTCATCTACGGACAGAAGTTCGACCTCGGCAATGGACACGAAGTAGAGTGGAATATGATCCCCTATGATGTACAGCTCATCGGTGGACTCACCCTCCATGATGGGAGCATCGCAGAGATGCGCACTGGTGAGGGTAAGACGCTCGTAGCGACACTCCCTGCATACCTGAACTCTCTCATTGGAGTTGGTGTACATATCGTGACGGTCAATGACTACCTCGCACGTCGTGATGCTGCTGAGATGGGTATCATCTATCATACCCTCGGACTCACAGTGGGTGTCATCACCCATGGACAGAGCTACGAGGAGAAGAAAAACGCCTACAACTCCAATATCATCTACGCAACCAACAATGAGCTCGGATTCGACTATCTCCGCGACAATATGGCTATCAGTCCTGAGCGTCGTGCGATGGGCAAGAGATGGTTCGCTATCGTAGATGAGGTGGATTCGATTCTCGTAGATGAGGCACGTACGCCACTCATCATCTCTGCACCAGACTCAGAACCTACTACCAAGTATGTTCGTTTTGCAGCCTTTGCACGATCACTCACAGCTGAGACGGACTACAAGATCGATGAAAAACAAAAAACTGCTACCCTCACAGAGGCTGGTATTCGCAAGGTAGAGGACTATCTCGGAGTAGACAATATTTACGTGAGTCAGCATTTTAACGACCTCCATCACGTAGAAAACGCCCTCAAGGCATCAGCAGTCTATAGAAAAGACATCGACTACCTCGTACGCAATGATGAGGTGATGATCATCGACGAGCACACTGGTCGTGTCCTCCCAGGTCGTCGGTACTCTGATGGACTCCATCAGGCACTCGAGGCGAAGGAAAATGTATCTATCCAGCAAGAGTCTCGCACACTTGCGTCTATCACATTCCAGAATTATTTCCGTCTCTACAAAAAACTTGCCGGAATGACTGGTACTGCAAAAACTGAAGAAGAAGAATTCTACAAGATATATCGTCTCGAGGTGATCACTATTCCGACTAATAAGCCAATTCGTCGTATTGACCGCGGGGATGTACTTTTTCGTACTGAAAAATGAAAATACGACTACCTCGTGAAGCTCATCAAGGCGCTCCATGAAAAGTGACAACCAATCCTCGTGGGAACTGTCTCTGTTGCCAAGAGTGAATACCTCTCGAACAAGCTCTCTGAAGCATGAGTTCCTCATGAAGTCCTCAATGCAAAACAAGACTCTCGTGAAGCTGAGATCATCTCCAAGGCTGGACAGTATGGTGCAGTCACTATCGCGACCAACATGGCAGGTCGTGGTACAGATATCAAGATAGATGACCGAGTACGTACACTCGAGGGCGTAGTGAAGCTCGAGTGAGCCGCAGGAGTACAAGAATATCCTCTCGGCGGACTCTATGTTATCGGTACAGAAAAGCACGAAACACGCCGTATAGATAACCAGCTCCGTGGTCGTTCAGGTCGCCAAGGTGATCCTGGACTCTCTCAGTTCCTCCTCTCACCCCAAGATGATATCATGCGTATTTTTGGTGGGAACAAGCTTTTTGGTATTCTCGCGAGTTTTGAGTCTCATCCGGAATGAGACCCACTCATCGAGTCCAATATGCTCATGAAAAATATCACCACAATCCAAAAACAGGTAGAAGGACGCAACTTCGATATACGCAAACATATCCTCGAATACGATGATGTCCTCAATCACCATCGTCTCGCGATATACTCTCGTCGCAACCGTATACTCGGTGGGTCAGATATCCACGCAGAGGTGCTCGATATGATAGCACATGAGTCTGAGAGAATTGTTGATACCAACTATACTCCTCCGGAGCGTGAATACAATGATAAGGATTTTTCACGACTTATCAGCGCGCTTCGTGACTTCGCAAGTGATGAAACTATAGGCATCAGTACGTTCGGCCAGGACGACACTATCGAGCTTATCTATGAGAAAACTCGTTCAGTTATCATGGGAAAAATCGAAACCCTCAGAAATACTGGAACAGAAGAACAATTTGCAGAATTCGAACGCAGACTCACACTCGCAGCTATCGACGAGCTCTGGATGCAGCACATGGATCGTATGTCACACCTCAGAGAAGAGGTAGCATTCGAGTGATATGCTCAGAAAAACCCACTCGTAGTATATCGTGAGAAGGCGTACGATTTTTTTATCGAGATGATCGGAACTATAGAACATCGTGTCGTGAAGTGACTCGTCACAGCACGTCCAGCAGAATGAGTTGACTCAGTCAATCTAGAGGAAAAACTCCTCGAGAGCTATACCAATGAAGGCGAGATGAACCAAGAAACTCTCTCAGAAAAACAAGTCGAAAAACTCCTCAAAGCCGAGATAGTCCCAGGTTCACCAGTTCTATGAGGAATAGAAGATGGAGTACAGGTGATACGAGTTACAGGAGAAAAATGAGAAAAAATAGAATATACAGGTACTGAGCGCAATGCACCATGTCCATGTGGTAGTGGTAAAAAATACAAGCAGTGTCACTGAAAAAATGCCTAGTCAGATAATACATACTTTTCATACTTTATTCCCTTATCACTTTTCATGAGTACAGAATTCGAAACAGTAGAACTCGATGAAGCCAATAGCACATTTCGCGAGTTTATCACATTCTTCCGAGACCTTATCATTATACTTATTATTGTTATACTGATACGTATATTTTTGGTTACTCCGTTTCGCATCAACTGAACCTCTATGGAGGAGAGTTACCATGAGAAGGAATATATCCTCGTAGACAAGCTCTCATATCTCAATCTCCCTGATACCTATGGAGCAAAAAAGACAACCAATGAACTCCAATCATTTGTCTACAATATCCTCTGAAAAATCCCCCTCAGAGTAGGTGATCCAAAACGTGGAGATGTCGTCGTCATCACTCCTCATGTAGACAAAACTCGTGAATACTATATCAAGCGTGTCATAGCCATACCTGGCGATACTATCCGGTTCGAGAATGGACAAGTCTATATTAAAACCCCTACGGCAAGTGGATTCGTACAGATATCAGAACCATATCTCTCACTCAGTAACTCTGGTCATACCTATCTCTCTGAGGCAATACAGGAGAGACAGTTCCTCCTCGGAGAATGACAGTACTGGGTCATGGGTGACAATCGTCAAAATTCATCAGACTCACGTACGTGTTTCAAGGATTGTTATAACAAGGAATATACTGCTCACTTCATCAAGCGTTCAGATATCATCGGTCATGCACTCATCAACTTCTGATACCTACATATCTTCAAGGATGGTACCTGGATCGTAGATACCAAGAACCTCGGATGGACATCTCCTCCTCGATTCCTCGCTCATCCACGCACTGCCTCATATCCTGAACTCTGAGAATAATACCAACCCATGTTCTATCTCATAGACAAACCTCTCGGCATCACGAGCTACGATGTTATACGCAGACTCAAAAAGATACTCCAAACAACGAGAATCTGACATGCAGGAACACTCGATCCACTTGCAACAGGACTCCTCCTCATCGCTACACACAACTCTACCAAGCTCCTCCCCCTCCTTGAGTGAACAGAGAAACGATATATATTCACCGTAAACCTCACCGGAATAACAGCGAGCCTAGATCTCGGAACAGAGATAATACCATATGATACCTCTATTATGCGAGCTCGCACACAGGAGGAACTCATAGGCTATCTCCTTTCACAGACGGAACAAGTTCCTCCGCGATATAGTGCACTCCATATAGATGGTGAGCGTGCATATGACCTTGCACGAGATGGTGTGGATTTTGAGATTGAGCCCCGTCCGATACATGTACAGGATGTAGAGATACTCGAGTTCTCTCCACCAACAACTATTACAATAGCACTCACTATTACTTCTGGTGGGTATATCAGGTCATTTGCTCCGGTTATCTGAGAGTTTTTCTGACTGACTGGATCTGGGTATGTGACAGCCCTCAGGCGTATAGAACTCAAAAAGAATAATACCATCCTAACACTCAAGGACAGCATAGAGCTCGATGACTTCAATCCAGAAAATACAATACCCCTCACTCGACTATTCCCTGATATCAGAGAGATAGCCATATGAGAAGACATATACCGAGAACTCCTCTATGGGAGAATCATTCCCGGGATACCTGAGATTCTTCCGATAATTGGACAAAAATATTTTTTTAATTATATAGATTTTTTTAAGTCTCTCATGGAATATCAGGATGATGGCTTCCATATCATACGCAACGACATATAGGACTCACTCAAAATTCACAGAGTAAAATTTGCTTTTTATGTGAAGATGAGTATTCTCAATCCGTGAACACACTTATTCGTATCATATCCGTCATCCTCCTATCACTTGCTTTCTCAGCGAGTGTTTTTGCGAGTAGTGGAGATACTTCGGATACGCCTTCTCGAACTGGATCAGTCCAGTCAGAAGATACGGACTCAGAGTCTAATGCTAAGGATGAAAAAAAAGAAAAGATAAAACAAGAGGTATCAAGCTATATCATCGAGTCATACAAGGCACAGTGAGACAAGATAATCAAGGATATCGATCAGACCCTCCAGAAAAATGTACCCAATATAGAAGATAGAATAGAAGCATACGATAAAATCCAAAAAACTCTCGAGGCTCGTCGCAAACTCAACAAGTCCTCTACAAAAATCAGCGATACAAGTAAGCAGATTATAGATGCTTTTCTGACACACATGATAGACTCTATCGAGAAGAAGAAAAGAGAACTCAAAGAATAAAAACTCCGCACGAAGCGGAGTTTTTTGAAATCTATGGAGCCACCATCGGGGCTTGAACCCGAGACCTTACCCTTACCATGGGTACGCTCTACCAACTGAGCTATGGCGGCATCATCTAGGAGATGAGTTCGCTCATTATATAATCTATGAGAAAAATTCAAGTTTTTGTGAGTTTTATCTTCTCTCGCTCCCGTATAACATATCCACTCGATATGAATTCTTGGAGTTTTCACTCATTGAGAGTGAGCTCAGGATTGTCTGTGTTATATCACAGAGACGTACGGAGTCAGAACATAAGATCTTCCAGAACAATCTGCTCAGGCGTGAGCATCTCATCCTCTATGAGTTGTCACTTATAGTATCCAGAAAAGGAATCACTATTAGAAAATCTCCTCCGATCAATATAGCTCGCAGCCGAGAGTCAGAATCCACGAGTATCAGAGTGATTCCAATATGCCTGATTATGTAGAGACTCGCATCCTGGATGAGCCCAATTCGAGAGCTCATAGTGATTCCATCAGATAGAGTCGAAATACTCTAGTATGTTCATATATTCCTCCTGAATCCCCGAATCATCGAGAGTATGACTTTTCCAACTTTTCGGATAGAGTCACTTTTCGAGGATATAGACACTCGTATGTGTGATGAACGGATATTTCCTATGGAGTGTTTTTATATCCCCTAGAGTCTGTCATACCTGAGCATGTGGGAGTCAGAGGATGAAGTCAATATTCACTGATATATCTGAATTCTTGTGGGATTCTAGAGAAGTTTTGATACAATCAAGTGCGGAAAATATCGTACTCTCATCACTCCTATGTATTGCGGCTAAGGTAGTATTATTCAGACTCTGAACTCAGAGGGATATACGGTTGATACCGAGATCAAGAAGTCATGTTATATACTCTGTGTTTATATCCTCAGGATTGCACTCAAATGTTATCTCAATAGATGATTCTCAGTTTTCTGTCATCAGGGCAGAGTCCTGTATCTGTGGACGACGAGAGATCTTGCCCTGTTTTTCCTGATTATAAAAAGGAAAACACTCCAAAATATCCTGAACCTCATCAAGTAATAGAACCGATGGAGTCCCTCAGCCGAAATAGATGGTTTTTATAGTATCCGGTTTCGGTCATTGCGAGGCACGAAGCAATCCAGTCGATATTAAGGATTCCTTACTGTTACCTTTCTGGATTGTTTCATTCTTGGCGATGACAGAATCAAAATACTCTCTTATCTCCTTCTTCAAGTACTCGATATATCTCTTTTTCTTGAATTCATCAAAAACAGGTGTCAGTGCAAACTTGCAATACGGACACTTCTGTCGGCAGAATGGGATGTGGAGATAATAGTGCATAAAATAAGGCGCCCCAAGAGCGCCAGAATTGTATATTAGGAAAGTACCCTCTCCACCTCTGCAAATATCTCCCCCTCACTCTGATCAGCATCTATCTCGTAGACATTGTGTCCACCCTCACGCCATACATCGAGGAGTGGGAGAGTATCAGAGATAGACCATGCTATACGCTTGCGGATAGCATCTTCTGTATCATCTGCACGAGTGACGAGCTTATTTCCTGTTTTTGGATTGGTATCACCAGGAAAAGAAGCAGGAAAAGTCTCCTGAGTCACAGGGTCAATACGACGACCACAGAGGCGCTCTACTGCAGTATCTTCATCGAGCCTGAAGTAGAGAACATCAAAATTCCCGAAAAGATGCCCAATTGCCTCATTCTGATCAGCACTTCGGATAACTCCATCCATGATGATACGCTTTCCAGTATTTTTCGCGAGGAACTGTTTTGTCATCTCGATAATAGCTTCTGTAGTTGCCTTGTGTCCTGCATCCATGAGTTTTTTTGACTCCTCGGCAAGCGGATGATCTGTCTGGATGAACCTCCGGAGTTCTCCTCCCATCTCAAAAAGTACATAGTCGTTTGGATATTTTTCGAGGATTTTGCGGGCTTGAGTTCATTTGCCAGAACCTTGGATTCCCACGAGCATGATATGTGTCATATTTTGTATAAAAAAGAAAACCGAAAAAAGATAATAAGCCGGATTCTGTACTTCGATATACATCGATCTAGGCCATGAGTCACCCCATGGCTCGAGCGGAGTATACTCTTCCCTACTGCCCTGAGGCATATGTAGAGTGCGAGTACCATTCTCCTTGCATCAGAGAGGGTTTGCCACACACCCTTGCGGGTGCATCCATCTAAGATGGACTTTTCACCTTTGACTCTTGCGAGCTAGTATTGTCTCTGTGGCACTGTCCGTACTCTCGGTTTTAGATATATCCGCGAGCCAGAGCCGTTAGCTCTTCTCCCCTCAGGGTGATGTCCAGACTTTCCTCACTCTCTTGCGAGAGCGTGTATACCTGTCCTTTTTCGGCCAGGAGAATAATAGAGGAAACGAGATAAAAAGCAAGAAAAAGTGCATAGACATAGACATAGAATTGAATTTGTTTTTTCATAAAAAAATATACAATAACCACTCTATATTCTAAATACTCTATACTCTGAACTATATTATCGGCATCGACGAGGCGGGACGCGGACCATGGGCATGACCAGTTGTGGCATGATGATGGATGGCACGGGCAGATATATTTGAGGACCTGCTCGAGAGTTTTCATGGACTCGATGACTCAAAAAAACTCACAGAAAAAAAGAGAGAAGAATTATTCCTCGCGATAGAGGCATCTCAGTACCGAAGTGAATGTCAGTTTGCATTTGCATATCGAGATGCATGAGATATAGACACCATATGAATCCGCGAGGCAAATCGACTCTCGATGCAAGACGTCCTCCTCTCACTCCTACAATACACAGATACAACAGACTCTGTAGAGATATATATTGACTGAAGTGATGACTATATATTCGATATAGGATATGATAGCATCTGATACAGTCTCGCACGGAGCAAGAGGGAGAAAAAATACAACGTAAAGATGGACGATACTGAACAGATAAAAATCTACTACAAAATCCGATGAGATAGCGAGTACAGGCAGATAGCAGCAGCCTCGATAGTTGCCAAGGTGATACGAGACCGTATGATGTGTGATTTTCACGAGGATTTCCCAGAGTATGGATTCGACACGCACAAGGGCTATGGAACAGCAAAACACCAAGAAGCAATGTTACATTATGGCATAAGTCCCATACATCGCAAGAGCTATGCACCGGTGAAGTCCTTGATTTTGAATTCGAGTTCAGTATAGTCGTATTGACACTTGTATAATTACAATTTTATGAAAAAATATCTCCTCCTCTGACTCATCGCAGTAGTTCCTGCACAGGCTATAGCAGCGACAACTATGACATCTGCAGAAGCCGAGAGCATGGTCACACAGATGAAGACTATTCTCGATCAATACGCAGTAAAAATCCGCGCCCTCGAAGTGGAAAATGCCGTTCTCCGTGAAGAGATACGCAAGGCGGGAATCCAGATACCTCTCTCTGCATTCTCTGGTGTTACAGCTATCACTACAGCTCCAACTACTACAACTCCGACGAGCACAGGAACAACTGCCGTCACGAGTACTGGAACTGCAGTGGTCTCCACTGGAACATGACTCTCTGCGAGTATGATAGAGTCACTCAAGATGAATCAGTGAGAGCGATACGCAGGATTCATAGCACGTATACACTCAGAATGGGCTGGAATCAGATGAGCCTACAAGCTCCCAGCAACAGCATATATCGGCGGATATGAATTCGTAAAGCAAGGTGCTGACAATCATGCATTCGTGGATATCGTCTATGACAAGGCAAATGCAACCAATGCCTACGATGCAAAAATCCTCTATGAATACAATACTGGAACATACCAGAGAAAACTCGTTGGATTCTTCGAATATGATAGGACGACAGGATACTACAAGACTCGCTCTGGGAATAATCCATTTGCAGGGGTAACACGCATATTCGTCCAGGATCCACTCGCAACAACCGTAGTCGTACCTGCCACAATAGTTACTACAGGAACCAATACTGGCACTCAGGTAACTACAACTACAAAAATCCCAACCCTTGCTGAGATAGAAAAAGCCTACTCAGACAAGAGATATCTCTCAGTTATCTCTCTCTCGAATACATACCTCACAGCCAATACTGCCACCTACGACCTCCTCCGTATACGATACCGTACATACTTCATCATCGGAAAATACACAGAGTCACTCGGTGAGATAGCCAAGATAGAATCCATGGGTAGTATGTCATCTGCGGTTGCATGTGATGCGCAAGTCATCGCTACATATAACAAGGACCAATCCCTCATAACAAAATACACAACTCTCTGTAAAAAATAAAATAAAAACTCCTCATTACCGAGGAGTTTTTATTTATCGATATTCTCACGGAACTTCCAGATTCCAGTGGTTTTTGTAACTGTATATCATATCTGTGATCTGATAGTAGGGATATATGGGAGGAGACCAGAACTGATGAGATCATCACCCTTCGTGATATCGGGTTTGTCTCGAGTGAGTTCATCGATATATCCGAGGTATATCTGCTTGAGAGATCGTTCTATTGATTCATAACATGATGTTCACTTGAGTGGATCGTATGGAGGAGCTGTGAGTGCCTGAGATTTTTGATATATGGAATCAATCCACTCCCATGTCCACGGGGTCTTGTTCGCGAGATGAGTTACTATCTCTTCAGAAAATATCTGACATGTATGATTATCATTATCATATCCACTCGTTGCCATGAGAGCAAATGTCAGAGCACCATCCCTATAATTCCCATCACTCGAATACGCGAGTACTCAGAGAAACTTTGTAGCCACAGGAGCATCATCATGCATGCTCGCTATCTTGTAGTAGTAGACTGCTTTTTTTCTATCGAGGAGATCGGTATCATATCGAGCAGCTATATAGTACAGTATATCACCGGATATGCATGGGTTCCTGAGATCCTCACGATTCCAGAGTTCATCTCAGAATCAGAGTTCCGATATCTGTGCAACTTTTCTCATATCACATATACGCCCAATTCTCTCATCATAGTCGCCGATACCAGCACGGAGGATCTCTCGTCTTCTCTCTCACTCTGACGTCGTATTCTCTGGAGACACTGTCGGCAGGAGGAGGAGATCGAGTTCATATGCACGAGCAAATCTCGGATGGAGCTCCTGGACCTGGGAGAGTATCTTGTGTGTGAAGTCGAGGAATCGACCATTCCCGATATTATCTCCAACGAACTGTATGAGCCTGAGCCACATCACATCTGCATAGGTAGTATCATGTCCTACTGCAAGTATCCTATGAGTTGTTGTTGGTGGTATGATATCTGGGTGGAGTCTACGATAGTCCCAGAGATACTGATACTGTATATAGAGTGACCCCGTATTGAGATATGAAAATACTCACCCAACAGTGATGATACCGAGGGCAAGTACTGCTGATGTTATGTATTTTTTGTACTTCATAGAGTCTATATGCCAACGCCATCCTCTGAGAGGTCTACTACGGAAGAAGCGCGAGGTGTAGCAGGGGTATTCGTAGGAGTAACAGCCTTGATCTCGCCAGTGTAGTCGAGTACGAGTACTCGCTCAGTTCCAGTTCACTCACTATGAGTTGCGAGTCAGTCTATAGCCTTTTCTGCTATGTAATTATGTGCCTTTTTACGATCGTAGGAATTGAGTTCAGGAATACGCACAGACTTGCCAGTACTCATGACGAATGCTATCTTGGATTCGAGGAATCGGAAGAGTCTCTCATCCTTGGACTTCATATAGTCATTGACCTCGAGGTGTACGTGGATGTATTTTCCTGTTATCTTCTCTATCATACGAGAGAGTATGTGAGAAAAATTCTCGAGTGACCGACCATGCATACCGATGATGAGAGCACTATCTGGGGTCTCGATACGGATATTGACATCATCATTTTCGATGACTGTCTCTACTTCTTGGAGAGTGATACCAAGTCCCTTCCAAAAATTCTCAACCAATGTCGTGATAGCTTCATTCATACAAAATATGTAAAAAATAATTGTCTCAGAGTATAATCAAAAGTGAAGAAAAGGAAAATTTTTCTCATAAAGTTTTGCAATGTGACAATTTTTGGATACACTCTCTAGTATGTTCGACCATTCTCGTGTATCTGTAGAGGAAACTCTCAGAAAAAACACAGAGAAAAACCGAAAAAATAGAGGAAAAACGCCTATTTTTGAGGAAAATTCTATCCTATTACCACTATAGTTATGAAAATCAAAGACGCAGCAGGAAAGAAAAGAGTCTGAGATCGACTCCGTCGCATCGAGGGACAGATTCGTGGTGTTATCCAGATGATAGAGGACGAGGCGGGAGTTCGCGAGATACTCCAGCAACTCTCGGCTATCCGTTCTGCCATGGGACAAGCCATGAACGAAGAGATCGTCTGTTCACTCGAGCGTCTCTCAGAGAAAAAATGATCCATCATCGACAAGGATGTCGAGGAAATACGTGATTTTCTCAAGGTTATCAGATAATCCATGAAGGAGGACGTGAGTCCTTCTTTTTTATTGATTATTTCCTTCCATAAAATGCTTCTGTAGCTTCCTTATCTGAGTTTGTGTCATTGCGACGAAGGAAGCAATCCAGAGTTTCTGTTGTTTGTATCATTTCTACTGTTTCCGTCATTCCCGCGGAGGCGGGAATCTATCTCGGATATATGAATTCCCTGCCACAGGAACCAAGGGGTTGCTACGGAATGACTGAAAAATCTTCACACAAAAACTCTTGCAATTCTCAAAAGTATAGATATCATCACTCGTGGTTAAAGCAAACCTCAAAAGAAAATATACCCGAGAACCTCTCCTTGGTCGGAAGAAGTCTCAACTATACCACACTTCCCTACTTGAATAGGAATTTTTTGTTATTTATGGGAACTAGAATGTTTTCATGAAAAAAGAATTGAAACGTGGGAAAAAGAATTATACTGAGATTACTTCATTTGAAAGTTCATTAGGAATAATGATAAAGTACGATTGTTTTTACTTACTATTATGAGAGTTAAATCTAAATATAATATTAATGGCTACGAAGTTCACTGCAGAACATGCACTATTTCGGATAGGAATTTTATTTTGACGCTTTTTAGAAAAACAATTTTTAAGTATATTTCCGCATACCATAAGCCAACCATTAAAATGTTCGATGAGCGTTTTTATTCAGACTACAAAGAAAAGAAGATTCTTTTAAGATCCTCGCGGAGGATTGGAATGTTTCAATTATCTGAGAGAAATAATAGGTTGGCAGTTACAGGATTATTTCTCTCAGAGAAGTACCAAGGAAAAGGTATTGCAAAGTATCTAATGAGTTATTTTGAAGATATTGCTAGAACCAAGAAATACTCTGAAATTGAATTATTGGTTTGGGATAATAATCCTGCAAAGACTTTCTATCAAAAACTTGGTTATAAGATAGACTCTGAAAGAAATCATAAGTATTTGATGATAAAATCTCTAAAATAACACTCTCAATCTATTAATTATTAGAGAAATGAATCAATCATAAAGAACGAAAATCTGTTCTTTTTTTAATTTTTTCTTGACTTTCGCTACGCACTCCCTACCCTCTAGACAAGTTCATATCATAAAAATCAAAAGAATATGGTAAAAAATCTCGTTATCGTCGAGTCTCCAGCAAAGGCAAAGAAAATCGCAGAATACCTTGGAAAAGACTACAAAGTAGAAGCATCCATAGGACATATCCGCGACCTCCCAGAGAAGAATATGTGAGTCGACATCGCAGGGGGATTCATTCCGGAGTACGAGGTCTCTGCGAACAAGAAGAAGCGAGTGACAGAACTCAAGTCCTTCGCGAAGAATGCCGAGAATATCATCCTCGCAACTGATCCGGATCGCGAAGGAGAGGCAATCGCATGGCATCTCGCACATGTATTCGGTATCGATCCTACTGAGGCGAAGCGTGTGACATACCATGAGATTACCAAGAGTGCTATTGCAGATGCATTCTCGAAGCCAAGTCACATAGATATCAACCTCGTAAATGCACAGCAGTCTCGTCGAATACTCGACCGTATCGTATGATATGAGGTATCACCTGTTTTATGGAGAAAAGTCCGTTCCGGTCTCTCAGCTGGACGTGTACAGTCAGTCGCAGTAAAGCTCCTGGTCGAGCGTGAGCGTGAGATACGAGCATTCGTCCCAGAAGAGTCATGGAAGGTACAGGCTCGTATATGAGGAGATACTCCGATGACTCTCGAGTTCATGAAGCAATGAGGAAAATCCATCAAGTTCAAGTCTGAACTCGATGCTGCAGAGTTTTTTAAGAGTCATGATATCATCGGTTCCACAGGGAAGAAAACCGCTGACAAGAAGTGAGGAATTATCTGGACATTCCCGAAGGATGCAATATTCGTCCTCCAGGAAAAAGAAGTGAAGGCAGGAACTCGCATGCCGGGTGCCCCTTTTACGACATCTACTCTCCAGCAAGAAGCATCACGCAAGCTCGGATACAATGTGAAGATGACGATGGATATCGCACAACGCCTCTATCAGAACGGTCATATTACCTATATGCGTACCGATTCGGTAAATCTCTCAGATCTCGCGATCAACTCTGCTCGGGACTTTATCGAGAAGGAATTCGGAAAAGAATATTCACTCCCGAATGGTCGCCAATATAAGACCAAGCAAGCCAATGCTCAGGAAGCACATGAGGCAATCCGTCCAACCTACATGGACAAGACTCCAGAGTCACTCGGACTCGATGCTACAGAAGCCAAGCTCTATCGTCTCATCTGGGAACGCACGATAGCCAGTCAGATGAAGGAAGCCCTCATCGAGACAACAACATACCACTTTTCCCCAGAATGACATGATGAGGACTGGATCGTAAAATGAGAAGTTATCAAATTCGCAGGTTTCATGAAGCTCTATATCGAGTGAACTGATGAGGAAAAGGATGATGAAGAAGATACAAGCAAAAAACTCCCAGAAGTGCATGAATGAGAAAAAGTCCACTCAGAGACATGGTTTGCCAATCAAAAATTCACCCTCCCACCTCCGCGATATACAGAAGCGGCCCTCGTGAAGAAGCTCGAATCAGAGTGAATCGGTCGTCCATCGACTTATGCTGCCACTATCCAGACGATCCAGGATCGTGGATACGTCGTGATCGAGGCGAAGAAGCTCATTCCAACAGATATCGCATTTGTGGTGACTGATTATCTCGAAAAAGAATTCACAAATTTCATGCAGTATAGCTTTACGGCAGAGGTTGAGGAACAATTCGACCAGATATCTCGCGGAGAACTCGATTGGAAGAAGATGCTTGGAGATTTTTATACTCCATTCCACACATCGATCGAGGGTGCTCTCGGTGCAGAGTGACGATTCTCAGGTGAGCGCATCCTCGGTAAGGATACAGCTTCAGGAAAAACAGTGCTCGCTCGCATGAGTAGGTTCTGACCTGTTGTGCAGATAGGAGCAAGCGACGAACTCGCCGAGTGAGAAAAACCTCGCTACGCGAATCTCGGACCTGGCATGTCTATCGATGACATCACACTCGAAGAAGCTATGCGGATGTTCGCATTCCCGAAGGATATCGGAGAATACGAGGAAAAACCAGTATCCATCGGACAAGGCAGATTCTGACCGTATGTGAAGTGGGGAGATGCATTCGTCTCGATCCCTCGCAGCGAAGATGCACATGCAGTCGACCTAGAACGTGCTATCGAGATCATCGAGGCAAAAAAAGAAGAAAATGCAGCAGTCGGTACCTACGAATGAGAACCATACACCAAGGGTAAGGGTCGATTCGGTCCATTCCTCAAGTGGAAGTCACTCTATGTGAATGTCCCGAAAAATATCGACTTCGACAACATAACTCCAGAGGAAGCAGAGAGACTTATCGCTGCCAAGGTAGAAAAAGAGGCTAACCGCTATATCCATAACTGGGAAGAAGAAAAGATCTCCGTCGAGAACGGTCGCTATGGTCCATATATCAAGTTCGGCAAAGAAAATGTCTATCTCAAGCGTGGTGGCAAAAAAATCACCGAACTCGAGGAGATACAGTCACTCACACTCGCAGATGTGAAGGAGATGATCTCTGAACAGATACCCGATGCATTCAAGGAGAAAAAAACCAAAACAAAAGCAACTGTAGCAAAAAAACCAGCTGCAAAAAAAGCTCCAACCAAGAAAAAAACAAAATAGTCTCCGTTGTTTCCGTCATTCCCGCCTAGGCGGGGATCCAATGTTCCTGTCATTCTGAGAAGGTGAATTCGAGTGAAACGAAAAGAGAGTCCACCCTGGGGTGCGAAGGAAGAATCTGCTCTATCGTCTCTGTCATAACGAGCAAATAAAAAAACGGAATACCATATCTTGGTTCCGTTTTTTTGATATTTCAGATATTTTTCCTATACTTCTCTCTATCTTACTCTAGTTTATGACATTCTATAAGAGAATCCGGAAACTCATCGAACCTATATTTGTTCTAAAAATACTATTCTTCTGGAATACAGTGGAAGCACTATGAATGGCATTCTATTTTATATTCTCATTTGAGATGCTTCAGAGAATTTTTGTCTCTCTAGAAGAAAAAAATATAGATACTTTTTATCATCTTCTATATTCATATATAGGAGTATCGATTCTCCTCATATTACTCAGAACCCTGCTGTATAAACAATGATGGACATCTATCATGTTTGAATGAATGAAGTTTTACTACAAGAAATATCTCAGAGAGTTCATAGCTGCAGATGGAAATCAGGTAGAAAAGATAGGAACAGGAAGATTTATTAGCATTATCCAAAAATGAGTATGAGACTGGCTTGAAGCATTGTGGGAATTTAGTTATGGAGGAATCATGAATCTTGTACTGTGTATATATGGACTCTATTTTATATTCCAGATAAGCAATTTTTGGTGATGGATATGAATCCTTATAGCGGTTATCATCAGTCTTGTATCAATTCCTGTGAATATCTGGATGAGAAAAAAACGATTCCTCAGATATGATGCCGAAAAAGAATGAAATCACCAAGCGACAGTTGCACTCATGTCAAAAAATGAACTCTTACAAAACAATTGACTTGAGAGAATCCTTGATAAGGTAAGTGAAAAATTCACACAGGCAAAGATCTATGGTTTTCCTGTAAATATCGGATTTCTCATATTAGAGGATTTTCCAAGAGTTGCATTTTTATTGCTGCGTGCAGGAATCTACATCTATATAGCGAATTCTATTCTACAAAATCCGGAAATAAATCTAGCAGATTTTGCGATATTTATAACAGTCATTACTGTTATGGAAAAGTCCCTCAATGAACTTTTCAATAGTATTCGTGCATTTTTGAGACATCTCTCGGGGATAGAGCTCCTCTGGTCCACCTTCGACTCCCTCACTCCTATCCGTGGCTACTCCACTGGATTCCCATTCAAGAAGCACAACAAAGACATCATCATCTCCTCTATCACTTACGGCTACAATGAATCCAAGGTCTTCTCTGATTTTTCTCTCACACTTGCTCGTGGCAAGAAGACAGCACTCGTCGGTGCATCAGGAGGAGGAAAAACTACACTCATGAAGCTCATCGCAGGATACCTCCATCCAGAGAATGGAAGTATCTCAGTACTCGGGAATAACCTCTCGGATACTGCACTCAAAACCTACTATCCTCACATAGGATATCTCACTCAGGAACCAGGAGTATTTGATGCTACTATCAGGGAGAATCTGATCTCTGCAATTGCAGAGAAGAAGACAGATACATATACAGAAGGCACAAAGGAAAAGAAGAATATTGATGAACAACTCGAGAAAGCCCTCCATCTGGCTCAATGTGACTTCGTATTCGAACTCGAGAAGTGACTGGATACTGAGATAGGAGAACGAGGAGTGAGGCTCTCTGGAGGACAGAAGCAGAGACTTGCTATTGCGAAGATATTCCTCAAAGATCCTGAGATCATCCTCCTGGATGAACCAACATCAGCACTGGATAGTTTCTCAGAGGAGAAGATTACAGAAGCGCTAAACACACTCTTCGAATGAAGAACAGTGATTATAGTTGCTCATAGACTCCAGACAGTGAAGAAGGCAGATGATATCATAGTGATAGAGTGATGAGAAGTGGTTGAGAGATGAACTCATTCTACCCTCTCTGAGTCATGATGAGTCTATGCGAAGATGTTGGAACTACAGAGTGGGTTTTAGTGAAGGAATAGATTATAAGGAATAGCTAATTGTTTTTAGGGTCACCTCATACTATTTTGTTTGTGTTTTTCATTATTTACTATATATTTCTCTAAGTTTATTTTTTATCTATTATCGAGTGAAGCATCAGCGACTCTATATATTCATCATCTCTCTCGGACTCTTCCTCCCACTCTCTCAGATACATGCTGATGAGCAGTTCGATGCCGCATGGGGACTGAAGCGCATACTCAGACTCGATGAGACTATCAGAACGAGTACAGGAAAAACACTCGACTACAAGAAAAAACGCGCAACTATCATCAAGAATAATCAAAAAAGTCTCTCAAATCTCATAGAGACATGGAACTACATACCAACAACAGATAGAACACTCGACTATACACTCACACTCCAGAAATACAAGCTCTCCTGTGAGATAGCAGCCATGAAGGCTATATATGGAGCCCTCGGGTACAAGCGAACAGAAGACCAGATTATCGCAACACTTCCCTTCCACAACGAACCATTCAACGAAGCCAATGGCACATGGTGAGACCCAGATAAGGAATTTGTTGGACTGATTAATGGGAGTCAAAATAAAAAGACTGGATACGGTATATACGAGACAGCTATCGAGAAGAATTTTCACCAGGAACTCGGAAAATATATCCCAACACTCAAAACCGAGGCATGGAATGAGTTCACTCGTCCAGTAAAATACACGGATGAGACGCACCTGACACACCTCCTCAACACTCTCGATACATGATGACATGTCATCATCTGGTGAGACTGGTGTACGAATCCAGCATACGAAGACGGAATACTCGGGAGGGATAAGTGACTCATAACCAAGCTATTCCCTATCCCAGGAAAAAATATCTGTAAAAGCTGGCATATCAATCGAGACTTCACCTGGAAAACTCCAGACGGAAAAGAAGTTATAGCATTCAACGGGGATCATGTATTCGTCCTCCTCTGATATATAGGAAAAAAAGAATCACCAACCCATATAATTGTCTGGGATACTGATACTGGTCGACATATATATCCAACAAGTGAGTGGATGAGAAAATGGTGACACATAGAAAATCGATCTCTCGTGATAAAAAAATCCTCAAACTAATTGAGGATTTTTTGTGTATTATGCGCGTCTCCTGCGGAAGATGATAAGTGCCGGAGTGATAAGTGCAATTATCACAGCGAGGAAGTAGAGTTCTGGACCTGTTTTTGTGGATGTGATTTGTTTTGGTGTTGGTGTAGGAGCCGCATCGAGTTGCTTGGGTACAGGAGTCGGCGTGGTTGCAGCTACAACTGGAGTTGGTTGTGGTGGAGTTACTACTGTTTCTGTTTTAGGGGGAACGATAGTGATACCAGACTGCGTAGCGCCCATCTTGTATGTCACACATTCATAGTGTGGAATTGGGTCTGATTCTTTTCCTGTAACTGGATCGATATATCTATATATGAGTGGGAACTTCATCATGCCGAGGAATTCTCATTCTTTTTTATCAGTGGACTTGAGGTAGATATAACTTCATTCCTTTTGTTCCATGAACTTGAGAATCTTTCATTTTTCGATAGTAGTTACCTTGCGATTCGTGGAGCCAGTCATGGTCCATGGGATTGTCGGAACGAGCTGGAATATAGATGCAGGATCTGTGGAGCTATATCACCACTCTGTACCAGGTCCAGCAATATCTACCATCATCGGACGGAGAGTCTGTTCATCTTCGTAGACGATAGGCGGGTTCATATCGTTTCATACCCAGGTATCGTAGAGTCCCGTGAGTCGTTGATCAACTATAACTGGAGTTTTTTCTTCGTAACAGAGATCACAGCTATTAGCCGAGAAGAATGGTTGTGAACTACAACTCACTGGGGAATAATTAGCCGCGCTCATGTTCTCAGTACCAGAGAGAAAATACAGAGAGCCAAGTGTGAGAACTCCAATCGCACGCACAATATTGGATTTCATAATAAAGTAGAAATGAAGAATAAATCCATACTATTCTATTCGTATAGATTCCTTTGTCAAAAGAGTTTTTTGTCAGCAAGCGAGAATATAGAACTCAAAAAAACAAACAAAAAAATAGATACTAAATAGTGTATAGAGTGTATTTGACTATTTGCTTTTATTCTATACTCTATACCCTTTAGGGTATGCAAAAAAATATTTGACTTTTACTACCAAAGGTATAGTATGTCCCATATTTATTTAACCAATATTCATATGTCTAAAAAGCATCAAAAAGATCGCGCATTGACTCCAAAAGAAGTAGAAAAACTCGAAAAGAAAATGCTCAAGGAAATCGAAAAGGAAGAGAAGAAAGCAAAGAAAGAAGCAGAAAAGGCAGCAAAAAAGGCAGCAAAAAAGGCAAAGAAAGAAGCAGAAAAGGCTGCAAAGAAGGCTAAAAAATCAAAAAAGGAATCTGCGAAAAAAGTTGCTCCAGTGAAGAAAGCAGTAGCTCCAAAGGCTCCAGCGAAAAAAGTTGCACCTGCTGCAAAAAAACCGGTAGCAAAAAAAGTTGCTCCGGCGAAAAAACCTACTCCTGCAAAAACAGTAGCAACTCCCATAGCAAAACCCACACCAACTATAGTAGCCACTCCAGCGAAAAAAGTTGCTCCAGTGAAGAAAGCAGTAGCTCCAAAGGCTCCAGCGAAAAAAGCTGTACCTGCTGCAAAAAAACCAGTAGCGAAAAAAGTTGCTCCAGTAAAGAAGCCTACTCCTGCAAAAACAGTAGCAAAGAAATAATTAAAATCTCCTCATTTGAGGAGATTTTTTCTGACAACTTTTATAGGAATTATTCTTTTGAGAATGGTTTTATTCACGCATGCACCATATCCAAAAAAATATCATATTACCTTCAGGTAGCTCGATTGCACTCAAGTCATAAAAGTAGAAAATAAGTTTTTGACATCGAGAATCCGCAAGAGAAAAGCAAAATATAAAAAAATAACATCGGACAAGTATAAATATCGTGAACATGATGCGGAGAATATGATTGAAAAAGCATAACCGAGATATATAATAGGCACATATTCAGATATGAGTGATTCTCTATTTTCTCATACTGAAGCCAAAACAAAAGAATACACATTTTATACACTTAATTTTTTATACAATATATGGTATCAGGAGAATACTTCGTCGCCATAGATATAGGAAGCTCTCGTATCAAAACCGTCATCGGAGAGTGGGGAGAAAATAAAAAACTTCGTATCCTCGGTGTTGGTTCTGCAGAGTCTCGCGGTATCCGCAAGTGAAATATCCTCGATATGGAGGAATTCAAGGCGAATCTCGACATCGCACTCGGTGAAGCAGAGAAGATGATCGGAGCACAGGTAACACACGTCTGCCTCGGTCTCTCTGGTGTACATATAGATATAGTACGCAAGAGTGGTATCGTTGCTGTCGGTGGTATCGATGTCACAGAAGATGACATCAACCGAGCACTCGATATGAGCCAGAACTGAGTAGACCTCATGAATCGTACAGTGCTCAAGGTTATTCCAGAGAGTTTTTCTCTCGATCTCGAAAATGGTATCAAAAATCCAATTGGAATGAGCGGGAAAAAACTCGAAGTGAGAAGTCATATTATCACCATGGGTACCAATGTTCTCTCCAATATCAAAAAATGAGTCCTCGATGTTGGTGTAGAGATAGCAGATGTCTATCCGAACGTGATAGCCATCGGAGAATCTACACTCTCTCGTAGACAGAAGGAGCTCGGTGTCGTCGTACTCGATATTGGGTCAAGTGCTACCAATCTCGCAGTCTACGAGGAGGGTGCACTCATCTATGCTGGAGTCATCCCTATCGGTGGAGAACATGTCACATCAGATCTCGCGCTCGGGCTCCGTATATCTATAGATACAGCTGAGAAGATAAAACTCTCCTATGGTGACCTCGGATTCGGAGAAGGCATGAAGCCTGACTATGACGAAGAGATAGACCTCGCTGGCATGTCCAATGTGGATACTATCGTCATCAGTCGCAAGTTCATGAACGAGATCATGCGAGCACGATACGAGGAGATATTCCACCATGTGAATATGGAACTCAAAAAAGTTGGTCGAGATGGTATGCTCCCAGAATGAGTCATCCTCACAGGATGAGCATCCAAGATGCACGGACTCGTAGACCTCGCTCGCGACTATCTCCGCCTCCCTGCCAATATCGGAGTACCTGAAAATGTAGAATGAGTCGTCGGTACATCTATCGCAGACCCTATATACTCTGCGAGTATCGGTATCCTCCTCCTCGTCCAGAAGTACGGTAATATCAAGCAATCACTCAAGGTACAATTTTCATTTGACGGTATTATGGGTTCACTCAAGCACCTCTTCAAAAAAATAATGCCATAAAAACAGGTAACAACGAATAACTAAAAAGTAATAGTTATTCAAAAATATTTCTCTCAGTTATTCATTTTTATCTATTAGTTTCTAACTTCTACCCTATGTCCCTCTCATCTAACGAAGATCGTCTCAAGAAGCTCCTCCGTACCAATGTCCAACCCATCACTCCACCATCCCCTATCGCACAGATAGAAGAGGTAAATGTCGGTGGTTATATCTCTCCTATCGCCAATATCAAGGTAGTAGGTGTCGGTGGTGGTGGTAACAACGCCGTGAACCGCATGATCGAGTCCGGTATCGAAGGTATAGAATTTATCGCTGTTAATACTGATGCACAGGCACTCTTCACTTCCAAGGCTCAGACTCGTATCAATATCGGACGCGCAACCACTCGCGGACTCGGTGCAGGTGCTAATCCTGAGATAGGAAAAAAGGCTGCAGAAGAATCAAGTGAAGAACTCAAGCAGGCCCTCTCTGGTGCTGATATGGTATTTATCACATGTGGTCTCGGTGGTGGTACTGGTACTGGCGCTGCTCCCGTGATCGCTGAGATTGCAAAGTCACTCGGTGCACTCGTGGTTGGTGTCGTGACGAAGCCATTTGCATTCGAGGGACAACAGCGCAGCAACAAGGCATTCGATGGATTCGAGAGTCTCAAGAACAAGGTAGACACACTCATCACCATCCCGAATGACAAGATTCTCTCTATCATCGATAAGAAGACTCCGCTCCTCGAGGCATTCCACGTAGCAGATGAGATCCTCAAGCAGGGTGTCCAGGGTGTATCAGAACTCATCACACATCCAGGTCTCATCAACGTAGACTTCGCCGATGTACGCTCAGTGATGGAAAATGCTGGATCTGCTCTCATGGGTATCGGATACGGAAGTGGTGAGAATCGTGGTATCGAGGCTGCCCGTGCAGCGATCGAGTCTCCACTCCTCGAACTCTCTATCAATGGTGCTCGTGGACTCCTCCTCAATATCACTGGTGGTTCTGACCTCTCTATGTTCGAGGTGGATGAAGCATCTCGTCTCATCAAGGAACTCTGTGATCCAAATGCTAATATCATCTTCGGTACGTCTATCGATGAGCGCTACACTGGTGAGATCAAGATCACTGTTATCGCAACAGGATTCTCAGAAGAGACCAATGTACAGCTCAGTGGTATGAGTCGTGGTGGATTCGGACAGAATCGTCTCTTCGGTAATGCTACTCCTGCTCCAGCTCAGAATCATGGTGGATTCTACACAGCAAATACTCCTGCTCCAGCTCCACAATCAGAGCCACAGAACGACTATGATGTTCCAGCGTTTCTCAGAAACAAACTGAAATAAGGACAGAAAGAGTATAAAGGTATCAGATAAAAAATCTCTGAGTTTTCAGAGATTTTTTATTACTGAAATTTAAATTGATTTCGCATTTTTAAGAAACTTTCATGAATCTGTTATTTTTTGTGGCCTAGTTGTGTCATTTACTTCCAGTCAAACATGAATCGATAGATCTGAATAGGTCCGTATAAATGTATCTAAGAACTCTTCTCTTAAGCAATATATCCTATCTGTCCTATTGCTTCATGGTGTAATAAAAAACCATGTGTCTTTATATATTCTAGTTGCATGAGACCAATGTGCAGGAGTTAATTGGATGCATTTAGATAATACATCTTTCATTCTCATGCCTTTTCATGTATTTATACTATTTTTCTTTTGGGGTGATTCCCATTTTTTTCCCAATCTTTTCATTATAATTTTCTCCTGTTCGGATTGCCATTTTTTTATTCATTGTAGTATAGTTTCTACTCTTTTTGATGTAAGCACAATTGTATCTGTAGATTTACTAACAACTTGACTAATTCATTCAAATGCAAGTATTTCATCAACTATATTTCTGGGATCTTTTAATTGTAGAAAACCAAAATGTTGTTGCAATTCTCAGAGGGTAACTGCTTTTTTATCTTCAAAGAACCAAGAATACTCAAATGCTCACTCCATAAAATAATATTATGAATAAAAATATGGGTTATGTTATAGATTGGTAAGTAAAAGTCAATATTAATTACTAGATACAACACTTGTCAACTCGCACTTCCTGTATCACTTCGACTTTTCGAGAATTTTTGATATACTTGATATTATATTTCAGAGCAAGATTTCTCCATTCCGCTATTGCTCCAGTCGAAATGACAGAAACATTCCACTCTACTCTTACTATGCCTATGCCTTACAGATTTGTTGCCCTCGACCTCGAGACCACATGACTCTCCCCTACAACTGATACGATTATCGAGGTGGCAGCAGTTGCTTTTGACATAGAGAAGAATAGTGAGTGACACTATGCGGCAACAAATATCGTTGAGCACAGCCAACTCGTCTATCCAGAACGTGAGATGACCGAGGAGATATCGATGATCACAGGCATCACGGATGAGATGCTTGTTGGCAAGCCAGTATGGTGAGATATCCGTGAACGTGTGAGGGAATTTATCGGTGATGAGAGTATCATCGTCGGGCACAATGTCCTCTTCGATATCGCGATGCTCGCTACACATGGGATAGACCTCTCAGATCATGGGATTATCGACACATTCGAACTGTCTGAGATATTTTCTCAGGATATAGAGAGCCTCAATCTCGGATATCTCGCATGAGCGTATGGGCTCTCAGCCTGAGACAAGGAACATCGTGCACTCGGAGATACTCGTCTCTCGATAGGACTTTTTGTCCACTATCTGAATCAGTTCGAGTGACTCTCAAACCGCAAAAAACAAATCCTCACACTCTGCGGACAGCATGAATCCAAGGAAAATATTACACTCTTCGTATGAATCACGGGATATAGTGATACGATTGATATGGAGTCACTTTTTTCGAAGTCGGAGCAAGCTGTGTCATCATCACAGATAGAGACGACTGTGTCGACATGACAGGCACCAACCACTCACTATCACATCACTTCCCTCTCACCAGGAAGAAAGCATGAGAGAGAATATCTACGAGAGACCCTCTCTGGAAAAACTGGAACAATATGTGTATTCTGACAAGAACAAGGAGTTCACATGTCATGACTCCTCGAAGAACTCGGAGTATCATATCGAGTACATGAGGATGCAAGTGAATACATCTCAGAACTCGAGCTCGAGTCTATGCTCCAGGGTAGTTCGTGGGGTCGCAAGGAATGAATCCTCATCACCAAGCTCCTCATCTGGAGAGAAGATACAACTACAGGACTCCTCCGAGAGCTCAAGCTCTATGGAGAAGAACGCAATCTGATAGAGTATTACCGGGCAGAGTCCACCGAACCGAATAGATACAAGGATGAGAGTCCTGCAGACTGGAATATAGTCAATATCCGGAAGTGACTCTATCACTCCATGCCAGATGGAGATACAGTCGTGATAAAAGATATTCCCCTCCTCGAAGAGCAGATGCGCCGTGCGCGAAGTATACATGTCGATATGAAGTCGCTCATGGGACTTCTCGAGAACTATAGCGAGACAACAGAGATACAGGAGATGCTCCTCTGGATGAGTGGTCTTTACTCTGAATTCCCAGAGAGACCTACTGGTGAGAATCCTCACCCTCCAGGTGAATATGGTGAGACATACTTTCTCACACAAGGAGATATATGGCATCATGGATTCGAGGCACTCGCACTCATCACAGATAGACTCGATGGTGCGTATACTGAGTGGAAATCCACTCGAGTGATACAATCGAGGAGAGATACTATCAGGTTCAGAAAAATAGATACCATGATAGAATTCATGATACACTATCATAGACGTGAGAGCAGCTATGGAACCATCCTCACTATAGTAGAGTGAGATATCACACTTACGTATATTCCACGTGTAGTTGATAGTTTTATCGACGGATTTTTTGCGAAGTATAGTCATGCATATCTCTCAGGCGTTGGGATACATGGCGAGAAGATGCAGGATTTTCTCACTCGTGAGTCGAGTATTCCGGTGTGAGATATCACTATAGTAGGCAGTACTGGTGAGAAAAGTCTCAGTGTAGCACCTAACATTCTCGAAAAACTCAGAGATACAGATACAATCGGTGGAACTGTTATCCTCACCACCAGTATGAAGCATGTCCGTGAACTCGGGAAGTCACTCGAGAAAACTGGTAAAAAAATCCTCATGCAAGGCATATCTGGAGGAAAATGAAAACAGCTCTGACTCTTTACGGCAAATAGAAATAATACTATACTCATAGGAACTATCGATATGTGGCGCGATACCCTCACCCTCTGGAGTATGGCAACCAATATTATCCTCGCGAAGCTCCCATTCGATCCACCGACGGATTCCTATTTTCTCGCGCGAACAGTCGGGATGAAAAATAACTTCTCCCTCTATAGTGAGCCAATGATGATTATCAAACTCAATACTCTCATAGAACGTATATATAGTTCTGGCTATGAGTGAAGTATATATTGCCTTGATAATCGCTTATCTGAGACAACTTGGGGACAAGAGATACTCCGTGAGATAGTGTAAAAACTCGAAAAAAATAAACAGCAAGAGATTTTTTATGCGATTATTTGCATAAAAAATCTTTTTTTGATATGCTACGTGAGTATATATCTTTTTCTTATGCCTAACGATACAACTTCAGCATCCAACGAGTCTATTACGACCGAGAGTTTTCTCAGTACAAGTAATACAGGTGCAGACTCAGCCAATCCATACTGAGATTTCTTTCAGGAAAAATCAGATGGAAATCTCACTATCGGAAACAAAGTGAAAAAGTCAGAGCTCGAGATTGCAACAACTATTCTTGGGTATCTCGTTCCTATACTTATAGTTATAGGAATACTCTGATCTGCACATGTATTCGTGCGTACACAGGTAAACAACAGTTTTGCAGCAAATTATCCATTTATCTGTCCATACCTCAACATGGGGATTGACGTCGATGACAAGGAATGTAAAACTCTGACCATGATACAAGAGGAATACAAGACTCGAACCAATAGTCTCAAACTCGAGATTATAGACTGATTAACTGACTTTATTCCAGTAAAAATATCAAAAAATATTATTGATGCCTCTCCTGAAAAAGATTTTATTATCAATACCTATAACAATAAGGTAAAAGTAGATGACATCATGAAGCAATTTGAGTTTATGAGAAAAAGCTCTGAATACCCACAGGCACCAAATATAGAATGCAATGGTATATCCATCACCAACGGTGATACATTCTCGACGCAGTGTACAGTATATGGTGGCAATATCGGTGATGATGATGAAAACAACAAGCTTGGATCCGCTCGTATCGAAGCACTCTCATTTCTCGAGAATCTCGCTAATACAGGAAAAAGTCAGTTCATAATACTCAATCCTCCAAGTTCACTCAATGTGGAAAATATACGAGCAGGAGAAGATGTAAAAAGTGTACTTTTCAAAACACGAACAACCGTTCAGATTCAAGCACGATACGTACCACTTAATAAAAAATCCTAATATTATCAATATATGATCAGTACTTCTCAAAAAGAACATCTCACCTATACCCTCATTCTCCAATGTACGATACTCATATGAGTTGGTATACTTGCATGGATGTATATTTTTCCATGAATTAGCAAGATAAATGCTGCCACAGAATGAGCCGAGCAAGCTATCACAGAATACAATAATGTCAGAAAAAATGGTATTCCCATCGAAACTATAGGACAAGAACTCTCAAAAGTAGAATGAAAAGAAGAGCTCCTCAAGATTATCCGATCAGCGCAAGATGATGCACGAAAGGTAATCACCAAAACTGGAGAAGGAGACTATCTCGATTGGCTCAACTCATCTATTCTCAGTAGTGATGAAGACAAGAAGAAGCTCACGCAAGCAAAACAAAAAATCAATAGTATCTTGCCAACGATGAGTCCAATCAGTAACTCTGTAGACCAGGAATATATCACTCTCAAAGAATACACACAATTCATCGAAAAACGATTCCTCGATGAGTTCGAAATAGGAAGTACTGTGGTGATAGGGCTCCAGTGAGTGACATACCCTCGAGATATTAATCCTTCTACTATTGGTGTATTTGACCTCCGTCTCGACTTTAGGGCAACCAATAGCAATATCCAGAGACTCATAACCTACGTCAATGAATCTGGAAATCCAGAGATACTGAGCTTTACAGGCATCCTCACAGAATGAAAAATCCCAAAGATTTTTTCTAATCCACTCATGACCGTAGAGTCACTCTCTCTCGAGAACGTACTCGACTCAACCAAGCCTGATGCTATCAATACAGGAAGAGTCACAATCAGATTCTATGTACGTGGTTCATCAATTGAGGATATCAAGTTCCTAAAAGAATCTATTATCGCAAAAAGAGATAAGCTCGAAAAATCTATCGCTGAAGCAATCGTTGAGTGTCGAGAACAAGACTTCTGTGCAACAACACTTCCAAAATACGAAGAGTTCCAGAAAAAGTGGAAGGAATATACTCGATCACTCTGAGATACAAAATGAGTCGAATCTGGTGATATCGTAATACTCGGACAGGTAGCACGTGGACTCAAGTGAATGAGCGATGAATTCGAGGCTATCATCAAACCAATAAAAAAATAATACACCTATAACTATGGCTGCTCCATCAATCGACCTCCTCAAGGAACAAATATACAAAGGAGAAAACATCTGACAAATCTGTGATCTCATGATTATCTGAGCGGTAGAGAGTGGATCATCTGATATCCATATCGAACCACTGACAAATATAGTCCGTCTCCGATATCGTATAGATGGTGAACTCCGTGAGATTCTCGAATACCAACCATTCCTCCATCAACAGGTAGTGGCGCGTTTCAAGATCATGTCAAACCTCAAGATTGACGAAGCACGTATACCTCAAGACTGACGTCTCTCGACTGTTATCAACAACAAGGCTCTCGACCTTCGTGTCTCAACACTCCCAACTGTTCACGGTGAAAAGATAGTGATGCGTATCGTAGATAAATCCAAGAAGATTCCTGACCTCTTCGAACTCGGTATCGAGTGACGCAACAAGGTCCTTCTCGAAAAGGCTATTGCCCTCCCAAATGGTATCATCCTCACATCAGGTCCAACAGGTTCTGGTAAGTCTACAACACTCTATTCTTGTCTCTCCAAGCTCAATGCCCCAGATGTAAATATCATGACTCTCGAAGATCCGGTGGAAAACCAGATCGATGGACTCAATCAGTCACAGATGTTTCCTGATATTGGATATACATTTGCCTACTGACTCCGTACTGCCCTCCGTCAAGATCCTGACATCATCATGGTGTGAGAAATCCGTGACCATGAGACAATCAACGTCGCGATCGAAGCTGCTCTCACGGGTCACCTCGTGGTATCGACAATCCATACGAACTCAGCCGCCGAGACACTCACACGTATCCTCAACATGGGAATACCTGCGTTTCTCCTCCCAGCATCGATCAATGCCATCATTGCCCAGCGTCTCATCCGCAAACTCTGTCAAAAGTGTAAAAAGCCTGTCGCAATGCAGAATCTCGATTCACACATGCGAGAACGCGTAGAACGTGCACTCAAGCGAACAGCAAAAGAAGAACTCCTCGGGCGTATCACTCCAGATATCCTCCAACACCCTACGTTCTATGAGCCAGTTGGTTGTCCAGAGTGTGATAATATCGGATACAAGGGTCGAGTCGGTATCTATGAAATCCTCGAGATCACACCAAATATCAAAAAAATGATTATTGACTGAGCCTCTGCAGTAATGATCAACGACGTTGCCATAACTGATGGCATGATATCTCTCGAACAAGATGGTATCATCAAGGCTCTCAACGGGAGAACTTCTCTCGAAGAAGTATATGCGGCAGCCAAGGAAAACGATTAAAACCCTCTTTTTTTAAAAAACTACTATGGCGAATAATACCCAAGTTCAAGACATCGTGATTCTCGATATTGAGGAATGACAGCAAGCTAGCCAAAAAGATGATCTTTTAAAATATATAAAAAACCTTCTGTCTCCCGGAGCAACAATCAAACTCCGTCAGAAGGTAATATTTTTCCGTATTCTTGCTACGATGGTAAACGCGAGTCTCACAGTACTCAAGAGCCTCACATCACTCAAAAAACAAGAAAAAGATCCTGGCATGGTCAAATTCTATGAATTCATGATAGATAAGATCCAATGAGGGCTTACCATGCATGAATCCCTCCAGGCATATTATGGAAACTTTTCTGATGCCGAGGTATCACTCATCGAAGCCTGAGAACGTACAGGTAAACTCAATCAGGCTCTTCTACAGATTGCAGACCAGACAGAAAAAGTAGACTCAATCACGAGAAAAATCAAAGGTGCCATGACTTACCCAATGCTTCTTGTTGTTGGTATGGCTGCCTGTGTAACACTCCTCATGGTAAAGGTTATTCCAACACTTACATCATTTTTTGGAGATCCAGAGACGCTCCCACCAGCAACCAAGCTGATTATCGGTACAAGTGAAGCTTTCCAGAAATACTGGTTCCTCATAGGAAGTATACTTGGAATTGGATATTTTGTTTTTACTATCTGGAAGAAGACCAAAAGTGGAAAATATAAATGGGACGGAATACTCCTCCATATGCCAATATTCGGACCACTCCTACGCAAAGTAATCCTCTCTCGGTTTGCCCGTGTATTCTCGAACCTCATCGGAAGTGGTGTATCAGTCATCGAAGCTATACGTATCGTAGCATCTGCCGTAGGTAATGAGGTCTACCACCAGCGCCTTCTCCTCCTCAGACAAGATGTAAAAAACTGACAAAAAATGGCAGAATCTCTCGAAGATGATCCACTCTTCCCTGATCTCCTCATATCGATGCTCCGTGTCGGTGAAGAGACAGCACAGATCGGTGAGACCGTGATTAAGATCGCAGACTTTTATGACGAAGAAGTAGATATCGCAGTAGGTTCAGTACAGAAGATGATGGAACCAATCATCCTCGTTATCATGGCGGTAGTTATCTGATTCATCGCGGTGGGTATATTCCAACCAATCATGAATCTTGCCGGTGCTATCAGCGGTTAAGCCCACTTATACAAGAAATATTCCTAAGAAAATACAGAAATTTATCTCTTCTGTATTTTTTATTTGCGTTTTCGGGTATTTTCTCTATACTTTCGCGGAATTAATTTTTTAGTTCATTTTATTTTTTACTTTTTCATTATGTACTCTCTCGAAGCAAAGATCCGTACAGAGACAGCACGTGAAGCTCGTGAAAACGGCCTCATCCCAGCTGTAGTATACGGCAAGGATACCCCTTCGACGATGATCGCCGTAGGAGTGTCTGAATTTGTAAAGCTCTACCGCACAGCCGGTAAGAATCACGTCATCTCTCTTACAGTTGAGAAGAAAAAATACGATGTACTCGTACACGAGGCACAGCGTCATCCTGTTACTGGAGCATTTCTCCACCTCGACTTCCTCACAGTGGATATGAAGGCTGAGGTTCATGTTCAGATCCCAGTAAAACTCGTTGGTGTTGCACCAGCAGTTACTGCAGGTGGTGAACTCCACCAGTCACTTCACTCACTCGATGTAAAGTGTCTCCCGAAGGATATCGTTGATGCATTTGAGCTCGATATCTCCACTATCGAACACACAGGTACAACTCTCCACGTTCGTGATATCAAGGTTGATACCAAGAAGTTCAATGTCCTCTCTCATGCTGATGAGGCAGTTGTCTCAGTACACGCTCACAAGGGTCATACAGAAGAGACTACTCAGGCATCAGTTGCTGATGTTGGAGTTGCTACTGCGAAGGCAGAATCTGCTGAATAATCCCAGAGAATCTACCGCCTTCGGGCGGTTTTTTCTTGCATTTTTTATAAAAAATCATACATTCGTTCTCTAGACTTTATTTTTAGAATTTGTCTTTTATGATAATCAAACTCGTGGGTTCTGGTACAGAACTCGAATCCCTAAACACTCTCGTGAATCAAGCTCTCGCAGAACTCGCACTCGATGATGCTGTTCGTGTGGAGACAACTGATGATGCAGCCTACAAGATGGAGCTCGGTATCACCGAGAATCCAGCCCTTGCACTCGAAGAAGAGTCTATATCTTTCCGTGATATGATATTCCAGGGTGAGATCCCTGCATATGATGAAATCAAGAGCATGTTCATCTCCATCCTCGGCGACGAAGATGACCACGACCATGGTGACTCATGTGGAACTGGTGGTTGTGGAGATTGTAGTAGTGGATGTAAGTAATTCGTCAATACGAGTTTCTTGTATTCAGAGAAAAATAATGCTATCCTAATTGGGTAGTATTTTATTTTCTAGATTATGTATACAATCGACATCAGACATTCTCAATCTATTAAAGTATTCCACGATAGAAGTTGAGCAGAATCAGTGGGAAGCTCCCCTATTGAAGACAAAGAAACACTAAAAGATTTAAATATTATAGAATCTTTTAGAGATTTATTCAAGAAAACTGAATTTGTTAAAAAAGTTCAAGATAAGATTCAACAGATAGGTAATCCAGAAGAGCAAGCAAGGCTCATGAAAGCACTAACAGAGATACTAGCTATAAATAAATCTGTTGAACAGATACACGAGAAGGTACGAGGACAATTATATGCTCTTCTTGGAAGTATCAATACAACCGCCTAAATTCAGGCGGTTTTTATTTTCGTCGTTCCCGAGTACCTTAGTCGGCATAAGTACCCCTTGAGGGTGAAATCTACTTCAAGACAGATTCCCTGCTACCATACCAGGGAATGACGCGAGTTATGGATTTGAGTTGTTCTACTAGTCTATCATCTCCATGAACTCATCAATTGTTATACACTTCACACCAACTTCCTCTGCCTTGGACTTCTTGGAGCCCGCGTCAGAACCAACGATGAGATAACTGAGTTTGGATGAGACAGAGCTACGCACTTCCCCTCCGTTCTGCTCTATGATCTCATGGATCGCATCACGAGAGATAGATTCAAAAGACCCTGTAACACAGAATGACTTCCCCATAAGTTTTCCTTGTGTTTGTCATTCTGACGAGTATAGAACCTGCTTCGGTATCTCTATATCCAGTTTCGAGAAGAGCCTCTCCATGAGTTCTCTATTGTCTTGCATGTATTCGACAAATGCTCGAGCTGTCTCTGGTCAGATGTCCTTCATCTCGAGGAGTTCTTCTTCGGTTGTTGAAAATATGGAGGATAGGATTTTTTTCTGTTGCTCTGTCATTTCGACCGAAGTCTGATAAGACAGAGTGGAGAAATCCTGCTCTATATTTTCTCCAGAAAGATGTCTCGATTCCGTTATCACTTCACTCGACATGACAGAGGCAAGAGACATTATCTTTTGTGTAACTATCTTCGCTGTCTTCTTTCCCACATTCGGGATTCCGATAGCCGTAAGAACCCTCTCAAGGGTTGTATGGCGCGACTTCTCGAGGGCATCTATGAGGTTCTGAACTGACTTTTCCTTGTATCATTCGATAGAGAGGAGCTCGTCACGATAACCCCCAAGTTCGTACACAGAGGCAAAGTCCGTGATCCAGCCCTTCTCGAGGAAGAGTTCTATCTGTTTTTCACCGAGTCCATCGATATTCATCCCCTGCTTGGAGACGAACATCTCGAGTTGTCACTGTATCTTGGCTGGACAGTGAGAATTGGGACAGTAGAGCGCCACTTTTCACTCATCTTGTTCGAGATGAGTGGAGCATATTGGGCACACTTCTGGGATTTTTATCATCTCCTCATCTCCTGTACGTGCATCAACTATAACAGAGACAATCTCTGGTATCACCTCTCCTGCTCGCATGATGAATACATAATCCCCTTCTCGGACTCACTTCTTCTCGAGTTCGTCATAGTTATGGAGTGTGGCGCGACGCACCACCACTCATCCGACATCGACTGCTTCGAGATTGGCAACTGGAGTCACTGTTCCAGTACGACCAACTGAGTGTTCGATAGAGAGCACCTTGGTGCGGACTTGCTTCGCGGGGAACTTGTACGCGATAGCGTAGCGTGGATGATGCTCCGTGCGTCCGAGGTCATCCCAGAGCATCATATCATCGAGCTTCAGCACCATACCATCGATATCGAAGTCAAAATACTCTCGTCTATTCTCAGTCTCTCTCGTTATACGTTCACAGAGTGCATCGATACCATCGATACTCCGAAATTCAAAATCCTCACGTTCAAATCCCCAAGTAGAGAGCAAATCCATCATATCATGATAGGATTGTACCGATTTTTCACTATCAAGCCCCTGCTCTATCTGTGGTATCGCATAAGCGAAGAACTGGAGATGACGTGCGCGCGTCACGAGTGGATCGAGTTGCCTGAGTGACCCTGATGCACAGTTACGCGGATTGGCAAAGAGCTTCTCTCACTTCGCGAGACGTTCTCTGTTCACATGGTCGAATACTGTACGACTCATCATGACTTCGCCGCGTACCTCCATGCGAGGTACATCTCGGAGTGCCTCGATATCCTTCGGCAGATTCTCTATCTCGAGCGCCGTGAGTGTCACATCCTCTCACTCTACACCACTTCCGCGAGTGATAGCCTGCTCGAATTTTCCATACCGATATATCACAGCCAGTCCGAGTCCATCGTATTTTGGTTGGATATAATAATTGAGCTGTTCCTGGTCTCTGTCATTGCGAGTTTGCGAAGCAATCCAGCCACTGTTAGGATTTCCATTTTGTGTTTCTGGATCGCTTCATTCTTCGCGATGACCGAGCAAAAAACTATCTTTTCGTAAAATCCTGAGCATCCTCTCATTCCACCCCCTCACCTCATCTACACTATACGTATTGTCGAGTGATATCATCGGATACTGATGCCTGACCTTCTGGAACTGCTCCGATGCGAGGATAGCGAGTCTAGCCGTCGGTGATGACTCATCGAACATATCATAATCAGCCTCCGACCGCGCGAGCGCATGGAAGAGTTCATCATATTCTGTATCGGATATCACTGGTGACTCATCCTGATAATAGAGCCTATTGTGTTCGCGGATGACCTCACGAAGTGTGAGGATATCTGTCTTCTTGAGGTTGTCCCGACGATCGAGGAAGTCAGTCGAGAGTGAGAGGAGTTCTGCTGTATTCATGGCGCAATTATAGAGAAAAATTGGAAAAAGTGAAACGGGAAAAAGCGGAAAAATAGTTATTGACATTCAATATAAAAATCTATAATCATATACTATATATAATATTTTCCACAATTATGGCAATTCTAAAACCTGATACACTTGAAGTGATTCATCATAGAGATAAGCCCAATGCGGGTAAAGCTATTAGTTCAACTACAATTAAGGTAGGGGCACTTATAGAAGGCGAGGAAAAGCAGTTTATAGTTATTGTAGATAGAGGACTACCTATATACCAGAGTAATGAAAGTGGAACCCTATACCTAAGTGATTACCATTATTTACGGAAGAGATTTATTGAAGAAATAAAAAAGGAATATCCAGAAAAAGACCGCATTGAAAAAGAGGATATTGTTGAATGATTGATGCTTACGATTCACGGAACAAGACGTCGAGTGGTGAGTACTTTTATTTGAAACTGAGGAGTATATAGAAGTCTAAAGACAAAGTGAGATTACTGGAATGACTAAATTAAATCCTTCGGTCTTTTTTATTGTTCCATCTTTTTGAGGAGTGAATGTAACATCCGAAATATCTTTTCCTCGTATCGTGCAAATCGTTCACTCTCGATAGTCCACCCTATCTGTGACTCATAGTCTATCACTGCGACCTTGTTGCCATAGATGATCTTGGTGATGTTGTCATCGAAGAGATCGAACCCAGCAGGTATCGCGACGATATCACGATTCGGATTGTTGTTGTGGTCTGCTTTGCGCTTCTCGTTGGATATCACACATCTCTCTAGTGACTTGGACTCCTGCAGATCAAAATATTCTGGAGGAATATATGCAGCTCGTTGTCCATAGTTTTTTTTGGATGAACTATATCGATAATATATCCCGCCAATTGGCAGTGATGTGACGAGATCACGATGAATATCTTGGATTCATGAGATTCACTCCTTGACCGAGAGGATTGGAGCTTCGGCATTTTTATCATGGAGTGCCTGGAGCTCGGGGATGAGACGCGAGGCTGTATCTGTGAGAGACTGGAGTCGAGTCATCAGATTGTCTGGACTCGTCGCATGGTAGTAGTATCGCTTGCCATCGAGGTAGGACTTCTCGACGAGACCACTTGCCTCAAGGGATCGGAGTGCTGCATACACAGCAGGACGATGATATCTCGTCTCACGCACGATGTCAGAGACTATCTTGTACGGATAGGAGAGGAGGTAGAGATAGATATCTCGTTCTGATGGAGAGAGTCCGAGACGTTCGAGGAGGGAGTTATATTTTTGCATGATAGTATGATAGTAAGTTAGTGTGATAGTATGATAGTTATTGAACAATAGGTACTTTCCATCCTACCATTCACCACCTTACCATCCAACTACTATGTACTTTTTTTAGTACATTTTTTATATTATATTTTTCTTTACCAGTATTGCAATATTTTATAGTATTATATTTTTTGTACAATTTTTAGTATTTTCTCAGGCAGAGGTAAAAAAGTCACTAGGATACATATGTCACCTAACTATACGCCTATGTCTACACTCGATAGCAACATCTATGTACCATACGAATTCGAGACACCGAAGTGAGGAACCATCATCGATATGCACTGCCATACGACAGAGTCAGATGGTGCACAGTCACCCAGAGAGGTATATGAGCATGCGAAGCAGAAGTGAATCAGCGTATTTGCCATCACTGACCATGACAAGATCACGAGGCATCCAGACTTCCCTGCCTGAGTCCAGAACGATGGACAACTCATCCTCGAGTGAGTCGAGGTATCCGCGAGATATGTCAGAGGAGACTATCGGAAGTCACTCCATATTCCAGTCTATGGACTCGCACTCAGATGAGATATCGAAGATATACTCACGGGGGTACGTCGAGGCAAGGCAGAAAAGGTCCAGAGACAGTGCGAACAACTCAGGAAAAATGGATGCATGATAACTCTTCCTGACAACCGAGTCGTACCATTTTCATTCGATGCTATGCAACTCTGTTTTCCAGAGACGCAGGAAGACGGATTCAACAACGCACACCTCGTCGAGCTCGTCCTGAGACACAGAGACAACATGAGAAAACTCGAAAATCTCGCCCCATGAATCAACGAGAAAAATCTCCTCAGAGAAGGATTCAAGAGCGAGTGAAGATATAGGCGCGAGATATCTCTCCGTGAAAAACTGCCTGAATACGAGCCCACTATCGAGGAACTCATGGAGACGATAGATAGGAGTAATACGATAGTCTCTATCGCACATCCGAACTATACATTCCGCACGGTAGAGGAATTCATGATGCAGGCTGGATACATCCTCTCACTCGGACCCAATGCTATCGAGCTCAACAGTACCGCCACTCGTCCATGGTATGATGCACTCGAGACATTCCGCGACTACCAAGCAGAGTCATACTCACCGGGCTTTATACGCACATATGGTTCTGATTGTCATGACCTCTACCCAGCAAAACCCGACAATCGGCACTCACTCCTCTGAGATATGAATCCCCATATCGATACGGTAGACAATATTATTGCTGCGAGATTTATTCGCAATTTCACACTGAGGCGTAGCTCTCATAGTTTTTAACCCCACAATACCACCATGAAAAACACATCATCCACTATCACAGGTGATACACTTGTATCATACTTACCGAATAGCTATTCTCACGAACAAAAACTCGCATCCATAGCACTCACCCAAGATGTACGCTACGCCGTTACCAAGAGACTCCCTATCGGACTCAGTTATAACAATGAACCACGTATAGTTATCCCTGCCAATCTCTTCCTCCAGAACAAGACTGGGACAAGAGTTACAGAGATACGCCATCCGATAACAGGATATCCGAACAAGATGACCGTCGAGACTCGTGGAGCCCGTCGAGCAATAGGATTCGACGCACTCCAGGTATTGGATAAAAACGGAGCAGAAGATGCGTGGAAGACATTCCACATCGATCGAGTCGATAACCTCAGACTCCTGACACTCCGAGAAGTAGAGAAGACATTCCCGTACCTGAATGACGAGGATTATATGACAACAGCATCGGAGCCTCTCGAGTGACACGTCCGCAACTGGAATTGGTGGTTCCGTAGGTTCATCGTAGAGCGAGCGGATAGTCCTTATGATATAAAAGTTCCTGAAAGTTTTTATAGAGAAAATTTGCAATCCGAAGAAAAATCGATATAAGGAATCTATGAACAACTTCTCTACAGCATCTTGGCATCGTACCCTCACCTCACGGTGTGGTATTGTTGCGTAGATGTTTTAAAGTAAGAACACTTCCAAAATCCCCCGTGAGTTTTCGAACGCACGGGGGATTTTTTGCTCCTGTCCCGTAATTGCGAGGCTTGAGCCTGTCACGAGCATGCCGAGGGAAAGCAATCCAGTCACTAGAATTACTCTACTCTAAATACTAAATACTCTATACTCTTCACTCTAATATATGTACCTCTACTTCAAATCATCTGACACTTGGCGGAATATCTGGCATCATTTTCTCTCGCATCGGCGGTAATTTTTTCATGCGTCATCCTGAACTGACATAGTCGTCCTGAACTTGATTCAGGATCCGAGGATCTCTCCAAAAAACTTCATCCGCCACAATAGGCGGATTTTATTAACTCTTAAATTTTAAAATATATGAAAACAATCAATACAACCAACTATCCTATGCTCCGAGAATCTGGGTTCAGTGTGGTACAAGTAACTCCAGAAAATATCTGACAGCTCGAATCGAGAGTTACAAAAGCCTATAAGCAAGTATTCAATGCTTCAGCCTGGCGCGAATGAGTAAAGTGTGCAAACCTTTGTGGATACAAGGCCACGTACGAAGAAGCCCCGACAGTGTGCCCAGAATGTTCTGGAGATATAGTAGACTTTTACTCAGATGCCGAGGTCTCAGAAGCAATCTGAAAAGTCATGAATAAGTCATACTATCAGATTCTCATACTCCTCACAGAGTGAGAAGTGGGGTGATTCGGATGGGGATGGCAGGACACTCTCGAGACGATAAATACTGAAAAACTCTGACTCTCACAAGATAAGTTCAGACTCCTCGAGGCATGACTCAGTCAAAATACTATCAATCCAGAATGAAGTTTTTTCTATCTCTCAGAAGTATGAATCGTTCCGAAATATCGTAAAAACTGAATATGAGCAAGTATAACAAGACTCAACTATGATACAGTCACGAATCAGACACCAGAAACCGATGCAACAATAGTCAGAACGAGTACTGGCTCACCGATGTACCCAATACAACAAGAGATATGATCCGCAGTAGTATTCTCATACAACGATGCAGATAATCGTATCATCCTCTCGAGGAAAAATTCTTAATTTTTTTAACTATCTCTATGAAACAATCACAACCAATCATCATCGACTCTGGGATACCAGGTCCAACACTTACTATCATTGGCGGGACTCATGGCGACGAGATATGCTGAGTACAAGCAATCAATAGCCTCAAGGATACCCTCTCTATAAAAAGATGAAAACTCTATCTCATCTACGGAAATATAGAAGCCATAGAGAAAAACACACGCCAGATAGAACTCAATCTCAATCGCATGTATCGTAATAATAGTACATTTACAGAGGGAGAGAAAAATACAATCGAGTACAAGCGCTCACGCGAGATAATCCCCTATCTCGATGAGTCCGATGCACTCCTGGACCTCCACTCGAGTCCATCTATTGGGAGTCCTGCTTTTATCATCTGTGAAGAGAATTGCAGAGACGTGATCGATAGATTCCCTTTCGAGACTGTGTGTTACGGTTTTACAAATATGGAGCCAGGAGGAACCGATGGATACATGAATTCGAGAGGAAAAATCGGCATATGTGTCGAGTGTGGGAATCACAACGCTCCTGATGCAACAGAAAAAGCTCTCTCGAGCATACAGAAATTCCTCGAATATTTTGGCATGATAGATGTCGTCGAAGATACCAAAAATCAAAAATACATATACAGAGCCGTATGAGCATATAAAACAAAAACCACAAACTTCAAAGTCACAAAGAAATTCTCAGACTTCGAGAATATCACTATCTGACAACTCATATGATATGACGGAGATGAGGCGATATACTCCGAATTCGATGGCAAGATACTTTTTGCACGAGATAGAGATCAGATTGGAGTCGAATGATTCGTAACTATTACAGCATACTAACATGAATCCTATAGTATTTCTCACATCTTGGTGGAACTTACCTCTTCCTCATTGGCGGATATTTTAGTAAACTTATTTTACTGGAATCTGTCATGAGGAAACTCTTGGCAGATTTTTATTATTTTTAATTTTTATATATATGAAACCAACTTATACTATCGTCTCTGCTCCAGAATTCTGCGACAGAGATACTTATGCACATACTACGAGCGAGCTCCTCAGAGAGGCATACGAACAAGACCCAACCGTTATACCACATACATTCGAGGAGATGCTCGAGAGATACGAATGAAGCGTCCTCGCAGTTCTCGATAATCAGATCGTATGACAAGCAAGTGTATATGCGAGTCACATTCCTGGACATACTCATAATGAAGAGATCGGTTCTGTAGTGGTAGACTCCAGATATGGAAGTATGCACATAGGAAATTCTCTTGTGACCAAACTTATGTACATACGCAACATGTATAAAGACATCATAAGTGCTACTGTAAATCCAAAGATGTACCCAATTTTTGAAAAGAATCATTTTCATCAAATAGAATTTCCACTAGAATATCTCGCTGAGGGAGAGCAATATCTCGCACCAAAGATGAAGTGATGAATCGAAGAATTCAGAGCAAAGGCAAGATGTTACCTTAACTACTCACCAATGAGTAGATATCCATGACGTGGCGGATTTTTCGGTGATTAATACAGCCTCCTAAAAGAGGAATTCGCATTTGCGATTTCCTCTTTTTTCCTTATATTTATCACATAATTCTTCCTATATATGAAAAAAATCATCACCGGTATCAAGTCCACTGGTTCATCACTCCATCTCGGCAATCTCATGTGAGCAGTACTTCCCTTCGCTCAGGCGGCCAAGGGCAACGATGCTGCTATATTCATCGCGGATCTCCACTCCCTCACGAGTGTGAAGGATGGCAAGACTCTCCGCGAACAGACGCTTGAGATTGCGATAGAGTATTTTGCCATCTACGGGCTCGATACACCATTCACTATATTCCGTCAGTCAGATATACGTGACATCACCAAGCTCATGTGGATCATCGCGAATGTGACACCCTATGGATTAATGCTAAGAGCACATAGCCATAAAGCTATTGAACAAAAATTAGTTGAACTAATACAGGAAGTAAGTAAAAAGGAGGCTATAAATGAAAGAATTCTAAATGACGAATTACCTCTAATAGAGCGGATTATAAATTATAATCCTTCAATTCCCGAGAGTTTAAGAGAGCTATTAATTGCTGGAGGAAATAAAGTACAACAAGCTGCAAATGATAACATCAAGTCATTAGCAGACATTTCAAAACAAATTATCTCTGCAAAAAATGAGTATTATGATGATCTCAATATGTGAGTTTTCAACTACCCTATCCTCATGGCAGCAGATATCATCGGCTACGATATCGATGCAGTACCTGTTGGACGTGATCAGCTCCAGCACCTCGAGATGACTCGTGATATTGCACGCGCGTTCAACAAGACATACGGACGCCCAGTATTCACAGAGCCAGAGGCTATTATCACGAAAACTGTCGAAACACTCCCAGGTATAGACGGACGCAAGATGTCCAAGAGCTATGATAACTTCATAGGAGTATTCGACGACGAGAAAACTCTCAAAAAACGCGTCATGTCTATCGTCTCAGGTTCTGAGTGAATCGATGAGAAGAAAAAGAATCCTGACGAATGTAATATATTCAATCTCTACCGCGTATTCGCGACTCCAGAGCAGACAGCAGCACTCAGGGTCAAGTATGAATCAGAGGGTATAGGATTCGGCTATGGTCATGCAAAAACTGAGCTCCTCACAGTTCTCAGCGAATACCTCCGCCCGTATCGAGAAGCGAGAGAAAAGCTCCTACAGAATCCTGAACTCGTCGAGGCTCGCCTCGCAGAATGAGCTCGTGTCATGAACGCGAGACTCGATGAGAAGATGCGGGTAGTGAAGGAAGTTGTGGGGGTGAATTAAGTCCATAAAATTATGAATGATTTTTGTATTAAAATATTTGAATTTCTTCAATGAAACTGGAAAGATATTACTGAAGTAGTATTTTGGTTTTTCACCCTACTCATAGCTTGGACTTGATTACAGACCTGGAAACGACAATTAAAGTGAACTATCGAATATGAATTAGCAAAAAAGATTCTCCACAAAGTCTATCAGACTGAAAGACACTTCAATCAGGTTAGAAATCCATTTTTATCAGCCTGAGAATTGTATATAAATTTTAGTGAGGAAGAATTAAAATCAAAAACTGAGGACGAAAGAAGATATGAAGAATACCATAAAGCATATAAAGCTAGATTAGATCCTCTTTTTTTGGTTATTGAAGAATTAAATATAGACATACTAGAGGCTGAAGCATTATGGGGAAATGATTTAAAGAAGCTTGTCTATGAGGTTTTCCGTCATTTAAGAGAATTACAGGTAGCGGTTGAGTGATACATATGAGTTCAATCATGAATAACTCGATATAGAGACTACCCGAAGGATTTAAAAAAAGAATTTCATGAAAAAGTTAATTGAATGCAGATGTGATATTTTACAGAATATCACAAAGATGATAAATTTGCCTTAGATTTTGAAGAAAAAAGAAAAGCTATCGAAAATTATCTAAGACCACATCTAAAAAAATAAATGAAAATCCTCCCCTTCTCCCCATCTCACATCGATGCTGTAATCGAACTCATGCGAGAGTTCAATCACTATCTCCAGTCACTTTCGAGTATAGATCGAGATGATTTTGATGAAGTCAAACAGAGAGAAAAACTCCTGAGATACTGATTCTGAGAGGAAAAGTCATTTTCCTGATATGTAGCCGCGATAGATAATGAGATAGTCGGATATGCACTCTATCATTATGGATTCGACCCTGATGAGATGCAGTGAAGAGTAATACATCTTATAGATTTCTTCGTATCAGAGAGAGCTCGTAGAAAGTGAGTATGAAAAGCACTCATCGAGAAACTCCAGTCTCACACAGACTCTATCGGACTCTACTTCTGAGTCTGGCGGAAGAATCTGTCTGCAATAGAATTCTACAAAAAGATGTGAGCAGAATGGTGTGAGGATGTCCCATATATGAAACTCTTAAAGTAGCTATGCTCAAATACTTTTTCTTCACTCTCATAATAGTCTTGACGAGTTGTTCACACCCTCTCATTAAACAGTGATCTATCACAGAGGATGACTTATCCATAAAAACATTCCCCGTTCCTCATGGATTTGATGTGTTTTATGACTCATGAGCTGCAAAATCTATAAAAGAGTATTATATTTCATGAAGTATAGTACTCAATGGCTCATATTTTGGCGTGACAGATTTTGGTGCATACTATCCTGCTGGACTCTGGGAATGAGAGAATATCATCTGTTGTTGACTCTATCTTCAGAATCCTCATGGAACTGGTGCCAATATCAGTACGGTACCTGATTATTCTGACCCAAATCTTTCTCATATAGTTGGAGTTTCTTTGTCTTGATGAGTCAATATATTCCCAAGATCAGAATTAAAGAGGAATGCATGACCATACAAAAACGCATTTCAGGCATGACCACTTGTCCTATCAGGCAATATCCTTCAAACATTCTGAGATTCTTGGCATGCGAATTGACAACACGAACGCACACTCCTCGGAGTGACAAAAAACTGATTGGTATATCTCTTTGTCTCGATAGACGAGGTCTCTCTGAGTGAAGTAGGACAAAAAATACTTGAACTAGCAGAATTCAGAGATGATCCCATAACCGTCATCAATCTCGATGGTGGACCATCAACTGCGTATTATGATGGGAGAAACTGATTCCGTGAGAATGTAAAACTCCCGATAATTTTCCGTATCAAACCATAATATGCTCCACCTCTCCTTCCCCAACATCTCACACAAGACTGAGTTCATATCTATGATAGAGGAATGGAAGTCTTTTGAAGATACTCCAACAAGTCCTGATACTATATTTTATGGGAACACATATGAGGAATTTCTCGAGAGAGTATATTCTGAACTTCATAATCCTCCACCAGGATATGTTCCTGCAACTTTATTTTTTATCATGGAATGAAGTCGGATTCTCGGAGCAATCCATATCAGACACAACATAGATACACCATTCCTAGCGAAGATATGAGGTCATATAGGTTATGGGATACGCCCAAGTGAACGCAACAAGTGACATGCAACAGAGTGACTCCGCCTCTGACTCATAGAAGCCAAAAATCTCTGAATCAATCAGGTCATGATATGATGCTACGATGATAATATCTGATCATACAGAACCATAGAGAAGAATAATGGAAAACTCGATAGATACGAGGACTACAATGGAAAACTCGCACGAATATATACAATTGACCTATAGCATGCTCCACCTTTCCTTTCCTAACATCTCACACAAGTCAGAATACCTCGCCATGATATCAGAATGGCAGGCTTTTGAGGTAACTCCTACGAGTCCCAGAAAACTCTTTTCATGAGAAACATATGAGGACTTTCTCGAAATAGTTAAGAAGGATATCACGGATAATCCTCATGGCGTGAATAGTACACTATTTTTCTTCATGGATGATGATACCATACTCTGAGCCATACAGATACGTCACTCTATAGACCACCCGAACCTATCACTTGAGGGATGATGTGGGGGTAATATATGATATGGACTCCGACCGAGTGCGAGAGGAAAAGGTCTATCAAAAAAGATGCTCCAACTCGGACTCATAGAAGCCTGAAAACTCGGCATACAAAAAGTCCTCATATCAGCACATGAGGACAATATTGCATCTTGGAAAACTATAGAATCTTGTGGTGGAGAATATATCAAGACTATACCAGATGAAGGCAAAAGCCTGAAAGTATATTGGATACTGACAGATATATAATATTTATCAGTGCATGAATGATTTTGCATACCTATTAATATCGCATTTTGGTATTTGCATGAATAGAGTTTTTACGATATCAGGATCTAAGGAGAGTCATCTATCGGTCATTATAATCATAACTGCTGATTTTATCTCAAGAGCATTCTGCTTATTCTTTGGTTTTATTTTTTTATCCTTCTCTATAGCGGATAGCACATAGAAAAAATAAATAAGCTGTTCATCTGAAAATGCCTGCAGTTTGTCTTTGTGCTTACGAAATGCTTCCATTGCCTTTTTCTCATCACCTGACTTTCTCACTGCTAGATTTTCTACGATAACTCTATCTCTGAGTGCATTCTGATGAGTTAATTCTTTTTGTCTAGAAACCTCAGACACAAGAAATGCAATTTTTCATCTAATATTTTTTGCCAGTATTTGAGTTTGGGCTAATTCAAGAAGCCTCTTTCTTTCTTCTATTAGTTTGTCTTCTTCGAGTTTCTTTGCTTTTTCCTGGAGAAATTTTGCATGTTGATGCCAGACTCATTTCCAATTCTTATCACTCCAATTAGGATAATTTGGTGGATTTACGTCTTCGATTATTGGATTACCCTTTTTATCATATCTGATTTCATGGCGTTGTAGGATGTCCTCCATGGATCATGTATATTCTCATGTATTTTTCATAGACATGTATACTACACTATTTTTCTATAAGTCAATATTTCCTCATTGATTTTTTGTTCTTTTGCATATAATCAGGATATATATCACTCTTCATGTAGCCATGAGCACTCTCCTTGCATTCATCTAATCCCCTCCGAAATATACTTTACTTCTCGGGGATATTTTCCTCGAGATTTTTTTATCTAAAATATGCAACACAACAACCAACTCAAAACCATCATCATCGACATCGCACCACCATGACTGTCTCCAGAGGAACTCGACCACCGCATGAGTGAACTCGAGTCACTCGTCTCGACATACTGAGGTGTCACCATCGTGAAGCGCGTCCAGAAAAAAGTCACTCCAGACTATCGTACATTCATCGGCAGTGGCAAACTCGATGAGATCATGAATATTGGAGCAGAACTCGGTGCTGAGCTCCTCATCATCGGCAATATCATGAAACCCGCCCAGGTCTACAATGTGAACGAACACCTCCGCGTCGCAGGGAGCAAGATCCAGGCATGGGATAGAGTCGACTTGATTCTGAAAATATTTGCACTCCATGCAGTATCTCCAGAATCCCAGCTCCAGATCGAGCTCGCCGCCATCAAGCATATGTGACCTCGTATCTACGGTATGGGTATGGAGCTCTCACGCCAGGGTGGAGGATCCAAAAATGCGAAGTGACAATGAGAGACCAACACCGAGATCATGAAGCGCCATCTGAAGGAAAAAGAACGCATCATCCTCGAAAAACTCAAAACCTACGAACGCACGCGCGCCCTCCATCGTGACAATCGCAAGAGAAACAATCTCAAAACTGTCGGTATCGTCGGGTATACCAATGCTGGGAAATCTTCACTTTTCAATACTCTCACGAAGAAGTGAGTACTTGCAGAAGACAAACTCTTCGCAACACTCGGAACCAGTGTAGGGAAGGTATGGATAGAAAATCCCTCTGAAGATATCGCCATAAAAAATGGAATAGAAATCCTCCTGAATGACACTATCTGATTCATCCGCGACCTCCCACCTGATCTGATTGCAGCTTTTACGTCGACGCTCGAGGACTCTATCGAGTCAGATATACTCCTCCATGTTATCGATGCAGGTGATCCATGGTGCGATGAGAAGATTACTATAGTCGATGATACGCTCAGAGAGATAGATGCCACACAGCCTCGACTCTATGTATTCAACAAGATTGATACAATAAACACAGAAAAACTCGGAGAACTCAGAGAAAAATACTCACACCTCAATCCCATATTCCTCTCAGCGCACACAGGCGTATGAATCGAGGAGCTCAAGGAGATTCTCAGAGACAAACTTTTCTCATAGGGTTGGATTTTGACTTTGGAGAAAAATATATAGAATACACTCAATCTAACATATCCAATCCATGACGAACGAACTCTCTCTCTGGGTCAAAAAAATCCTCATCCTCCTCGCGATAATCGCAGGACTCTATACCCTCTGGACGATATCCTCTATCATACTCGTACTCGTGATAGCCGGATTCATCACGATGGTGATGAATCCTCTCATAGAGATAGGAGAAAAGCACAAGATACCATCATGGGTGACACTCATAGGGGTATATATTGTCATATTCCTCATGGGTGGCATCGTCATCGGCACACTCATACCGATTATCATAGAGTATATCACAGATACTGCAGCAATGGTCATCAACTGGGTCAATAGTGCACAGACAATATATCTCCGAGATGGTATCCATGGGTTCAATTTTCATCCATATATCGAGAAGATCATCGTCCTCGTACTCGGTGAGAACAATATCGAACACACACTAGACATCATCAAGCAAAATGCTGGCAATATCCAATCTGTCGTGACCACACAGATTAGCTCACTCACGAGTGGCGGTATATCTATCGTGACTGCTGTAGGTGGAGTGGTTGCCAACTGGTGACTAATAGCTATCACGACATTCCTCATGGTACTCGAACGCAAGAATATAGGCAAGTTCATCATGGAGATAGCACCAACAGGAATAGAAAAATACCTCGAAAAACACTATCAATCTATCCAAGACGTCACAACCTCATGGATCAAAGCAACACTCATACTCTCTGTGAGTATATTTGCCACGACCTATGTGTGACTCCATATCGTAGAGCTCGTGATGAATATAGGATTCATCCGTGAGACTCTCGGGATAACAGAGTTCGAGATAGAGCAGAAGTTCACACTCGCACTCATCGGTGGTATCATGGAGTTCATCCCATATGTTGGACCACTCATTGCTCTCATCCCAGCACTCATCATCGGACTCGGTATCTGATGGCAGGTGGCACTTGGTATAGTAGCACTCTATCTCATCATCCAGCGTATAGAGAATGACTTCCTCGTTCCATACGTGATGAGCAAGGCGCTCGACCTCTCTCCATTCCTCGTATTCGTCGTCATGATCGCTGGTGCATCACTCGGTGGTGTACTCGGTATCATCCTCGCAGTTCCTGTTGCTGGAGTCGTACGAGTCATATACCGTGAGCATATGCGTATACGTCAGTGAACGGTATCTCCTACCCGCGCAAACCCCACAGAAACACCAGTCAAGAAGCCATCTACTCGCCGTATTGCAAAAAAATAATTTGACAACAAAAAGTAAATCCATACGATAAACACATATTTCCAAATATGCAAAAGATTCACTCTTCTACATTCTTCTATTTCTGCTTCTTCTTTCAGACGTCACTGAAGGGTAGATTTATGTAGTTTGATTTATCAGAATATATACATTTCTCCTTCAGTGCGAACTGGAGGAGATTTTTTTAATTTTAACCAAACAATATGTCATATTCATCAATGGATGCAACTCAACAACTGTGATTGCCAGAGACAGACACTGTAGTCATAAGAGACTCTATAAAACTAATGTTAACAAAGTCAGCAACTGTGATTGACTCATCAAAAATCATGAGTGCTGAAAACGGTGAGGAATGGGCGAATCAAGTAATTGAATGATTGTTGCATAATCTTATGCATGATGTGAGTGCTCATTGAAGATTTTGAAGCCCTGATAAGAATATAGTTCAAGCGATAGTATTATCTTGAAACAAGAAAAAATTATGGGTAAAACTCCTATGAATAAAAATGGGCGTACTTATACATCTACTTCCTTCTCTCCCTATTTCAGAATTGCACAGAGATAGGATAAGGAATATAGATACAATTCTTAGAGAAAAATTTAAATCCAAAAACTAGAAAACTATGCCATCAACACTCCTCTACTGACCATCCTGAGTCGGAAAAAGTACCATATGAGCAATGCTTGCTCAGATGGAATGAAGAAAACACATTGATACAGACAGAGAATTCACAAGTATCCATGGTGATATATGAGAATTCATCAGAAAATACGGAATAGAAGAGTTCAGAATCGAGGAATGAAAAATACTACAAGAGTATATTCAAACATGAAGTATAGTATCCCTATGATGATGAACACTCTTATTACCTGAGAATCAGGAACTTGCTAATTCTGCGAGAATTATTACACTCATGACTGATAAGGAGACTATAGTAACAAGAATACTCTGAGATCAGATAAATCATAGACCTCTAGCACAATCAGAATATGAGATTCGCAAACTATATGATAATAGATATGGCCACTATATGAGTCAACCAATCATACTCCATATCAGTCCAAGAGAAACACCTGAGCAAATAGCAACAAATGTGCAAAGAGCGCAATTTGGCAGAAAATTATTAACACTCGTATAAAAAACTCCAGAATAAACTATTCTGGAGTTTTTGTTATATCATCACTTGTGCATCGACCTCCATGAGGATTCTCTCGATAACTTTTCTATCATTGTATGGGATTGCTCATTTTTGAGTGACCTGAACTGTCTCAGCACCCTTCCCTGCTACGAGGAGGATATCACCCACCTGCAGCATGATGATGGCTGTACGGATGGCATCTTCACGTGATGGGATAATCCAGAATTTTTCTCATTCTCGGCGAGTTATACCCTCGGTCACATCACGGATGATCGCGAGTGAATCCTCTGTGTAGGTATCATCGTCCGTGAGGATGATGACATCAGAGAGTATATCCACTACTCTTCACATCTTAGGTCTCTTGGTCTTATCCCTGTCACCCGTCGCACCGAATACTGTGATAATACGTTTGGTTCACTCTATCTTCTTCAGAGTCTCGAGTACACTCTGGAGTGATGCCTCAGTATGCGCATAGTCAACATATATCTTCGCTCCTCGCATATTCGGGACTTCTTCGAGACGACCAGGCACGCAGTCGAATCCAGCAATCACCTCCTGTATGACAGGAATATCTACCTTTTGTGATATGAGTATCGCGACAGCACAGAGAATATTGGATATATTGAATTCTCATTGGAGCTTGGTTTTGAGGTGAAACTGATTGGATGGGATTTTTACATCGAATTCCATAGATTCCATCGTACGAGAGACATTTTCTGCGCGGACGATTGCAGATGGAGAAAACCCGACAGTAAACATATTGTCTACCACGATATCTTTTGAGAGGAATCGTGATGCATACTCAGAGTCGATATTCACAACTCCAACCTTGCGAACTTCCTTGCGGATACCGTACTTGTAGAGATTTTTAAAGAGGAGCATCTTGGTCTCAACATAGTTCTCCATCGTCCCATGGAGATCGAGATGATCCTGAGATATATTGGTCAGCACTGCTGCATCATAGCGGAGTCCATGGACACGATGATAGTAGAGTGCGTGGCTCGATGTCTCGATGACTGCATGAGTACATCCAGCTTTTTGGGCTTCTCTGAGGAACTTCCACAGGACAAATGGTCCTGGTGAAGTCATCTTGAGGTTATTATCCATCATCTTGCCATCGATCATCATGTTCACAGTCGAGAACATTGCTACCTTTTTTCCTGCATGCTGGAGCCCACGAGCAATGAGGTTGGTGGTCGTAGTCTTCCCCTTGGTTCCAGTGACACCGATGACAATCATATCTCGTGCAGGATTACCAGACAACCAAAATGCGAGTACACCACGAACATAGTGATAGGTTGTGCGGATGGGTGAATCAAGTGGGATGAGTTTTTTTAATACAGAAATCATATGCTTTAAAAAGATTTTTAACTCTTGAATTTTATGTGAATTCTGCTATTATTCAACTATATTTTTGTATTTTACCTCGACAATTATGCCCAAACTCAAGATAGAAACATGAGATGAGAATGAGATTCTCAGAACCGTATCAGATACGATAAAACCACAGGAACTCAAACAATATCGCAGTCTCGCAGAGGATATGGTCAAGCATATCAAGAATCCCGATAACGGTGGCGTGGGACTCGCCGCTCCTCAGGTAGGTGTGAACAAGCGCCTTATCGTCGTATCCCTCATGAAGGATTATGAAGATGAGAACTTCCGTACTATCGCTATGATCAATCCTGAGATTATCGAACACTCTGGTGAGACCTGTACTGATACTGAGGGTTGCCTCTCTGTGCCTGGTGAATCCGGAGATGTAACACGTTGGTCATGGGTCAAGGTCACATTCCTCGATCCAGAAGGGAAAAAATACTCTCTAAAACTCGAGAATCTCGCCGCTCGCATCGTCCAACACGAGATAGATCATCTCGATGGAGTACTCTTCACGGACAAAGTGGAGGAAAAAGTGATATTACAAAAATAAAAAAATCCCTCGGCTTGAGGGATTTTTTAAATGCTTGTCTCACTCACATTTTTAAGAAGTGTTCGCTTGTCTCCTGGATAACGGATATTCTCGAGATAGCGGACAAGAGATGCGAACATCTGATATTCATCTACTTTTTCGAATAGGAATGCATTCCCCTCGAACTTCATAGGATTGAAGTCAGAGAATCGCTTGTCTCCAGTGGGGACTATCGGAACAACTACATTCTGAAGGAGTGTGTCCACAGGAACTGACGTATCGAGCACGTCTGTGATCCATGCATCAGCTCAGGCGAGAATAGTTTCATTTTTCTCATGGAGAAGCACTACCCCGAGAGAGGCACACGCAAGTGTGAGGAATGCTTGGATTCCAGCGTTCTGTACATACGACACAACGATAGCTCGAGTGGTCTTCGGGAGACCATGAGCTCGTAGCAGCGTCGCACGCTGTTCTTCTTTTTGATTTTTGATATTGGCTGGCATATGTGTATATGTTTTGCAGGTATTGAGATAACTCTACCATATTCGTATAGAAAAAGCGAAAAAACAATATTGACTCTAATTAATTATGTATTTTTAATAATGAAAAAGATTGGATTTTTTCACTTTTTTGGATATAACTTCGCTCATGAACAAAAACTTCTGGCGAGATCTCGCTGCCACATGACCGATTGCTGCTCTTGCGCCTATGGATGGGTATTGTGATAGTCCATACAGACAGATAGTGAAGAAGATTGCACCAAAAACGGTGGTTTTTAGTGAATTCTACTCAGCTGATGGACTTGTACATTCTAAGGAACTACAAAGAAAAGCTCTCACACATGCACAGGGTGAATATCCGCTCATTATCCAGATATTTGGTAAAGATCCGGTCATGTTCCGGGAAGCTGCGAAGATCATCGAGTCATACGGAATCACGGGAATCGATATCAATATGGGATGTCCAGCCAAGAAGGTAGTCAAAAGCGGGCATGGATCGTCACTCATGATCAACCGTGATACAGCATTCAAGATAGTAGAAGAGATGTCCAATGCTGTGAAGATACCAGTATCCGTGAAGACTCGTCTTGGTTGGGAGAATCCAGATCTCCTCGTCGAGTTCGTACAGTGACTCGAGAATGCGGGTGCCAATCTCATCTCTGTACATGGACGCACATATAAGCAAGCATTTACAGGTCGGGCTGACTTCACAGGAATATATAACCTGAAGCAACATGTCGGTATTCCTGTAATATGCAATGGTGATATCCTCAGTTATGAGGATGGCGTAACCAAGATGATACATCCAGAGAATAGAATTCAGAGAGCAGAGAGCAGAGAGCAGGATGGTACAAATACATACGATATCGATCCTGCCAACTGCCAACTGCCAACTGCAAACTATTCTAACCTCGACTGATTCATGATTGGCCGTGCGAGCTTCGGAAATCCTTGGTGTTTCTTGCCTGGAGACTACGAACCCACTCTCGCCGAGATACTCGATACTATGACTGAACACGGGGACCTCCTCTGGCAGTGGAAAGAGAGAAAGTGAATGATGGAAGCCCGCAAGCACCTCGTCCAGTACCTCCATGGATTCCCTGGAGTCAAGGAGTATCGCACTAGTCTCGTGCACGTCGAATCACCTGATGATATCCATGCTGTTATCGCTCGCATCAGAGCCGAGCATCCAACACTCCTCGGACAGAAAATCTCTGGAGCTAATCCCGAGAGCCTCATGATGAGTTGGGATGGATGTGCAGTGGATTAAAAAAATACTCTCAATTTATGAGAGTATTTTTATTTTCTTTCAAATTTCCCTGCATTATAATCCTGTATCGCCTGTCGAATCTCGTCTTCTGTATTCATAACGAATGGTCAGTAGTGAGCAACAGGCTCTCAGAGTGGTTCACCTGCCATGAGGAGGACTTTTGTGCCTGCATTCCCAGTAAATCTGATACCTTCACCAATTTTCGAGAAGTGGATCATGTCTCCATGATGGTATACCTTGTCAGCTATCATGATATTCCCTTCTGTGATCAGTATTGCTGTAGTGTATCACTCAGGAACTGTGGTAGTGAACTCACCTTCAGTATCGAACCTGATGTCATAGAGCTCTACAGGAGAAAATGTCTCTGCAGGTCAACGAATAGCATCGTATTCCCCTGCAATCACACGAACTCTTCATCATGAAAAATCTACCTCAGGTATACTCTCACGAGTAAGTGCCTGATATCTCGGTTCCACCATCTTATATTTGCTCGGGAGATTGACCCAGAGCTGTACTGCATGCTGGATACCACCAGCACGGGAGAACTTCTCTGTCATGAACTCGTTGTGCAGAAGCCCACTTCCTGCTGTCATCCACTGGACTTCATCAGGACCGATGACACCACCACCTCCAGCCGTATCCTGATGCTCTACTTCTCATGAGTACACAACTGTCACCGTCTCGAATCCTCTATGTGGATGGAACCCAACTCCAGGACGATATCCATCCTTCTGTGGCGGTATACTCCATGGAGCATTGTAGTCAAGCATGATAAAAGGACTCGCGATATCATCTTCCATAGTTTTTCCGTATCATGGCAAGTAGTTCGCAACACGAAATCCATCACCTACCATATGCATATGTCGAGGATGTTCTGTTCTAATTATTGTTTTTGTGTTCATATATTTAAGTGAGATTCTAGAGATTATTCCTATATCAGAGAAGTCCTCTCATGAGGGCTTCTCGCATATGTGAACAATTATCGTACTTCTGTAACAAGTGAAGATTGTGGAAGACGGAACTTCGGACGTGGAGTCTCTGTAGCAGCACGATATCCGATAGGGAGCATGACGACTGCAGTCTGAGATGCAGGGAGCCCGAGGATCTCACCGACAGCACCACCATCAAATCCTTCCATAGCACATGAGTCAATCTGGAGTTCAGCAGCGGCAGCAAGACCGAATCCAAGTGCGATATATGCCTGCTTCGCAGACCATGCGAGACCACTATTGGATGCCTCGAGTCCACCGATAAGACCATTCACCATACCCTCATATCCAGCGAGTTGTTCACGGATAGCAGCATCTCCACCAGAGAGTGCAGTAAAGTGTTCTTCCTTGGCATCGATGAGATCTGTACGAGCTGCGAGCACGAGGAGGTGTGAGCTTGAACCGATCTGTGCCTGGTTCCATGATACTGCTTGTACCTTATCCTTGAGCTCTTGGTTCGTAACTACATAGATATGGTATGCCTGGAGTCCGACAGATGCCGGAGCAAGACGCATAGCCTCGAGGATCTGACCGAGATCTGCATCAGACACCTTCTGAGTAGTATCAAAAGCCTTGGTAGCATAAAGCCAACCCAGTTGAGAGAGAAAAGACATAAAAAAGAAAAAGTTAGGGAATAATACAAAAACATTTGCATTGCTCAGAGATATTAATAATATGTCTGAAAATAGCAAGTAGTCATATTAATATTATATAGTATTGATTTATAGACTATAGCTTACAATATTACTTTTTAACGAAAAACATATGGAAAAAAAGAATGGCGGCTGTGGTTCTGAGACATGTCCTGTCACCAAGTGTATGGATGTCATCGGGTGAAAGTGGAAGATCCCTCTCCTCTATGCACTCTCGCACGGGGTCAATAGATTCGGTGCTCTCGAGCGGTATTTTGACAATATCAGCAAGCAAATGCTGACGAAGGAGCTCCGCGAACTAGAAGCAGATGGTATCATCTCGAGAGAGATATTCCCCGAGATCCCTCCACGAGTCGAGTACACTATCACTCCTCTTGGAGAGACCCTCTTCCCTATCATCGATGCGATGAGTGAGTGGTGAAAAAAACAAACAAAAATCCCTGAGTAATTCAGGGATTTTCTCTTACTTCTCTATCTGTACCGTAAGTGTAACACCTTCCTCTATCTCGATATCCTTCTGTACGTCAGGATTGACCATGAGTGGCGCGAGAGTTGAGAGTGTCTCAGATTGTATCATGGAAGCAAATTCGGCAAGTATCTCTGTATGCATAGTCCCATATATGTGGAGGGAGATACGATCTGTCACCTGGTAGTCTGCCTCCTTGCGCATATCCTGGATAGCACGGATGATATCACGTGCATATCACTCGAGACGGAGTGATTCTGTGATAGTCGTATCAAGTGATATCACCATACCATATCCTCACTCTACATCTCCAACTCACTCAAGTGGTATATACTCCATAGTGTATTCACCCGATTCGAGGACGAATCCTCCTACATCGACAATTCCATTTTCTTTTTCTGTGAAGTTACCATTTTTCGCTTCCATGATAACCTTTTGTACGTCTTTTCCGTATTTTGGTCATATCTTGCGAGCATCTGGCTTACAGATCTTCTTTGCGAGTTTCTCTGGATTCTCATATCGGACTTCTTTTACATTGAGCTCGTCACGGATAATCGCCTGATAGTACTCAGAGAGTTCACGAGTGATGGTGATAGACTGCAGTGGCTGACGGACACGGATGTTCTTGCGACTGCGGAGAGCGAGTCCGAGTGAGACGATGTGTTCACATACCTCCATATCACGATTGAGCTCACTATCCACGAGGTGACGATTCGGTCGAGTGATGTACTCGAGGTGGACTGACTCCTTGTTCGTGAGTCCGCGGAATATGTCCTCTGCGAGGAATGGCATATATGGAGCGAGGAGCTTGGACGTCTCAGCGAGTACTGTATAGAGTGTCTCATATGCAGATGCCTTGTCTGCAGTCATCTCAGATCACCAGAAGCGGCGCCTAGAGAGACGCACATACCAGTTCGTGAGTTCATCCATATAGTCGACGATAGCGCGACATGCACGAGAGACATCATATCCATCCATCGCATCGTGAACTTGTCCGATGAGTACCTGGAGACGAGAGAGTATCCATCTATCGAGCTCATTCACGAGCGGAGTCGTCATGAAACGGAATGGTTCAGCATTTTTGATGCGTCTATCAAAATACGCATCATCACGAGTCACTCCGAAGTACTTGTGAAGTATTGGTCTAGATGTTCCTGCATGGGCCACGATGAGAACTCTTTTTCCCTTGTATTTCTGGAGGATATCTCCATATCCTCAGATGATTCTCTGCTCAAATGCATCGAGTCATTCTTTTTTATTTTCCTTGTATTTGCGACGGAGTTCACTATGAGGGGCATCGGGAGGAAGTCCAACCATCTCAGCTACTTCTGTGAGTGTTTTTCCTGAGAATTCTCCAGCATCTTGCTCAGCAAATCTCTCATCGAGAACAAATTCTCCATCGAATCCTATCTCTCGAGCAATTATCTCAGCTGTAGCAATTGCTCGCTTGCGAGATGTATGGATAATCACATCAAAATTCCTTCCCTGTTCTTTGAGTTCTTGTCATGCATTCTGTGCTTGCGTGATACCAGTCTCATTGAGTTCAGCATCATCACTACAGTCACTCATACGATTGCTCGCATTGGCAGTGGTCTCACCATGTCGAGAGAACCATACCTCAGTAGTATCATGTTCCCAGTTATCGATATTGGCATACGTCGTGAAGAAGCTATACGTGTTCCATATCGGGAGCATGACGCGCTTGATGGTCTCGACGATTCCCTCTTCCTTGAAGTCCATGTCCCCTCCTGAGAGGAGTGGAGAATTGAGCATATAGAATCGGATTGGATCAGCTCCGTATTTTTCTATCGTGAGACGTGGATCTGGATAGTTCCCATATGACTTGGACATCTTGCGTCCGTCGTTCCCGTTGATAACTCCTGTTGTAATCACGTTGGTGAAGCTCGGGGTTGGTCGTGGTTCATTGTTCGGATTGAGGAGTACACCAAGCACATGCATCACATAGAACCATGCGCGTACTTGTCCTACATACTCCGCGATGAAGTCCGCTGGAAAACTCGCCTCCATCTCACCCCGATTCTCGAATGGATAGTGCATCTGTGCATATGGCATAGAACCAGAGTCCATCCATACATCGAGAACCTCTGGAATACGAGTGAGTTCTTGTCCTGTCTTTGGAGATTGGAGTTTAACTACATCAATATATGGACGATGGAGATTGAGTTCAGTTCAGTCAAATTCCCCTCCCTTGAAGAAGTATTTTATCTTCCCTTCGACTTCTCTCTTCTCGAGTTGTCCATACGGCTTATTGAGTTCATATATTTCTTCACGAGATGAGACAACCACTTTTTCTCCATCAGTACCCATCCACACTGGCATAGGCGCTCACCAGAAGCGAGTACGAGAGATACACCAGTCTGGTGCAGACTCGATACCCTTCGCGAATCGTCACTCCTTTAGATATTCAGGGAACCAGTTAATCTGCTGATTCGCTTCGAGGAGCTTGTCCTTCTGGCTCTGGATATCGATGAACCATGATGACTGAGCCTTCTGCATGAGCGGAGTACCAGAGCGTGGACAGAACGGCACACGGTGCGTGATATTCTCGAGCTTGAAGAGTGTGTTATTCGCCTTCATGCGTTCGATATTGATACGGTTCGCTCACTTCTCAGGATTGTCGAGATCGAGATAGTGAGTCCCCTCGTAGTCGTATATCTGAGATGTATATCGACCTGCCTCATCCATCGCCTCTGAGATGTAGATCCCTTCCTTCTTCGCGAGCTGGAAGTCCACATCACCGAACTCTGGAGCCTCATGTCCGATACCTGTACCATCTGTATCAGTGATAAAATCAGCATGATACACCTTATGATTCTTATCTCCGTTTTTCTGATAATAATACTCAGGAAATGGTGGTATATATCCGAGTCCAACAAGTTCAGAACCCTTGAGTTCACGGATAACGGTATATTCTCATTTTCACTTGAATACTGATTCTGCACGATTTTTTGCCACGATATATTGTTCACCACTATTCTCGACGAGAATATAGTCAATATCATTGCGAACAGCGAGTGCCATATTGGCCGGTATTGTCCATGGAGTTGTCGTCCAGGCGAGGATATAGACTGATGGTGCAACTGTAGGAACAACTGCCTTGCCGAGATGTCTATCGACGATGAGTCGATCTACAGGATATATATCATCATAGGCTGATTCGAGTTCTTCACGAGTGAACCACTTCCACTCACGGAACTTCTCAGGCTCACAATTCTTCACTGTATCAGATGCAATGCGCACTTCGAAGTGCGTAGCCCTCCAGAGCTTACCTCCATCAATCTGTGATTCCTGTGCAACCTGATTGAGTTGTTCACGAGTTATAGTCGCACCTATCTCCTCCATTGTCTCACGGATAACACAGTCTTCTATACTCTCATTAGTATCTACCTTACCACCGACGAGGTGCCAACCATTGTACTTATTGCTCCAACCCATGAGGAATCTATCATTTTCATCGAGGAATAACCCTATTCCAGCATCATCTTCAGGGATACGGAACTTCACTGTGATAGCAGGATCATTCACTTCCTGATATGTATCATCCATCGCAACTTCGAAGTTGGATATCGGAGTCGAGAGCTTCCATGAGTAGAGTGATACACGCTTCCCCTCGTAGATGAGTCATTTATCCCAGAGTTGGCTAAATACCCACATCACAGACTCCATATAGTCCTGATCCATCGTGCGATAGGCTCGATCCATATCAACCCAACGCCCTATCTTGTCCACATACCAATCCCACTCTGCAGAGGTAGACTGAGTGTACTCATAACACCCATCGATGAATTCCTTCACTCCACGTTCTTCGATCTCTCGATTCGACTTGAGTCCGAGTTTTTTCTGGACTTTTTCCTCGATAGGTAGACCATGACAGTCCCATCCCCAGACGCGATCAACACGCTTCCCACGCATCGTCCAGTAGCGTCCGACGACATCCTTGACCACTGATGAGAGGAGGCTGCCATAGTGCGGAGTTCCCGTGATAAAAGGAGGACCATCATAAAAACGATATGGATTATCCTCTGGTCGAGAGTCGATAGACTTCTGGAAGGTATTATTCGCCTTCCAGTATGCGAGTACTTCTGACTCGAGTGCGGGGAATGATTGTTTTGGTGAGACGGATGGAAACATAGGAGAAAAGTTAATTATTTGATTTTTTTGAGAAGCCTGAGAAGAGTGTGTATGTCTACAGTTGATGTAAAGATTCTATTTGCAGCTGAGAGGTGCTTTATTCAGATTTTCTCGATGATCTTCGGGTCTATTCCATGTTCATCTGATATAGAAATAGTTCATTGCTTATAGTGACCCTTGTCAAAAGTTACTCACCTCTGTAATGTTGGTATAAGAATATGTGATGTTCAGTTTGGATTGACTATCATTATCCACATAGACTTCCCTATCTCATCTATCTCCTTGGGATTGAATGGTCGAGTATCACTGTATATCTCATCTCCTATAATCAAAAATCTTCATCGATTCTTTCCAGAAAAGTTATACCAGAGAATCTTTTCGAGCTCCTTGGCAGTAATATGAGGATAGAACTCATCGAGGTCAAATGGACTAATATCATCAGATTCCTTGCTCAGTGCCTTATGAAACCGAGACTGATAATACCATCTTAAAAAAGATACCTTCATCACTTCTACTCGATAATGTATTCATTCTGGGAGAAAATTCATAATTTAGTTTATTTTATATTCAATTCAAAAAATAATTTTTAGTCATACTTTATTCTTACGATTAAAAGAAAATCCATCTGATGAAATAATAAATACAGTTTTATAAATCCAGAATCGAAAATACACTCATTTAAAGTAATTGGATTTCGATCTTTTCCATCAGTATTTTCTTATCTCAGTTCAATCCGCATACTCAATCTCATGAGATATCCCTACCCAGTTTCAACTTCAGAGGACTAATGAGATTCACATCTCGTTATAGAGCTTCATAATAAAAAGCACACAAAATAAAATTGTGTGCTTCAGGCTCAGATATTCGTAATTCGTAATTGATGAATTCGTAATTCTCCAAGAGGTACCACCGAAAGCTGATACTTGATTGTAGTTTTGATAACGGAGTATTACAACTCCGGATTGTTCTACTCAGGTGATTCCCTTTCTTCAACCAGCTTGCGGGTGATAGCCGCTCAGGCGCTTTTAACTGTGTTTTATTATACGGAAAGATGAGAAATTGCAATATTATTTTGCATCGCGGATGAGGGCAATACCAGATATACTGAAGTATTCGTATTTTCCAGCATCTGGAGCATCTGTATAGTCAGGATTGCGGATGGCGTAGTTCTGGAGTTCGAGACGGATATCATAGTCCTCACCCGTCAGTGCGAAGCTCAGGTCTTCACGAGAGACCTCGCGTCCCGCGAGTGATGCTGTGAGTTGTTCCTTGGTCGGGAGTTCACCCTGCCAGAGGAGCTCACTACCGCGATAGTATGAGAATCTACTCGTATCTGGATCTATCGTGATGTATTCATGGGTCATCTTGTTCGCAGAGTCACCGACATAGTTCCCACTACCATAGACTGATACTAACCTATCATATCCTGTCACAGTGAGCGGATACTGGTCTTTGTAGTTGTTGAACTGGAGGTATTTTGGAACAGCATCTTCATTATATCCGTATGTGCGTTCCACACCTATGTCGTTCGTGATGGCAGATACTATGCTCCATCTCGTTGGTTCACTATATTCCTGATTTTCATCGTACTTGTAGGTGACTCTATTCTCTTCCCATTGTTTTCTATCCTCGGTGAGGAGAGTGTTATACTGCTCTGGGAATGTATCCTTGATATACTGACAGTTATCGAAGTTACAGAGATACTCGATACCAGAGTAGATATCATTCGAGAGTTCACGGGAGATATCTTTTTTGTTCTCGAGTGGTACTATCTTGCCATCTTGCAGTATCTTTGCAGTTTCGAGATTGCGTACGAGACGTGCCTCCTGTCGCATCTGTGGTACTGAGTAGACTGACCATGGACCAACAGAGATGATGAGGATAGCAGCGACGAGTGACGCTGGTATCATGCGGAGTGACTTCGCACGAGAGAGGATATAGTAGAGTGAGACGACCGTGAGCCAGAGTCCGAATATAACAACAAAATACCGATTCATCGTGAGATCATACTGGTTGATACGGAGATAGATAGCGTATGCGAGCATGAGTATCTGTGGTGCAACCATATATGGGAAGTACCGACGGAATACTGCCACCATACGACTCTCATCCGCATAGGCACGAGAGAGGATATACACGAGGTAGCCAAAAGATGAAAATCCAATCACCATCCACGATACGATACCTCGAGGCCAGTCAGAAAAATTCATGAGCACCTTGGCACTATACGCGTAGAGAATGAGAAAATATATAAATATAAACGGTGTTGCAATATAGCGAATGAGAAATGAGAAAAACTTGTTCTGAACAAAAGTCTTCATCTCGTAGTCACGTGCATATGGGAGACTCGAGAGGGCATAGAGTGGAGCAGTGAGTGAGAGTGCTACGACCGCCCAGTTACCGAAGAGCTTGGACTCATCGACCCAAGTATCGATATCAAATAGTGCAAGTACAGATCCAATAGCGATAAATCCGAGCACCATGAGCGCACCACCGACAACAACACTCATGAGTACCACCCATGAGACCTGCGTGAAGTAGTTCGAGAAGTGTGTAGTATTCTCAGTCTTGCGAGAAAATATCTGTGGCAAGAATGGTGCAACAAAAAGTGATGCAAAAAAGGCTGAGAGTGAAAGTGCAGTGTATGTCACCGCCTCGATATCTCCATCATATATCCCATCAACCGAGAGATAGAAACACATACCAAAAATCACAGGAGCCAACCACGTAGCAATACTAACAACACGAGTCATCTTCACCTGTTCATGGAGGAGTGAGACTCCAGTCGCAAGGAAAAATACCACGATACCAGTGATGATAGTCCTATATGACCAATCCTGGTTGTCATCGATATTGACTACATAGATCCAGAGTCATGACACGACGAGCACGAGGATGACAGGGAGTGGGAACCGCTTCCAGAGAGCACTGAGAGTAGCGCGTATATCCATCTGGATAAGTTTCTCTATGATGTTTTGCATATATTGAGAATTAAGGTAATTGTATTTTATCCTTTTTTACACAAAAGCAAGTATGATTATTTTCTATAGTAACTATTAAAAATGGGAGCAATAGCGCACTGAGTTGCCATGATGAATTGTTCTCTACGCGTGAGCATGCCATCAGTCCAGACAGAGAATGAACCTTGTTTGTCTCCAATATTTTCTTCTCATCCAAGTGCATGAACAACTTGTTCGAGGTCTCGACCTTGTCCGTCGAATAACATATCAACAACAGCGTCAGGTACTCGCAGATGACATGAATATCCATAATATCATTTTCCTTCTCTATCCTCGATATAGACAACTCAGAGGAGCCAATATTCCTCTCATTCACTATCTCTATATACTCCCCCCTCCATACCTACAAAGTAGTCGGCATCTGGTTTTTCTCGGCGAGTGTGTATTGCTCGATTCTTGGCACCCATACGGAGCTCCTCGAGTGTCGTCGGCATATCTGGTACACCTGACTCAACCCGATGATTGGAAAAAGTGGCTCCACTCGTATAGGGTGAAGTTGCGAGTACATGCTCGATGGCTGCAGATTTTGACTTATTAGTCGTGCCGATGGCGAAGTGCATAGAGATAATGGATTATTTTTCGAGTATTGGTTGTACATCCTCGAGGGCTACAGCCGAGATAGAGTTCTTCGGTGAACCATCGACGAGACGATCAGAGTAGACAAGGTATATGAGACTATTGGAACTCACATCATAGAACCTGACGATACGCAGTTTTTTGAAAAAGAAGCTGGTGGATTCGTTCCATATCTCCTCGACTGGAGCAATTGGCCTCACGAATGTTATCTTCCCTGTCTGACGGCATGCGACGGATGCATCACTCGTATCCTCAGCGAGGCCGAGTCCTCATGCGATACCACCCGTCCGAGCACGAGAATAAAAACATGTTACACCAGATACCTTCGGGTCTGGAACTCATCCAACCTCGATCTTGTGATCTGGACCCAAGAGTTGGAATGCTGTATCTACAGTCCCTATCTCGTATGGTTCAATCATGCCAGTTCAGACTGAGGTTGCAGGGCGAACCTGGGTAACATTGTCAGCAATTCCTCCACCGAGAGAACATGATGAGAGAAAAATGAGAGCTGAAAGGAGAAGGATTTTTTTCATAGATAATGATTTACAAGAGAATTATAAAAATAAGTCCTAAATACTCAAATAAATTGACGTGAACACATAAAAATGCTAACATTAATGTACACTTTAACCATCCATTTTTATGAATATTCCGAATAAGGCTCTTGAATGAACTGAAGAAGCTATTAGTTATATCATATCCGAACTTATACAAGCAGACACAACGATAACTCCAGAGGTAATGGAAGATATCAATAAAATATCCAGGACACAAGAAACGCACCAAGATGACAGAGAAATAATGCAATTAGTACAACAGAGATTATCTGAATGTAATGATGATGAAATATTTAAAATAAGAGAATTTCTTGAAGCTCTCAGCAAGAGTACAGTATCAGCATCCGATAAAATATCAATTATCTGAGAACTCAAGATGGAGCTAGCTACAAATTCAGAAAAATCTATAAATGACATTCTCATAAGATGTCATAATAATCTCATACAATCAATATCAAATACAAGAGGTGAATTTGATTCTACAATGAATTCTTGACCCAATACTCTACACTAAACTCCCCTCTATCATCTGTCCGAACGAGATCAAAATCCTGTTCAAATTCTGCAAAATACGCATCAGCATCCACAATATTCATCTTCACACGCGAGAGGATGACTTCGTCAGTTTTTCCGAGTTCGAAGAAGAGCTTGTATATCTCCCCTCATCCGCAGATGAAGGATTTTTCTATTCAGTTTGAGAGTAGATATGCATCGAGTTCATCGATAGACGTAATAGAAGTTGTTCATTCGTAGTCTGTTTTGGTGCGAGAGAGCACGATATTCTCTCGCCCAGGAAGTGGTCGTCCGATAGACTCATAGGTCTTGCGCCCCATGATGATAGGACAACCCAGTGTTGTCTCTTTGAAGTGCCTGAAATCCTCTGGTATATACCAAGGGATTTTTCAGTCCTTCCCTATGGCGCGATTCTCAGACATGGCAGCGATAGCGATGTAGTATGGTTTTTGATTCATTCCTGAATTATATTTTTTTGAATGATGAATGCAAAAAATATTGCAAAAGAAACCCCCCCCACTTCACGTGAGGGGTTTTCTATTTTCTGAGAGTGAGAGAGATAGCGAATAATACGACAAATATCACTGCCGATGCGATGAACGGCGCATTGGTTCCTGGTGTGACATACAGGAGTCATGCGAGTATCGGTCAGACTATCTGTCAGATGCTCTGGATAGACGTATTGTATCCCATAACTTTTCAGACTTCTTTTCAGGCATTTTTGGCGAGGAGGGCTCAGACAGACGGATTGAACGATCACATACCAAGAGGAAAAAATATCACCCAGAAAAACAACCACACAGGACTCTGATTGAGTGAGAATCAGACGAATCATACGATGAGAATGAGGAATGCGACTCGCACCATCTGGTACTCATCAAAATACGCACGCACATAGCGTACGAGCCATGCCTGATAGAGTACAGCGACGAGTCATACCATCGCCATCGTATAGCCTATCTGCGTTGCCGAGAATGCAAATCTATCAGCATAGAACTGTGTTGACATCGCCTGTATAGCAGAGAATGCGAGCGTCGCACCGAATGAGAGGACGAAGAGGATGAGCACTACTCGTGAGAAGTGAAAATCCACAAGATGCACTTCCTCAGTATGTACATGCTTTGGTGGTTCTCGGAGGAGCACGTTGATGAGTATCACATTGAGAAATACTACAAAAAATGTAATACCAATAATTGCAACCGGACTAATCCAGTGTGAGAGAACTCCTGAGAGTGCTGGTCATACGAGGAATGCGATACCAAAAGCTGCACCCATCAATCACATATTCTTCATACGAGTGACAGGTGTAGATATATCAGAGATATACGCCTGTATAACAGAGAATCCTGCACCGCCGAATCCGCCTACGAGACGTGCGAGGAGAAAAAGTACGAACATCGGAGTCCAACCAGAGAATGCATGGAGAAAATGCTCTATACCAATGAGTGGAGATTCGGATCAAATCATACTCGGCATGGTATTGATAGTGAGTGACCATATGCTCACGAGCATGATGGCATATGAGAGGAGATTGATGAGACTCGTGAATACGAGCATTCGCTTGCGCCCATACTTGTCAGAGAGTCCACCGAATATGAGTCATCAGGCGAACATGCCTATAGCATAGACTGCCTGTGTATAGCCTGTCCATGATGGATCAACTCAGAATCCAGAGATAATACTCGGGAGAAGTGGGATAAAGAGTGACATTCCGAGAATATCAAGAAATGCTGTTGCGAGAATGAGAAAAAGTGACAAATTATTTTTGTTCATAATAGCTCACAGTATAGCCAAAGTCGAGAAATGCACAAATATAAAAGATAATTCGATATTAATAATATCTCAATAATACCCCATAAGGTATATACTTTTTGTCACTATTTTGTCACTATTTATTGTTAGTGTGTACGTACTATACTATAACCCTCAATAATATGAGTACCACTACTATTCAGATAGATTCAGTACAAAAAGTCGATGAAAACCTCGACAGGCACCTCTTTTCTCTCAGTGAATGAGAAAATTTTCAGGAAGTACTATGAAATAATCCATGAGCTTCATTCTCAATAGGTGCAATCAATATGGCAATTCACAATATACTCTGATCCCGACAATGAGTGGGAGAATTTTTTTCAGATAGATATGGAACACTCTACTCAACATGAGAATTCTATCTCGCGAGAAGATATCTAGAGGAAGAGAGGAGGAGGATAAAAGAGATACTGAACGCAGGAACTGGGATAGATGAAAAATTTGTATCTCGATCTATACAGGAGCTCAGCAATATAACAGGGTCATTCCATGCAGATGAGCTCCAAAAACGCCACGAAAGAATGCTCTATTGTCCAGAATGAATAGATACACTAGAGGATGGGAGAAACTGTCTAGGAGAGATCGGGAGATTCAGACTACCAACATCAATAGAAAAATGTATTTGAACCCCTGGAAGTATAGAACCCATAGTGTGACCATGAAAAAGTGCTCAGATTGTTATCGCAACTAAAAAATGAACAAATGAAATAGCATGAGTCTGTATGACCTATAAAACACCAACACTCAGAGATGCTTATGAGAATGAATTAGCAGCTCACTACGGAGGAAGGTATAACTATATAAAAAGAGCGATGGAGAGGTTATATGATGATCTGGAAGACAATGGAATAATGGTATTCCCTGTAATTGGTATGCTCCCAAAATACGCATCTATTCGTAGTATGATGCGTATGATGAGAGATTGGGCGCGAGAACTGATCAGTGATGAGTTCGCCATGACCCCCTGAATTGCAGAGATGGATATGACTAATAATTTTTTCGATCTCTGCTCGAGACAACTATCTGTGACACCACTCACACTTCTGGACCACAGATGAGATCCCATATCAGCTGTCAACAATCGACTTGACTATTGTAGCACTGTAGTTACATTTAGAGCAATTTCTGCTATTGAAAAAGCAAGACAATGAATTAGTTCGATAGTCCCAAGAAAGGCATTTAATCTCCAAGATAATGAATAACTATATCTTCTTTTATTTTATTGCAACCGCACTCTCCCTCTATTGAGGGATTGGTGTTTTACGAAAGTATAAAAATCTCTGATGATTATTTTTCTTTTTCTACACAGTACTTGCATCACTCTGGCTTATCTTCTATTTTATATTTTTTTCAGATTACCCATTTCCAGAAGAGTATAGGCTAATATTCTCGAGAATTGACTATGGACTCTCACCCATTACACTCATCTGTTTTGTATTATTTATATATTTTTTTGGGAAAAGACAGTCCTGATACTGATTATTGGAACAAATATGAGAAAATAAGGTTCTCATGATATTCCTCAGTATTATCTTCATTACTATATTTTATACATCTATATTTACAGATAACATTATTGAGAGAATAGAGCTCGATAAACATGGCATCTATAGAGAAGTATTCTGAAGTCTCACATGGCTCAGTACTGCTGTATATATCAGTTTTATCCCGATATCATTCATTTTCTTTATAAAAAAACAAAAGGAACTAAGCTATATCGATAAGGTCAGAATCTCAAAAATAATATGGGTAAAACTTATCTTCTTGAGTCTTCTGATTACACTGCAAGTTATCTTGCCACTATATGGTATATGGATACTGGAGAATGAGATAATAGTATTATTTGTTATATCCGTACTCGTTATTGCAAATATCATACAGAGATATTATTTTTCACCAACATGATATGAGTTCAGTAGGTTACTCTTAACTATTATAGCACTCATCATTATATCATTTATAATATGGTGATTTATTGGTCAATATGCTATTCCGTATGAGCTTCTCACAGATAATTTCTCTTCATTTATATTTATTTTAGCATACTCTAGCCTCGTATTAGGGATATTCCATGTATTATCATTTTTATTCGACAAGTACATCCTCGCGAAGACACAGTTACATATCATAGAATGAAAGATGAAAACCATCAAAAGAAATATGGTACAGTTTTTGGATATAAAATCATTAAACTCCTATCTTCAGACGGAAGTGAGCAAGGTTTTTCAGACAAAAGAAATAGAGGTAGTCAAAATAACTAAAAAGGAGCAAGTAGAATTCTTGTCAAAAGCATTTGTAAATATGAAGAAAAAGATTGTCATGGATGATTTTGTATTTCTCGAGGAAAACATGATACGATTCAACTTCAAAAAAATCAAGACAGGACTGTCAGATCCTTTTTTATGTATACCAATATACTACAATACAAATGAGGTACGATGACTTCTCATGTTATGAAGAAAAAAATTCTGAGCATTCTATAGTGTCTCCGAAATAGCCTTCCTAGAGGATATCGTCCATATCCTCTCCATACATATGCAGTATATTGATGTATATAACCAACTCGAAGACATCTCTCGCAATCTCGACCGCAAGGTAGATGAGAAGACTATTGAGTACAATACCCTCATCTCGAGACAGAAGGAATTTATCGCCACACTCTCACATGAGATCAAGGCACCACTCACGAGTGCACTTCTCCAGATAGATAATCTCTCTGCAGACATGGAGGAAGGTCGTCTATCGGATATCTGAATCCGTGAAGAAGTGATATCCATAGGAGACAATCTTGCCCACACCAAGACACTTCTCTCCCAGCTCTTCACAACAGAATACCTCGAGAAAAGCCAAGCAACTCTGTACCCAGAACGAGTAAATATAATAGAGCTAATACTCTCACAGTATCATCTACAGAAAAAGGTTCACCAACATATCATCTATACAGAATCTACTCCGAAGTGAGTCATATACATGGGTATCGACAAAACTCAGTTTATCCAAGTTCTCACCAATCTCTTTACCAATGCTGCCAAGTTTGCCGATCCAAAAAGTCCAGAGATATATCTCGACATAAAAGAGAATGAGAATTCTATCATTATAGGTATCGAGGACAATGGACAATGACTCAATGGTATAGAGCTCGAAGAAATATTCGAGAAGTATACTATAGGGAAAAATTCAATCGGGCTCGGCATAGGACTCTATCTCTGCAAGAGAATCGTTGAACTCCATGATGGTACTATCAGTGCACAAAAATGAAAAAAACTCTCATGAATCAGGATAGAGATATCGATCCCAATCGAATAAATAACAGTTTTTGAACACATATACTGTACAATATTAGGTATTGGATGATATTTGGCTCTATTTTTCGAGAAATTCCAAGAAAAAATCTTTTGCATTTTCCAGCCCATATCCATGGTTTCCTCTACAGGAAGCCATTTTTTTATTCTGATTTTGTAACAGATTTGTCACTATTGTTGTGTATACTATAATTAATATCATTTAATTATTCAGGGTATGTATCTCGATACTAGCACTTACCATCACTTTCCTACATCTGTACTCCTCTCAGGAGGATGAATAGAGACGAATCATGCCGTCGAAAAAACATCTCATCATGTATGAAATATTTTGGTAAATTGAATTAGTCACTCAGAAAATTCTGCTAAATCATATATTGAGGCACTCTTTACTGAGGCGGAGATAATCCTAGAAGACATGAGAAAAAGGAGTAACTCTGCATTGTCTGGAAAGAGGGGTTGGGAATAAAGTCTTCAAAAAAAATCTTTTGCATTTCCCAGCCCATACCCATGGTTTCCTCTACAGGAAGCCATTTTTTATTATGCATTTTGTAACAGATTTGTCACTATTATATTGTATAATGTAACTATTAGTTCTTAATATATTATTATGAATACACTTACCACATGACACCAATCATCTTGAGCTAGAGCCATAACTTCAGAAAGGGTGCAACAATACTTTGAAGGAATCTTTTGAAAGTGATTCAGAATGCCACCAGGAAAACTCGTAGAGAAGTACAAAACAGATGTACTCAAAGCACTCTGGGCCCAAGAGCTTCAGAGTTTGCAACATACCCACACATGGAAAGAATATTGGCATGAGAGAATTTTATATCACCATGGATACCATATAAAAAGGGACAGTTTGATTCGATTAATTAAACTTGCAAATTTTCTCGTTTTACTGTAGTATCTTATTACCCTGTCACAATTACATGAACATCCTCCTCATAGAAGACAATAAACAATTCGCGGAACACCTCATAACAACACTCAACAAAAACACCTACGTCAATCGTGTTGAGCATATTTCTTCATTCCTAGAGTTCGAGGAACTCATATGACATATGCGCTCCTATGATATCGTTCTCGTGGATCTCGTACTCGAGGGAGATACACTCCGTCATCCCTCTGGATTCAAGGTGATACAATCTCTCAGAAAAAATGGAAGCACTATTCCTATCATCGTCATCAGTTCAAGCGATAATATCAATGACATCGAATATGCATTCTCTCTTGGTGCCACAGACTATATGGGCAAAGATATCCGATACAAGGAACTCGAGATACGAGTATTTCACTGGTATCGTGAGTATTGTATGAGTGGACCTAACAAACGCCGATGAGCACTCTCATATCATGATTTAGAGTATTCTCAGTCCAAAAATGAATACCTCTACAACGGAAAAATCATAGAATTTACAAAAACAGCAAAGTATATATTCTCCCTATTTTTCAACGAACGAGAAAAACTCCTTTCAGATGCATATATCATAGAAAAAGTCTGGTGATACAATGAAAAACTCGATATGAAAAATACACTCAGAGTAAATATCCGTAGACTCCGAGCGACACTCGAAGAATACGGTATATCTCATTGGCTCCGGAACGACTGGTGAGAAGGATATATATTTAAATACAGAAGACTCGATGAGGTAAGCGAATCAGAAAAGAAAGAGGATTAATTCCTCTTTCTTTTTGTTGTAAATACACCCATGATTGCAGCATACCAACGCCGTATAAATGATGGCTCAGGGTTCATGTAAAGCTCATAGTACACAGACTTCAGAACAAACAGTGATATAAATGTCGTGGCAACAAGTCCGAATATGATAGTAAAGCCCATACCCGACCAGAATCTATCCTTAAGCGCAATTGGGAGTATACCGAAAACTGTTGTCAGGTTCGTCAGTATCATTGGTTCAAGACGACTCGCACCAGCCTCAACAAGGAGATCTATCTGATCCATACCCTTGGCACGATTCTTGTTGATCGCATCGATAAGGATGATACCGTGGTTCACTCAAATACCAGTAAACGCGATAAATCCAATACCAAAAGGCATAGAGAACTGATTATCAGTTAAAATAAGTCCTATCATTACGAATGGAAGGGACATGATAACCGAATAGAGAATTACGGCCGATTGTGAGTAACTATTGAACTGGAGTGTAAGTATTGCAAATATTGTCATACACGCGATAAAGAATGAAACTCCAACCGCTACAAGGAGTTCTTTGTTTTCTTCGTTTTCTCATCCAACCGCATACGATATACCTGCAGGATAACTATATTCTTGTGCATACTTGAGGAATGCATTTTGTGTAGAGATACTATCTACTCCAACCTCGAGATCAGCATCGACAGTTATCTGTATCTTTCCATCTTTTCGCTTGATTGAGGCAATCGCATTTTCAGATCTCACATCGAGAAAGTCTCCAACTCGATAGGTCTTCCCTGCATATGAGAAGGTAATTCATTGTATATCTTCAGGAGAGATATCATTTTGGAACTTTTCGAGCTTGAGCATGACGTCCCTATCATTCCCATTATCCTCTATAGTTCCAACTTTTATGCCATTGATATTCTGTGTTATCGTACCATATATGAGAGAAAACGGAATTGAGAGGTCTGAGAGTACGTCTTTTCTTAGAGTAAATATAAATTGCCCTGGTGTATCCTCAGATGAACTGCCAATATTCTTCGTACCAGGTATTGCCTTAAGTGCTGCTTGAAACTCCTTAGATATCTTGATGAGTTCTGAGAGCTTATCTGGACTATCAGCAATAAGATTGAGCCCAACTGCCTTACCACCAGGAGGACCATTGGCAAGTGGTTCACTTGTCACCTTGAGTCACTTGGATTCAAGTGGAGCAAGCTTATGGAGCACTTCTTTTTCAAAGTCATAGACACTCATGAGTCAGAGTTCCTTACGTGTATCCTTGAGGATAAGCTCAGTACTGATAGATGTTTTATTTTTACTCGTACTTATGGATATGGTTTTTATCTCCTTATATCCTGCGAAAAGAGGGGCAATATCTCATACCATCTCAGCCATCTTTTCTGTAGTGATACCAGGAGTTCACTCGATAGAAAAATTCACGATATTGTTGTCATCCGAAGGAAAAAGTTCAAAACCAACACGTGGTGCGAGTAAAAATGAGCCGACAAAGAAAAATACGACAGGAATAAGTATAGATTGCCGTCTGAGTCTTTTATTCATGAGAAACTTCTTGAGCACTCGCTTATACGAGTTAATCATTGCTTCAATGATTTGCATACGAAGACTCCGCTCATTGTCTGCAATCTTCGTCTTTCACTCACGTTCTATTTGGAGGAGTTCACGTTCATCTTTATTAGCATATTCGAGTATCTCTTCGTTTTCACGATATGTATTCTGCCTGCGTGTGAAGAGGAGATAGAGTGCACTATTCACCGTCAGTGCGAGTATAAGTCCGAATGTCAGAACTCCGAAGATAGTGATAGGTATATACGCAAGGAACTTCCCAAGTATTCCCGGAAGTGTCATCATAGGGACAAATACCACAATTGTGGTAGCAACTCCAGATATGATTGGTATGGCATACTCATTGATAGCAAGCAGTATAGCACTTTTTGGATTGTAGCCAATCTTGATCTTGGAACTCGCAGCCTGTACAATCACGATAATCGTATCGATAGCGATACCGAACGAGAGGATGAGAGAAAAATTCGTAAGAAAATTGAGACTATATCCCATTGCATAGAGAAGGATAAAAGTGGCAAGGAATGCGAGAGGGAGAGTCACACTCGCAAAAACTGCCTCCTTGAATCCTACAAAAAGGTATATGACAATAAAAACAAGAACGAGAGTAGTTGTCGCCTCACGAGCAAGGGCCTTATAATCCTCACGAATAGTCTCAGCCAGATCAGAACCATAGATAAACCCAAGACCAGAAAATTCAGGTGTATCAAATATCTCTTCGATATTTTTCTTTGCAGCATCACTCGCAGCAAAGATACTATATCCATCTGACTTATTGATAGTCAGTCCGATATACTCCTTGCCACTTCCTGTATCTCCAATAATAACAAGGTCTCTGGTAGTACTCGCATAATCACGCTCTATACGCGATATCTCGCCAAGAGTAATAGTTCCTCCATTTGCGAGAGATATCGGTGTCGAGAGGAACTCAAAACTCGAAGTATTCTTACCAGAGATACGATAATCGTACTGCTTATCTCCAAGAGAAAAGTTTCCAATAGGAAGATCGAGATTGAGTGACTTAATAGCATTCGCAATAGTAGAGAGATCGATACCGAGGGCATCTATCTTTTCTTTTTCAAGTACTATCTCCACATCATATGCATCAACTCATCCAGCACCTCCAGCAATAGGAGAAGAGTCAGAACTATATCATATATCTACACTCTCGATACCGGGAGTTCACTTGAGATGATCTTGTATCTGCTTAGCCTTGTCGAGGAGGTATGAGCGAGACTTGGAGTTATCTTCATCATATATAAGTATTGAAAATGCTCGACTTGTATCGGTCTCTATCTCTTGGATATTTGGATCAAGAGCATCGTCAGGGAGAGAGACTCGTGCAACATTACTTCGAACCTCATCGAGAACATCCTGTACAACTGCATCAGTCTTGAGAGTGATGACAACGCTTGAGACACCAAGAGACGATGTTGATTCTATCTTATCGATTCATTTGATATCTTTTACTTCCTTGTATATCTTATCCGTTATAAGACTATCTATATCCTGCGGATTCGTTCCTGGATAGACGGTTGCAATAGATATTATACCGAGCTTGATAGAAGGAGATGATTCTTTTGGGATATTCATGGTCGCAACATATCCCACAACTACGAGAAGGAGTACGAGAAGATAAGATATGCGATGATTTTTTATCCAGAATCCGAAGAATCATGTCTCAAATTGTTCGATGAGTTCTGTATGACGGGACATAATTGGAAGTTAAGTTAGTTCTTTTGGATAGTGAGCTTATGTTTTGTTGTATCGTAGTTCGTTGTGTCAGAGAGTATGACCTGCATACTCGGGTCAATACTGTCGGTTGTTTCAACAAAACCAGATCTAATAGCTGATATCTTGATATTTTTAGTTGCAATCGATTCTCCTGAGAGATAGCGAATCTCTCATTCATTCTCTGCTATTATGCGAACTGATTCGAGCGGGAGTGATATAAGCCCCTCACCATCAATTGATTCCTTTGGATAAAATGTAATTGTTGCAGTCTTCCCTATCGCTGAGCTTCCATCAGTTACTGAGACACGTATAGTAGAGAGGAGGTTCTTCCCTGCGACAGACGAGAGTGCAATTATGGTTCACTTATACACCTTACCTTCTACAGATACCTCCACTTCTTCTCCGATGGAGAGAGTACGAGCAAGGTTGGATTCTATGTCGAGGACTATCTCTGGCTCATTGCTTGTGAACTCTGCTACAGGTGTACCCGTAGCAACACTCTGACCAATACTCGTGAGCACCTTTGAGATTGTACCACTTACTGGTACACGTATGATGAGATTGTCAGCATTGCGACGGGCAAGTTCGAGGGATATCTCAGCAGACCTACGAGATCATTCGAGTTGTTCAAGAGTAGACTTTTTGAGGGCCTGTGCACTCTCATATGCCATCTTGGCCTGTTCGAGAGAGAGCTCAGAGTTACGAGTACGTTCTACGAGATCGAGACGTGTATTCTCATAGGTGATTTTGAGATCGCTATCAGAGGTGAGTTCAGTATTTTCATCAGCTGTGAGCTCTCTATCGAGGCTTGCTATAGCGAGCTTGGTTGCGCGTTCAGTTTTTCTGTAGTTTTTGAAAAAAGTGACTGTCTGAGATTTCCAAGCATTGTATCCAGATTCACTTCATCCGACAGAGGCACGGTATCCATTCCATGCGAGGAGCCAAGCATCTTGCTGCACCTGTGGGAGACCTCATCAGATGACATTATTCTGGAGCATATTGAGCATAGTATCGAGATACTTGCGCATCTGTTCATAGCCACGAGCGATGAGCTCTATATCAGCCTCTGGATTCTCTCGGTTGATCTCGAGTCACTTCTCTATACGAGCACGGAGTTCACCACGCAGGGCAAATGACTTGTTCCACTCATTGTCAGCATCTGCCTTCACAGACCCAATACGAGCACCGAGGTAGTTTTCCCAAGAGTCATTGGCATATTGGAAATTGGTAGTGATTCAGAGGATCTTGTCACCCTCGTGAAGAATCTGAGTATACGTCTTCTCGAGCTCGGTCATATAACTCCTATAGGATTCATTATAGGCATCGAGTGTTTTTTTGTTACCACTAACAGTGAGATCATACTGGAGAGCATTACGATTCATGAGTGTATCGTATGCTTGCTTGGCACGCTCGTAGGCAATACGAGAACTCTCGATAGCGCTCTCGAGATTGACCGTTGTCGTTTCTTTGCTTGCATTCTGTATCTTGAGAGCATTTTCTGCCTGAGCAAGTTGGAGATCATAGTTGGTGAGAGTATCCTTGAGGCGAGCTATCACGGATCCAGCCTTTACCTGAGAACCCTCCTTGACCTCTATCTTTGCCACTTCACCGACGCCCTTAGATGTGAGTGTGAGAGTTGACTTTGAGCTCACTCGTCATGACTTTTGTACTTCAGTTTTGAGAGTATCTTTTTCTATACTGTATACAGATATATAGAATGGAGCCTTATCTGGAGTACTAGTATCCGTGAGAGTCTCTTCTTTTTGTGAACAAGAAGCAAGTATGAAAAATCCAACAACAAATAAAAAACGAATAAATCGCATAAAAGGTATTTCTATAAAAATAAATTATCTATCAGATATATTACATTCGGACTTGAGGAGCTCGATGAACTCTTCGATATCCTCAGCTTTGATAAATCCTACAAACTTCCCATATTTTGTCATGGTCATGAGTGTGTCACCTTCTGTTATATCGAGCATATCACGTACATCCTTGGGGATAACGATCTGCCCCTTGGTACCAACAGTGACAGAACCATGCATCTTGACACCAATAGATGCCTTTACTGGAAGCTCTTTTTTCTTGGATCCGAACATAATATGAAAAGTTAGAAAAGTAATACAAGTATGTATTGTAGAAAAGTATTTCAAAAAATCAAGTTGATTTCAGAGAAAATTCTATATAATATAAGTGTATTTTCTAATACTCAAAATTATGCAAATTATTAAACGTATATTCTTCTTCATCCTGACCAATATTGCGGTTCTCGCGCTCCTCTCTATCGTGATGTTTGTGGTCAATATGTTCTTCCCTGGTATCCTCGATGCAGGTGGTGGTATGTGAGCCATCATGATATATGCCATCGTATTTGGTTTTGCAGGATCTTTTATCTCTCTCGCTATCTCTCGCTGGATGGCGAAGCGTGCATACAATATAGTGCTTCTCGATAGAACAGCATCATACCAAGATGGCAAGCTCCAAGTTGTATGGGATACAGTTGAGCGCATATCTCAGGCGAATCATCTCTCCATGCCAGAGGTCGGATACTATGAGTCTGCAGAACCCAATGCATTTGCAACAGGTGCAACCAAGAATAGCTCTCTCGTAGCAGTATCAACAGGGCTTCTGAATCAGATGGATAAGTGAGAGATAGAGTGAGTTGTTGGGCATGAGATGGCACACATACTCAACGGTGATATGGTAACACTTACACTCCTCCAGGGCGTGATGAATACATTCGTCATACTATTTTCCCATATCGCAGCACGTGCTGTATCGTCATTCCTCTCCAGAGATGGGGAAGAAAACGGTCTCTCATACCTCGCATATCAGGGTGTCTATATGGCATTCCAACTCGTATTCGGATTCCTCGCAATGTTCGTAGTGATGTGGTTCTCACGCATACGTGAGTATCGTGCAGACCTCGGTGGAGCACAGTATACGAGCAAGGCCAAGATGATATCTGGACTCAAGAAGCTCCAGAAAATGACAGCTCTCGTTCATGTAGAGCCAACTGACAAAAAGATGGCAGCATTCATGATCAATGAACCAGATTCATTTTTCTCAACTCATCCATCTCTCGACAACCGCATCAAGGCACTCGAAGAAAACTACCAACTCGCATAGTTAAAAATCCTCCAATTGGAGGATTTTTTATGCCTTGGTCATGATCTCATATCCAGTCTCAGTAACGAGTATCGTATGCTCCCACTGTGCTGATAGTGATCCATCCTTGGTTCGTACTGTCCAGTTATCACGATCGAGCTTGGTTGCGAACTTCCCGAGATTGATCATCGGCTCAATGGTGAATATCATACCTGCTTGCATCTTGGGTCATGAGTTCCTCTCAGCCTTGTGGTAGACATACGGTTCCTCATGGAACTGAACTCAGACACCGTGTCCTGTATATTCACGTACAACTGAACATCACTGTGACTCTGCATATTTGGAGATCTCATATCCGATATTCCCGAAGTGATTGCCTGGCCGTACCTGAGCAATACCGATTTCCCAGGATTTTTTGGCTACCGCAATCACTTTCTTCGCTTGCTCACTCACTTCTCCGACGGTATACATACGACTTGCATCACCAAAATATCCATCAACAATAGTCGTGACATCGATATTGAGAATATCACCCTCCTTCAGTAATTCATCTGCACGAGGTACACCATGACAGATAACATCGTTGAGTGAGATACACGTACAACGAGTATATGCAGTTGCTCACTTCCCCCACTTGTTATTGCCGAGGTAGTCTATACACGCTGACGTTCATCAATTGGAGAGGATAAATGTATTCATGATATTGTCGAGCTCGAGTGTCGAGACACCAGGACGGATATACTGCCCAATCATATCGAGCGTCTGTGCCGTGAGCTTACCCGCCTTACGGATTCATGCTATCTGTTCAGGAGTTTTTATGAGAATCTTCCCCATAATTAGTTTTTTATAAAAATAGACTTGCAGTATAGGAAAAAGTGAATATATTGCAAATTATTGACAAATAATAATTAATAATATTAAAATATGTCTTCAATAACGCATTGATCAGACCAGATTAATTCAAGAATAGATGCCGAAGAGAAAAATTTATGACTTTTTTTTATATGAAGACCGCGGGTACATCAAGAATTTGTGGTAAGTATCTCACCAATAATATATAGAAGACTTGCTACACTGGAAAGCGGAATAGTTTTAAAACCTGAAGAAGTTGCATATCTTGCTCTTGCTGTTGCGTATAAATCACCAGACTATGATATTGCACATGTATTAAGTAAAGATATAGTGCAAGAGTTAGCAGTCTATCAGAATGCCCTCTGAAGCTACATTTGAGGTCAGTTTAGTGAAGAAGAAGGCAATTTCTTTTTGAGGGATTTTATTCCACGCCTCAGACAAGACCACTGAAAACTTATACCAATATACCATACACATTCGTCTGAGATATTTGCACTCAAAATTGCATATGATAGCTTAAAAAAGAATATTGCAACAAGCTGATTGAAAGAAAAGATATTATTTTCTCTCGTATGTGTAGAACTAATGAAGTTGTGAATGCGTCCATATATACTCGATGGATGAATCGATCCAGATTCAAAAGTTGACTGGATAACAATATTTGATTATGTGCTTTGAGATTTCGAAGATGAAGTATTAGACGATGCTTTTGAAAATGGGCTTTTATCTCTTGTATGAGCTATAATGCAAGAAAGAAAATATCTAATGGATATAAAAAACTCTGCAACAAAAGAAAAAGATTGAACTGGATATCTAACCACTAGAGCAGAACAAGAAGCTCATGAACGCGCGAGCAATATATTAAAAAGTATGCGTTGAAAATAATCATCTACCCAATCACCTCTCTTGGTTTAGAGCCATCAGCAGGACCGACGATACCCATAGATTCGAGAATATCCACGACACGTGCCGCCCGACCATATCCGAGCTTCAGATGGCGTTGGAGCATAGATGTACTACACTTCCCTGATGAGCGAACGAGCTCGATGGCTTCTTCGATCACCTTCGGGTCTTCATCTCCATACATATCTCCACTCGCAGATCACTCGAAGTTCCCCCTATCTCCGTCTACGATAGATGAGTCATATATGTCTGCAAGCATCTCTGGATCGATAGTACGCTTTATATGAGCAACCACACGCTCGACCTCATCTGTCTCGACGAGAACTCACTGGAGACGATTGGTGGCCATAGCACCTGTCGGGAAGTAGAGCATATCACCACGACCGAGGAGATCCTCTGCACCTATCTGATCGAGGATGGTACGAGAGTCTACATTGGACGCCACAGTAAATGCTACACGTGATGGTACATTTGCCTTGATAAGTCCAGTGATGACATCAACTGATGGGCGCTGTGTCGCCAGTATCATATGGAGACCTACGGCACGAGCCTTTTGTGCTATACGAGTGATGGCTGATTCCACTTCTTTTTTGTTCCCACTCATCATGAGGTCAGCAAGCTCATCGATGATGATAACTATAGCTGGCATCTTATCTTTTGCGGATACTTTTGCATTGTACTCTTCGAGGTTACGAGCATTGAGTGGCTTCAGAGTACCATATCGACGCTCCATCTCTGCCACTCACCACTTGAGGGCGTTGAGTGCCTTGTCTGGAGAGTTGATAACAGGTGTCAGGAGATGTGGTATACCATCATAGACTCCGAGCTCCACTTGCTTCGGATCTACCATGATCATACGGAGTTCTGATGGAGTATTCTTGTAGAGGAGAGAGAGGATGAATCCATTCATTCCCACAGATTTTCCAGAACCAGTCTGTCCTGCTATGAGTAGGTGTGGCATCTTCGCGAGATCACCAACGATGAAGTCTCACTGGATATCCTTACCAAGTGCGAGTGCGAGTTTGGATTTGTGATGAATAAAAGCATCATCCGCTAGTACCTCACGAACTCCTACGACATCACGTTTTTCATTCGGTACTTCGATACCAACGAGACCCAGTCCTGGGATTGGTGCCTGGATACGGATACTTTTTGCCTTGAGTGCGAGTGTGAGGTCTTTTTTGAGGGCTTCGATCTTCGACAGGCGAACTCACTCAGATGGACGCAGACGATACTGGATAACCGTCGGACCAACGCACTCCTCCTCCATCTCGACATCGATACCGAATTGGAGAAAAGTTTTCTGTATCATGAGTGACTTCTCCTCTATCTCATCAGTCGATACAACATTCTTGTGTTCGACTTGATTCAGGAGCTGCAGAGATGGAAAATCCCAAGTACCAAAATCCACAGCCTTGGCAGGAGTTTTTGACTCGATAACCTTCCCTTCTGGAGTCTCGAGAGGAACTTTTTTCGTGATAGTATCTGACTTTTCAGAACTGAAGAGATTTTTGAGCATTTTGGCTCATTTTGGTTCATGAGTCACTGATGGTTCTTCTTTTTTTGATTTCTGGAGTTCTGCAATCTTGCGTTCGAGTTCCTCTGCCTTGCGCTTGTAGGCATCGTCGGCTTTAGTTTTGCGAACTGGGGCTTCGTCTTCATAGTCGTCTGCAGGTAATACTGCCTCTCGCACGCGAGAGATAGATGGAACTGATTCTCTCACTTTTGAGAGTATAGTACGGTAGGATATGCGAAGGGTCAGGTAGAGTGAGGCGAAAAAGAGTACAATGACGAAGAGGAATGCGCTCGATCGACCGAGGAACTTCTCGAGTACTCACCAGATATTGAAAAAACTATCATATATCGGAACATACCAACCAATAAGTGATGTGACTGATATGTAGAAGAGGAGAACTCCAACAAACCGTGTCATAGACCAGCTTGCCTTCTTCACGAGGATCATGACTCCGAGAATCATGAGTATCGGTGCTGCGATGAATCTATGGAATTCACCGAAGAGATATGTATCAATCTGCGTCAAGTATCGACCAAAAACACTCGCCTCTCGTGTTGCGAGGAACATGAGTACTCCGAGTGTGACTAGAATCCCTCATGCGAGAATATTCTGGAATTCGTATGTAAAAAATGAATGGTGTGTGGTGCTTTTCTTCTTGGCCATGGGCATATTATATGAAAAGTCGGAGTCTATGCAAAAGGAAAGATGGGAAATATTTTTTCTTGATTTTTTGCTCTTTTTCCATAGAGTTCATGCGCTCTCTGGAGAGATGTCAGAGTGGTCGATCGTGCACCCTTGGAAGGGGTGTGTGCAGCAATGCACCGGGGGTTCAAATCCCCCTCTCTCCGCCAGATTCAATGAAAAAATGACAATGAACGGATAATAATAATTATGTTTTCCATTCATTGTGCGCTGTTAATTATTAATTGTTAATTATTATGATCAATACTCTCGCCAAGCTCGCACAGAAGCCAAGTGACAAAAACATCCGCATCACACGTGTAGTTTTTGCACTCATACTCATCGCGGTTATCTACTTCGGATATGACGTCACTACCGTGAACTTCAGTCTCCCTACTGAACTCAAGTACGCACTCTACCTCTTCCCTATCATCGGGCTCGTGCGCGGAATCCTAGATCCAGGAATAGTGAGAAAGTGACTCTGGAAATGGATCATCACTGGACTCGGTGCAACCATGCTCCTGATATCTCTCATATTCATAGATGACGTAGAAAACACTACACCAACCATAATACCAACGAGTACTGTATCATGAGAGTCAGGAGTGAGTCTCTCAGACATCACTACTGCAAGTGGAGAATCAGATACGTTCTCCCTCTCGACAGATAATTGGTTCGGATTCTTCGGATTCATACTCATCATCATAGGATTCCTCCTCAATGGTAAAAATATCACTACCAAAAACGAACGATACGGTGAAGTAATCAAAAAAATACGAGTATAAAAAAAGAGCAGAAAAATCTGCTCTTTTTTTGACAAAAAGAAAAATACCTGTTACTATCCTTATGTCTACTTCGTGATACACGGTATACTTCACATACCAAATAAAAATACATACAAATATCACACGTATAAAACTATACAAACCGTGCACACCAAAAAGGTGGCACACCAACAAATACACGAGCTGGTCATTCTCAATCAACAGACCAAAACGCAGTAGACCATAGATTTTCTCAAAGTGAAGATAAGAGAAAATACAAAATCCCCACTCTCGGCTAAAATTTTAAATTTATACAGCCAATAATGAGAGACGGGGATTTTTTATTACTTGATACTTTTAATTATATCCTGGATAATTAATTCCAATTCTTCAGATATACTATACTTTCAGAAGATACCCTCTTGACTCGTCTGGAATCTGTATTTTTTATCATCAATCTCAACAGTATACTTCAAAACCCAGATTCATTGTTGATTCGGTCCAGGATTATCTTGCGATCAGAATTCAATATGTTTTTGAACTTGGAAACGTCAGATATTGATCATCTCATCTTTTTTTCCATAGAGTGGAGCACGACCAATTTGCACAGTATCATTAGGGAATATAAGTGCAAAACCTCCTCTGGCACCCGAAAAAACCAAATTGTCCTCAAATTCATCTATATTTCACACCATATCCCAACTCATAACTCAGCTATTTGATTCGATAGTAAACTCACTTGGGTAGTCAAAACTAACACCATAGTATGAATTATCGTAAGTTTTCATGTTCTTCTTATGATTTGATGTTATCGCACCAGTAGAAGGTACTACAGTCCCAGGAGTCACAATAGCTAAATCATCAATAATCCCTGAAGTACTATTTTGTCATTGATTCATTCGTACAGGATTTATTTGACTAGAATCCTTACTAGATATCATACAAGAACTAAGAGATAATGTGAGGATGCCTATAAGAATAATTTTCATAAATAGGTATAAAGTAAAATCTACGCCCCGAACTTAAACAACATCACATCTCAATCTTGAACGATATATTCCTTCCCTTCCATTCGAACTTTTCCCTTCTCACGCGCACCTGCCCATCCACCGAACTCGACGAGATCCTT
>JALQWG010000029.1 GCA_023260135.1 Candidatus Altimarinota bacterium | reverse complement strand
CTGTGAAGGGATACCCGCGAGGGGTCCTGGAGATATCAGAAGTGCGAATGCTGACATAAGTAGCGACAAACAGAGTGAAAGACTCTGTCGCCGAAAATACAAGGGTTCCTGCGTAAAGTTAATCTTCGCAGGGTTAGTCGGCCCCTAAGGCGAGGGCGAAAGCCGTAGTCGATGGGAACAAGGTAAATATTCCTTGACCTGATGGTAGTGACGGATCTCGTATATTGTAAGTTCTTATTGGATTGAACTTGCCTTGAAGAGGTCCCAGGAAATAACTCCATCATTAAGACCGTACCCTAAACGGACACACGTGTATTGGTAGAGAATACCTAGGCGCTTGAGAGAATGATGTTGAAGGAACTCGGCAACTTGCCTCTGTAACTTCGGGATAAAGAGGGCCTTATTTTGCGCAAGCAGAGTAAGGTGGCACAAGCCAGGGAGTAGCGACTGTTTAACAAAAACACAGGACTCTGCTAACACGTAAGTGGATGTATAGGGTCTGACGCCTGCCCGGTGCCGGAAGGTTAAAGCAAGATGTGCAAGCATCGAACTGAAGCCCCGGTGAACGGCGGCCGTAACTATAACGGTCCTAAGGTAGCGAAATTCCTTGTCGGGTAAGTTCCGACCTGCATGAATGGCGTAACGACTGCTCCGGTGTCTCCAACATCAACTCAGCGAAATTGAATTCTCCGTGAAGATGCGGAGTTCCCGTGGTTAGACGGAAAGACCCCGTGCACCTTTACTACAACTTTACATTGGTATTAGAAATGACATGTGTAGCATAGGAGGGAGACTTTGAAGTGGTGGCGCTAGCTATCATGGAGTCGTCAGTGAAATACCTCTCTTGTTATTTTTGATATCTAACTCCATGCCGTCATCCGGCTGGAAGACACTGTATGGTGGGTAGTTTGACTGGGGCGGTCGCCTCCTAAAGAGTAACGGAGGCGTGCGAAGGTAGGCTCAGATCGGTCAGAAATCGATCGTTGAGTGCAATGGCATAAGCCTGCCTGAC
>JALQWG010000027.1 GCA_023260135.1 Candidatus Altimarinota bacterium | reverse complement strand
ACCTCAAGCTGCCCTCGCGCATGCGGCTCAAAGAGTCGCGTCGGGTGCCGATGTGGAACGGCCCACTGGAATGCCGCCTGTTCCGTTTCGACATGGTGGCCGGCTCAGTCCGCGCGCGTGAATCCGCGCCGACCGTGCCTGCATCACCCGCCCCACCAGAGGGTGACCCGCAGGCCAGTGCCTGAGCCTGGCCGATGAACGCCGTCCTCGACACCAACATCGTGCTCGACACCTTCGTCTTCGCCGATGAAGCCGCAAAGCCCTTGCGCGTCGCCCTGGAGGCTGGGCGCCTGCGATGGTGGGCCACGGCGGCGATGCGCGAGGAACTCGACCGGGTACTGGGCTATCCGCAGATCGCACCGCGTTTGGCCTACTACGGCTTGGCGCCCGAAGCAGTGCTGGACGCCTTCGACCGCCACGCCACGCTGGTCGAGGCGCCCGTCAAGGCGCCCCTGACCTGCAGCGATCCCGACGACCAAAAATTCATCGACCTGGCGGTGGCCCGCCAGGCCCTGCTACTTTCCAAGGACCGCGCCGTCCTGTCCATGAAAAAGCGCCTGGCGCCTTGGTCTGTCCAGGCCCGATCCGCGCTCCACCCCGAAGACCTCCATGAGCCAGCCTGATTCCGTTCCACCCGCTGATCCCAAGCCCCTGGGCCCCGACGATTTCGACGCCCAGGACCTGGCCCTCGACCACATGCGCGAGTCTGAACCCGAGACGCCCGACTGGGAGTTCTGCGAGGGCTTCCTGGCGGCGCTCGTCTGTACCCGCCGCGAGGTGCCGGCGGAGGAATACTGGCCGCCCCTGCTCGGGTCGGACTTCAGGCCCATGGCCCACATGGAATTCGTCCTGCGTTGGAAGCAGCGCTGGCAGGAAGTGGCCGCCGCCCTGGACGCCGAGGTCGAAATGCTGGACGACGAGCGCGCCTACCAGCCCGCCGCCATCGACGTGCGTGGCGCCTTGCTCGCGCTGCCCGAGGCCGAACGCGGCGAGGTTGCGCTGGCCGAATTGCCCTCTTTCGCCGAGACCTGGGCCCACGGCTTTTTGCATGCGG
>JALQWG010000025.1 GCA_023260135.1 Candidatus Altimarinota bacterium | reverse complement strand
GTGGGAAGTGGTTGAGTTCCCGGCCATCCTGAACGACAAGCCGCTGTGGTCTGAGTTCTGGTCGATCGAAGAACTGCTGGCCAAGAAGGCGGGCATGGACGTGCGGTACTGGGAGGCCCAGTACATGCAGAACCCCACCTCGGAAGAAGGGGCGATTGTCAAACGGGAATGGTGGCGTGAGTGGGTGGAGGAGCGTCCACCACGTCCTGATTTTATTGTCCAGTCGTGGGATACTGCGTTTGAGAAAAGCTCGCGGGCGGACTACTCCGCCTGCACCACATGGGGGGTTTGGTACCCCGAAGCTGCACCCGACGATAGCACTACAGGACGGGCAAACGTCATATTGCTCGATGCCATAAAAGAACGCATGGAGTTCCCGGAGTTGAAGAAAGTGGCGTTTGATAAGTTCAAGGAGTGGGAAGCGTTCGGCGTGCCGATGACGCTCATAGTGGAGAAAAAGGCGTCTGGAGCCCCTCTCATATATGAGTTGAGACAAATGGGGCTGGTAGTGGGAGAATATACCCCCAGCAAGGGGCAGGATAAAATCGCCCGGTTAAACAGCGTTAGTGATATGTTTGCTACCGGTATGGTGTGGGCACCCCAGACGCGATGGGCGGAAGAAGTGATCAACCAAGTTGCAGAATTCCCCCAATCGGATTATGACGACTACGTGGACGCGGTGACTCTGGCGTTGATGAGGATACGGCAGGGTGGGTTCGTGCGGTTGCCACATGACGAGCAGGACCCGGTACGGGAGTTCAAACGGCGCAAGGTGGCTGGATACTACTAGGATACTGGAATTGGCTATGAAAACTAAAACTCTTGTGACTGAAGCATCCCTGCGGGCAGCTTATCAGCTGCTTAGGGAGACGGCCTTTAAAGGTATAAACTTACCAAGCGTCAATAGAGTCACATTTAGGGTAGCAAGATTAAAGAAATATCATGCGCTTTATGAATGGCCTGCGCATATCATGATTGTAAATTCCACTACCGAGTCACTGTCGGATATGCTGAAAATTGTAGCGCACGAAATGATACACGCAGCCCTTGAGCAGAACGCAGACTGCGACCATGACCATCATGACGACAACTTTATAGAACTCGCTAATCAAATTTGCAAAGATTTAAAATGGGATGGAGGTGTTCTGTAATGAACGCTGCCTGCACGGAATCTGAATTTATCGAACTTGTTGAGACGCTTGGGACGCGGGAGGCTGCTCGGCGGCTGCGTTGTTCTCACAGATCAGTTCTCAGGCGACGACGTAATTTGGAGCGGAAATATCATAAAACTATTAAAGTCCC
>JALQWG010000024.1 GCA_023260135.1 Candidatus Altimarinota bacterium | reverse complement strand
ATTAATAAGCTATTAAGGGCTAATGGTGGATGCCTAGACTGTAAGAGGCGATGAAAGACGTATTAGGCTGCGATAAGCCTCGGGGAGCTGCCAAAGAGCTTTGATCCGGGGATTTCTGAATGGGGCAACCCAGCATGGTGAGAGCCATGTTACCCTGCGGGGAGCGAACCTGGTGAAGTGAAACATCTCAGTAGCCAGAGGAAGAGAAATCAAACGAGATTCCGTCAGTAGCGGCGAGCGAACGCGGATTAGGACAAACCCAATGCTTGCATTGGGGGTTGTAGGACCATAATGTGAGACTAAAGAGGATAGATGAAATACTTGGAAAAGTGTAGCATAGAAGGTGAAACTCCTGTAATTTAAATTCTCAATAGCTCTATTGGTATCCTGAGTAGGTCGGAACACGTGATATTTTGACTGAAACTGGGGGGACCACCCTCCAATCCTAAATACTACTTACAGATCGATAGTGAACAAGTACCGTGAGGGAAAGGTGAAAAGTACTCCAGCGAGGAGAGTGAAATAGAACCTGAAACCATTAGCTTACAATCATTCAGAGCCCTATGATTTATCAGGGTGATGGACTGCCTTTTGCATAATGAGCCTGCGAGTTGTGGTATCTGGCAAGGTTAAGTCAAGTACGAAGCCGTAGCGAAAGCGAGTCTTAATAGGGCGATTTAGTCAGATGCTGCAGACCCGAAACGAAGTGATCTATCCATGAGCAGGTTGAAGCTGGTGTAAGAGCCAGTGGAGGACCGAACCCGCAGGCGTTGAAAAGTCTTGGGATGACTTGTGGATAGGGGTGAAAGGCCAATCAAACTTCGTGATAGCTGGTTCTCTCCGAAATGCATTTAGGTGCAGCGTCACGTGTTTCTTACCGGAGGTAGAGCTACTGGATGGTCGAGGGGCCCTACAGGGTTACTGACGTCAGCCAAACTCCGAATGCCGGTAAGTCCAAGAACGCGGCAGTGAGACGGCGGGGGATAAGCTCCGTGCGTCGAGAGGGAAACAGCCCAGATCACCAGCTAAGGCCCCTAAATGGCTGCTAAGTGGAAAAGGATGTGAGAATGCTGAAACAACCAGGAGGTTTGCTTAGAAGCAGCCACCCTTGAAAGAGTGCGTAATAGCTCACTGGTCGAGTGTGCCGCGGCGCCGACAATCCACCGGGGCTCAAGCCCACGACCGAAGCCGCGGATTCCAAGGAATGGTAGGGGAGCGTCCCCGTCAGCGGAGAAGCCGAGGCGGAAGCCGAGGTGGAGCGGCGGGGAGTGCGAATGTCGGCATGAGTAGCGAAATGTGAGTGGGAATCTCACACACCGTATGGCCAAGGTTTCCTGAGCAAGGCTCGTCCTCTCAGGGTTAGTCGGTCCTAAGCCGAGGGCGAACGCCGTAGGCGATGGAGAACAGGTCAACATTCCTGTACCACGGACGATCGATCAAGACCCAATGGGGGGACGCAGAAGGGTAGATGAGCCTGCGACTGGTTGTGCAGGTGCTAAGTCC
>JALQWG010000023.1 GCA_023260135.1 Candidatus Altimarinota bacterium | reverse complement strand
ACTCAAAAAGACTCTTCAATCAGTTTTATTCAGTCCTCTACATCAGTGACTCACACAAGATGAGCCAATGAATTCCTCCCACCAACATCTAGATTGGTTGGAAGATAATATTCTCAATCTAGTATGGCACGAACCCGCTCTCTATATCACCTTCCGTGGATTATCTGGGCAATCCGTGAATAGAGTTGTTTTGCGGTGAGTTTTGGTAAACCATCTATGATCTCTTGGACTATTCCACTGATCTCTGGAAGTCGTTCCCTCGGAACAAGGTGGTTTACTCGATATGCTATACTACTTTTATTCTGCTTATGCATGGAATTGCTTTATTTTTTATTTAAAATATGCTAACGAAGTATTCTATAGAGACGCTAGATGATGTGGATTCATTTTTCAGATAAGAATTCCTCGTGGTGTTGAGTGAAGCGTATACCCCTACCTAATCCAATACCTGAAACCCTGATTCAATGTGTAGTATTTATAAAATCATAGGGTGTTATCTGTATCTCTGGAGAAGATGCTCTAAATACTTCTAATATTATAGCAAATAGTTCTTCACTCATTTTCGGAGTATCATTGTGTATCTCAGGAATTTTTATATTCATAGGCATATCAGGTATTTTGGATATGGCAGTATGTTCGATATTATTTCGAGGTATAGTTGGTTCTATATATGGATTTTTGAGTAATATATCTTCTCAGGCTTTTTGGAAGATATCCCATCTTTTTTCTGTAAAATATAGTATCATTCATGAGCGTACATGAGGGACATTCGACTCTAATACAATACAACTCACGACGCCTCAATATGTGGACATTAGCTCAGCAAGAACCGTGCCGTTAGTACGAATATTTTTTATTGGTGAATTTTGTATCCGGATAGTGTTCATATTTTATAATATATAATTATTTATAGTAAATAGTCAAATATATTCTCTTAATTTCATATAATAAAATCTAAAAAAGAAACACACTTTCTAAATAGAATTATTTAAAAAATTTCCATGGATCAAATTGTCTATATCCAGCCCTGAGGAACATGTTTTTGGAAAATATATTATTCTTATCACTGAGATATCAGAAACATCCATGTATCCTCTGCTTATTTAGCTCCTCTGCTTCTAATAGGAGCTTCGTTCATAGTCCTTGTCCGAGGTAGTCAGTATGAACCTCCACGAGTCATATCTTGAGTTTGCGGATATCAGATGGAATGGAGTATGTTAGTGCTCATGCTATATCGGCTCATACACGTGCTATGATAGTATACACACCATGTTCTGCGCTCTCCCTGTATGCAATTGGTTTTGCTGAAAAATATGGACTCTCAGGAAACCTGATTCCAAGCTCATATGCATCTGGTGCGCAATCAAAAGTTACTATTGACATAAATTATTTATATTAAATTAATAATAATAGTCAACTCTATTCTCTCACTTTCCTCTCATATTCCATAGAGGCAAAAGAAAAATCCACCGGGGAGGTGGATTACTTGCTTATCTGATGCATGAGTCTCTGGAGATATCATTCATCTGTTGTTGAGG
>JALQWG010000022.1 GCA_023260135.1 Candidatus Altimarinota bacterium | reverse complement strand
TGGTCAATTCACCCGGATGGGTCCCAACCTGTGCACTGGTGTCATTTGGCCTTCCATCCTCGTTCTGCGTTGCGACTCACTTGGCTATGAGTTCTGCGACGATACTCTTCATGTTGAACTCGAGATCTGGATAATCCTCTCCATTCGGGCGGGGAAGTCCGAGTCACTCATAGAAGCTCTCACCGATGTTGTAGGTTGCATGAACATTGAGGAGGCTGAGTTTTTTCTCAGTTTCTGTGATAGAGATAGATGTAAATTTTTTCCAGAGTTCGACGTTTTCTTTGTGATGCTTGAGTTCCTCTGGGTTTGACAAATCAATACCAACTCATGAGAGATATTGGAATTCTTTTCGAGCTCATAATTCTCTCATATTTTGTTCTTCATCCAGTTGAGTCTTAATTATTCAGTTATCACTTAATACTGGTCAATATGTATGAAAATCTTGATAAAATTCAAGTAATTCCTCAACTGTAATATAGTTTGCAAGTATCTCTAATAAGCGACTTCTTCAACTAATATCAGCTCAGTTTGATGAATAGTATGACTCTTTTATCTCATTGATTTCTGATAATTCCTTAGGATTATTTATTAATTTAGATTCAATTAATTCAAAGTCCTCCTCTAGTATATCTTGTAAGTTTTTCTCTTCCCAACGATTTCTATACATTAAAATCAACTTCCCAAAAATCCCACCCCAGTCACCAAAGTGTGAATCTCCGATAACGTCATACCCGAGGTGACGATAGGTATTGCAGATAACCTGTCCGATAGATGGAGTACAGATATGTCCGATGTGGAGGGGTTTTCCGACATTGGCACCGATATAGTCCACGATGATGGTTTCTGGTTTTTCGAGTTTTCGAGCTCTTGAATTATCTATGCTGTGGAATATCCCCATCCATACACTTGCCGTGAGGAAGAAGTTCACATATCCGCCTGTTGCATTGGTCGACACGAACACATCCGTGTGTTTTGCGAGTTCAGTTGCGACCTCTGCGGAGATGATGTTCGGTGCTTTTCATACGGTTTTCGCGAGAGGAAAGACGTTGATACAATATTCTCCGAGTTCAGCCTTGGGCGCGACGGATATCTCGGGTGTATAATCAGAGTTATAGAGCTTCTCGAGTGTGCTCGTGATGATAGAATTGAGGGTTTTCATAATGTGCGGTATTATAGCAATAAAAAGAGAAAAATCGAGAGAAAATTAGAGTTTATTATAGGTCCAGAGTTTTTTGTCCTGTATGGATTCCGACATACGTTCTGGATATTCTGCAGTTGCGTCCAACCATCAACTCTTATGCATCGTTTTGGTGTAACTTTCGCCAGTGATGGCAACTATTTGTTTTTGCTTTTCTCGTGCGATGTATTCTGCATAACTGACTATAGCCCTCCCGATTCATGATGTTGTGCTTTTCACAGATCAGAGTTCGAGAACTGTAGGAATCGTATCAGGTACGAATATCCTAAAGCATCCGACTGAGTCACCGTTCATTGTAACAAGATAGAATTCATGAATTCTGGATTGTATCAAGTCGACCGTGAGTTCCTTGAGTTCTCAGGGGAGAGCCTCAAATCTGAGCCTGACTATCTCTGAGGTCATGTAGTCAATATATCTCGATGAACATTGGGTTATCTCGAGAGATTGGAGAGACGCCTCTCCTATGTGTGTAACG
>JALQWG010000021.1:1562-1882 GCA_023260135.1 Candidatus Altimarinota bacterium | reverse complement strand
CGGATTTAAGTCTCCTGAAATGCTCGATGCTGTCCTAATTCAAACGGATAATCCCACACATATCGCATATTCTTCTTGTGTGAAGTTGATAGAGAGATACTTCGATAAGTTCTATGAAAAATACAATCTCAATCTTATCGTCCAAGTCGATGAAGAAAGGGTTCGAGAAAATTACAGTGTCCCGTATGCCATCTACCAGAAAAATCAATATGAAGAGAAAATCTTTATCGGCTGGGGAAGCATAGAGGTCTATGACACGGCACTCCCAACTTACGACCAATATCTCCAAAAATAATGAAAAAATACTTCAAAAAGACAAC
>JALQWG010000021.1:0-1552 GCA_023260135.1 Candidatus Altimarinota bacterium | reverse complement strand
AGATACACTCAAAAAGGAGTATCAAAAACTCGCAAAAAAGCATCATCCAGATGGTGGCGGAAAGCAAGAGGATTTTTTGCTATGATGAAAGAGCGAAAAGCAATTGAAGATGATATCAGTTCAGGAGTGTATGATATCAAGGATAATTCAGAACAAAATCAATATACTCATCAGGAAAATGCTTTCATGGGAAACTCTATCACCAAGTATAAAAAACCACTTGAAACAAACGAGAATACACCAACTGAAAGTATTAAAAAAAGCGATGAGATTATTGATATCATTGCTCCGAAAATCGCACAGAAAATAGTCCATCCTCTCGGAATGGCACACTGGATGTATGTTGCTACCCTCATGACACTGGCACTCTGACTTGCGTGATGAATATACAATCCCATGGGACAGATTATTCTCATAGTTTTCTGGATATGGATTGCTATCACCTGATGCCTCGGGTGATATCTGTTTTTTCTCATGTTTTCTATCCAGATAATGCGATTTGAGAGTATTCAGTGAGATATCTGGATGACTACTCTTCTCTGGGTTCTCTGATATCCAATTTTTCGATTTTTCTTCTATATGTATCGTTCTTTTACGACATGATCCATTTTATAACTCTATTAGTACTATGAAGAGATTACTATTCTTATGCTTATTTTTTACTTTTGTATCTAGTGTTTCGGCTCAGTCCAGTGGCTCTATCATATCACCAAATACTTCTACTTCCAGATATTCAGAATGTCAGACTGATGCTGATATCCTTCTGGTTATCGGAGACCTCTACTATCATGAACTATCGAGCCAACTTACCACATGGGCAAGTGAAATCCAAAAAACACGACCACTCACAACCGAAGAACTCAATCAATTTACTCAAATAAAAATGAAACTTCTATCGGAATACAGTGAGCCATCAGATAAGACACGCACTATCTGTGATGCGATGATGGACACATTCCACAAAAACAAATAACCAATCTTATTTTCTTACTATTTTTTTATGAAAAAACTTCTTATTATCGCACTAATGATGCTTACTGCCTCGATTTCTCTTGTCTCTGCTGGTGCTGGTTGATGGTCAGATGCCGATGCTCCACTCCATGACTTCACAACGGGTGCTGTTATAAAAACAGGATACTGGAATGAAGCAGGGGGAGACGATATGACACGAATGTGAGCCATACAATTCAAATCTCCTACCAATACTGATTATCTCCAACTCGAAGCAAAGGATGTCTATCTCATGGACGCAAAATGAAAGAAAAAATATATCAACACTTTCAGAAGCCAAGAAAATGGAACATATAGCAATGTCTATTTTATCACTCCATCTCTGCGTGTTGCTGTACAGTTCAATGAAGTGATATTCATGACCAATACAAACTGTAAGATGTATGACACACTCGCAAAACAAAAGATGTGTGATAGAAAAACGAAGACACAATTCAATATCCTCTCGGCTCGATACAAGTCGGTCGGGGTCAAGTTCGCCGATGGATCTACCAAAGATATGAAGTTCAAGTTCTCTCACCAAGATACACTCAAAGAGTTC
>JALQWG010000020.1:740-2292 GCA_023260135.1 Candidatus Altimarinota bacterium | reverse complement strand
TCGTGCAGGTCGGAACTTACCCGACAAGGAATTTCGCTACCTTAGGACCGTTATAGTTACGGCCGCCGTTTACTGGGACTTCAATCAAGAGCTTGCACCCCATCATTTAATCTTCCAGCACCGGGCAGGCGTCACACCCTATACGTCCACTTTCGTGTTTGCAGAGTGCTGTGTTTTTATTAAACAGTCGCAGCCACCGATTTTTTGCAACCCATTCGCGCTCCGATGTTCTCTTCACACTACTAGGGCATACCTTCTCCCGAAGTTACGGTATCAATTTGCCGAGTTCCTTCTCCTGAGTTCTCTCAAGCGCCTTAGAATACTCATCTCGCGCACCAGTGTCGGTTTGCGGTACGGTCGTCAATAGCTGAAGCTTAGTGGCTTTTCCTGGAAGCAGGGTATCACTCACTTCAGGTGCAAGCACCCTCGTTATCACCCCTCATCTAAGCCCGGCGGATTTGCCTACCAGGCACGACTACAGGCTTGAACCGGGACATCCAACACCCGGCTGAGCTAACCTTCTCCGTCCCCACATCGCACTATAGATCGGTACAGGAATATTGACCTGTTTCCCATCAGCTACGCATCTCTGCCTCACCTTAGGGGCCGACTCACCCTACGCCGATGAACGTTGCGTAGAAAACCTTGGGTTTTCGGCGAGGGTGCTTTTCACACCCTTTATCGCTACTCATGTCAGCATTCGCACTTCTGATACCTCCAGCATCCTTTACAAGACACCTTCACAGGCCTACAGAACGCTCTCCTACCACTTGCAATAAATTGCAAATCCGCAGCTTCGGTAACTGGCTTAGCCCCGTTACATCTTCCGCGCAGGACGACTCGACCAGTGAGCTATTACGCTTTCTTTAAATGATGGCTGCTTCTAAGCCAACATCCTGGCTGTCTATGCCTTCCCACTTCGTTTTCCACTTAGCCATTTTTAGGGACCTTAGCTGTCGGTCTGGGTTGTTTCCCTCTTGATCCGGACGTTAGCACCCGGTGCTCTGTCTCCCAAGCTGTACTCAACGGTATTCGGAGTTTGCATAGGTTTGGTAAGTCGCCATGACCCCCTAGCCTAAACAGTGCTCTACCCCCGACGGTAATACTTGAGGCACTACCTAAATAGTTTTCGGAGAGAACCAGCTATTTCCAAGTTTGTTTAGCCTTTCACCCCTATCCACAGCTCATCCCCTAATTTTGCAACATTAGTGGGTTCGGACCTCCAGTACCTGTTACGGCACCTTCATCCTGGCCATGGATAGATCACTTGGTTTCGGGTCTACACCCAGCGACTATGACGCCCTATTCGGACTCGATTTCTCTACGCCTCCCCTATTCGGTTAAGCTTGCCACTGAATGTAAGTCGCTGACCCATTATACAAAAGGTACGCCGTCACCCCTCAGGGCTCCGACTTTTTGTAAGCATGCGGTTTCAGGATCTATTTCACTCCCCTCCCGGGGTTCTTTTCGCCTTTCCAGTAATTTTTGGTGCGCAGGATCAATTCATCAATCTATTTGCCAAGCTCACAAAATTATTTCCTGCAATGCCTTT
>JALQWG010000020.1:0-730 GCA_023260135.1 Candidatus Altimarinota bacterium | reverse complement strand
GAGATGGTGACCGCCCCCGCGGTGGTGCATGGCAAACGCGCGCAGCTGCTCGACTTCTCGCCCGCGGAACACCCGGTCGCGTTGCAGCTGTTCTTTTCGCCTTTCCCTCACGGTACTTGTTCACTATCGGTCGATGATGAGTATTTAGCCTTGGAGGATGGTCCCCCCATGTTCAGACAGGATTACACGTGTCCCGCCCTACTTTTCGCTAGCTCAGTACCACACAGGTCTTTTCACATACGGGGCTATCACCCACTATGGCCGCACTTTCCAGAGCGTTTTGTTAAGTCTTGTGCTATCACTAGCAGGCTGTTCCAATTTCGCTCGCCACTACTTTCGGAATCTCGGTTGATGTCTTTTCCTCGAGCTACTTAGATGTTTCAGTTCACTCGGTTCGCCTCGCACACCTATGTATTCAGTGTGCGATACCTGTTACCAGGTGGGTTCCCCCATTCAGAGATCTCCGGATCAAAGGTCATTTGCCACCTCCCCGAAGCTTTTCGCAGGCTATCACGTCTTTCGTCGCCTATCATCGCCAAGGCATCCACCACATGCTCTTATTCACTTGACCCTATAACTTTGACGGCTCTTGAGTCTTGCGCTCTCGCGCAACCCCCACAACCCTCTCCATCACAGCTCCAAGGAATGTCTGTCAGGTCTCTCACCTGACGCGTTTGCCGTATTCAACTCGATTTGAAACTCTCGCTTCAAAATTGAATTTTGCTTTGAC
>JALQWG010000001.1 GCA_023260135.1 Candidatus Altimarinota bacterium | reverse complement strand
CTTTACACGAATACACGCAACTCTTTGATTCAAGCCAGCTGGTAAATCCGTAGCTGATAACATAGCAACTCTACCAACATTTCCTGTCAGTGACATAACCAAGTCATTTTCTTTAAGCAAATATCTCTCAATTTCTTCTCTTGACTCTATTGGATAATACTTCAAGTCTTTATCAGACATCTTGCCTTTTTGAACATCAGAAATGCGAATTACACGAATTCCATTTTCAGAATATTTTCAACTTTGAAAAGCATATCCATTGAGAATTTGAGCTACTTCGCTCAACTCCATAAACTCCACCCCATCAGGGCAGTACTGTTGTATGAGTTGTTCTATTTTGTTCATGGGGAGGATTTTTTAGAGGGTTTTTGCTTGGTTTCTTTTTCGACTTTTTTCTGGAGGGATTTGATATTTTCGAGGTACGCAGTCTCTACGGGCGAGAGGGTTTTTGCTTGGTACTTTTTGTATTCTCTCTCTGCTTTTTCTAGAGCCTGATCGTGGCTGATAGTCCCAGCACCTTCGAGAACTCATTTGCCGTAGTTCAGGGCGAACTTATCGAGCTCTGTCACCCAGTCGGACATCTTCATCTGAGTGTGTTCCTGAGCTCGTATCTCAGCGAGGTCGAAGAATGCTGATACCATACGATTCAGACGGAAGAGCTCATCTTCTGTGAGATAGTTCTTGGCGACTCCTATCTCTGACTTGATAGGCAGTGCTCCAGCAAAGGTTGTGAGACCCATGAAGTCTTTTTCGCTATCGGCACGCTCATAGATAGTCTCTGCGGCTGTATGCTTGTTGGTGGCATAGTGGAGCTTGTTTTGGACTGTCTTGAAGAACTTGATCGACTCTGCTGAGTTCGGATCATAGTCTACACTGGTCGCATAGAGATCGAGTACTTGGCGATAGAGTGCCTTCTCACTACTTCGGATGTCTCGGATGCGGTCGAGGAGCTCTTTCCAGTAGTCTCCGCCTCCAGCTTTTTTGAGGCGTTCATCATCCATCGTGAATCATTTGATCATATATTCTCGCAGTCGTGTCGTTGCCCACTGGCGGAAGCGAGTACCACGGAGAGACTTCACTCTGTAACCTACTGAGATGATGACATCGAGATTGTAGTAGTCTACATCATAATTTTTCCCATCTGCCGCAGTTGTTCGGATTTTCCGAACAACTCACTCAGGTGAGAGCTCTCCTTCAGAAAATATATTTGAAATATGCTCACTAATGGTACTTTTTGACTTATCAAAGAGTTCTCATATTTGTGACTGAGAAAGCCATACCGTTTCTCAGTCTAAAAGTACCTCTACACGAAGCTCTCAGCTATCTCCTTCATAGATGATGATGTTGTTTTGTGGTTCCATATTTTATAGAAAGTTGTTATCTTCAACTGGTGATAATTTGTCACCATTTCATTATTTCCCCTCGATCTCTGCGACGATCGCATCGATAGACTTTCTCAGTTCATCTTGTCGTGTGACGATTCCAGTGATTTTCTCATTGAGCTCTGTTATATCTATGACTTCTCTCGTATCCTTTTGCTCTACATAGCTCGATACCGCGATATTATAGTCTTTTTCAGCGATAGCTTTATTCTCGACGAGTTTCGCAAAGTGTTCTTTATCTTCACGAGCAATATAGGCATCGAGTATATTTTTACGATTCTCTGGCGTGAGCGTATTCTTCGCATTTCCTCGCTTGAACTCTGCTGAGGCATCGATGAAGAGGACACTATTATCTTTTTTTGATTTTTTGAGTACGAGGATACAGGTAGCGATACTGGTCCCGAAAAAGAGATCAGGAGGGAGCTGTATCACGGCATCGACATAGTTATTATCGATGAGGTACTTTCGGATCTTTTCCTCTGCTCCACCACGATAGAGCACTCATGGGAACTCGACTATTGCAGCTGTTCCGCTGGTCGCGAGCCACTTGAGCATATGGAGTGTGAAGGCGAGGTCAGCTTTACTTTTTGGAGCAAGGACTCAGGCAGGAGCAAAACGGGGGTCATTGATGAGGATGGGATTTGCATCACCTTCCCAGTTGATACTATATGGAGGATTGGATACTATCGCATCAAAAGGCTCTTCATCCCAGTGCTTCGGATGCGTGAGGGTATCACCGTGTGCTATATCAAACTTCTCATAGTTGATGTCGTGGAGGAACATATTGATACGACAAAGATTGTAGGTGGTGATATTGATCTCTTGTCCGAAAAATCCCTGACGCACATTTTCTTTTCCGAGGACCTTCGCGAACTTTAGGAGGAGAGAGCCAGATCCACAGCATGGATCATAGACTTTGTTTACCTGCGTTTTTCCTACGGTCGTGATCTCTGCGAGGAGTTCGCTCACTTCTTGAGGCGTAAAGAATTCACCTCCAGATTTTCAGGCATTTGAGGCATACATTCCCATGAGATATTCGTACGCATCACCGAAAGCATCAATGGTATTTTCTGTATAGTTTCCGAGCTTGAGATCTGCGATTGATTCGAGGAGTTCCCTGAGGCGTTTATTTCTCTGCTCGACCGTATTCCCGAGCTTGTTAGAGTTCACATCGAGATCATCGAAGAGTCACTTGATGTCATCCTCACTCTCTGTACCGTGAGCTGATTTTTCTATATTTTTGAATACTCTTGAAAGAGTTTCATTGAGATTCTCATCAGTTTTTGATCTTTTGACAACGTTCGTAAAGAGCTCGCTTGGAAGAATATAAAACCCTTTATCATTCACTATATCTACTCGACCATATTCAGCTTCTTGGTCTGATAATTTTGCATAGTCTTGTCATTCATCTAAGAGATCGTTTATATACTTTGTGAGATTCTCACTGATAAATCGATAGAATAACATCCCGAGAACGTATTGCTTAAAATCCCATCCATCGACACTTCCTCGAAGCTGGTTTGCTATCTGCCAGATCGACTTATGGAGCTCAGCTCGCTCTTGGTCTTTTATCATAAATTGAATTTATAAAATATAGAGAAAGTATATACAGAAAGCCAAAAAGTCCAAATCTATTCTTGCCCAGATTGGTCCAATCGGATTTTCTCTTTAACCTCATATTTTGTCACTTTTCCTTTATAGTTCTTCGCCTTTATTTCAGAGTTTGGATATTTTTGCTGGAGTTCTACAAATCGGGTCGCATCACTCATTTCTTCTATATCCCTTTCGAGCATATGAGGTTTTCCATTTTTCTTCAGGAGAGTGAGCTTTTTATAGTCTTTATTGAACGCACTTTCTAGGAGGAGGTCCTTTTGTTCGATATTGTTATCGAGAATCTGAGTGAAGTTATCAGTGAGGAAGACTCAAAATGAGTAGTCTATCGCCCACCCATCTCACTCTCTCCGATCGGTGAGTCCTATAGAGGTGATTTTTATCAGTCCTGCAAAGAAAAGGAGTGAGAGCATATCTATATACTCGATTCCTTTGTGAAGCATGATCTCATTTCGAGTTATATCGAATTCTCGCCCATTAGCTCTATAGAGACTCTCGAAGATGCTATCTATAGCATAGCTCGTCTTTTTGAAGCTTCAAAACTCGTGATACCCCCAATAATTCATATACGAAAGCTCATCTCGTATATCTTGGACTGCCTTGGTATCAAGAGGTCTCTGGATGATAAATACGAGGTCTTTTACATCATCTTCAGGATATTCGAGGTATACCTCATTTTCAAAAAAATCATATGTACTGATTTCCAGAGGTTCGGGTTCTCGCTCGTCTCTATTTCTCCACCTTCCGATGGTCACTATGTCATATATGCTCGTATTAGCAGAGAAGAAAAAGGCGAGACTCACGAGAGTATCTCGAAAGGTCCATCTATTTGGTGTCACCTTTCATATAGAGAAAGCGATCGGAGGCTGTGTATAAAACTCATCTGATATATGAAGATAGAAGACGAATCGAAGCCACCGAGAACCATCTTTATCGTGATAAATATCCTCAGATGAGAATTTCTTTTTATAAGCTTCTAGTTCAGGAATAACTCCTTTCGGTCTTTGTTCGTTTTTGTCCATATACCGAGATAATAGCCGAAATAATTAGTCTGGAGTATATGGATTTTCTTATTTTTTGCGAGGTTTCCTACAAAAGAGAGTATCTTTCATGAGCATTACTTCATCGAGAGTTGGTCCTTTTTCAGAGAGTCTGAAGAATCTTTCGAGCTTTTTTGTAGGTTTTCCATTTCGGTATGGATACTTTATCTTTTCTCTGAGAACGAGAGCTTTTGTCTTATTCATACCCATAATGTAGGATAAATAACGATATTTTTTGCTTTCTTTCTGTCCATCATAGCAGAGATTGAGGGTTTTTCTACTTCCGAATAGTCCATTATTCTGGAGATAGAGGATCGTGCATTTATTTCACCTGAGAGGACATACGAGCCACCACCTTTTTCCACCATAATTACAGGGAGTGGATATAAGTTCAATATTGTAGTCCATGCTCTTTTCTTCTCAGGTTGTTCTATTACTTTGGGTAAAGTATACTCGAACGGTTCAGGTATCACCGACGATATTTACTTGGATTGATATATTCGAGCCATTGGACCACGTGAGGGTGGCAGGGTATCCATTTCGAGTACCATCGAGAAATCCGTATTCTTTGAGAGCCTTTATAGTAAGTCTTTTTGTATAGTCGCTCGTACTCCATCGAGCATCATAGTAGTATCTTCCCATATTCCTTTTGTTATATTATAAAGTAACCCCGTGCATACTGTTGGTATACCGAGGACTATTTTCTATATCTTCGAGATAATCCTGTACTGAGTTTGCATCTGTCGCAACCTGTCGCAATATTTTGTTTTCTTCGAGTCTTCTCACCTCTTCTCTGCAAAGTGGGACAAACTGAGTCATCCACCTGTTTCCGTATTGCCTCTTCCTCATCTTGTGATAGATCGATAATCGAATGTAACCTTTCCGATTTGTTCGACCATACAAAAAATAACTCCCATTTTTAAAAATGGGAGCTTTTTTATTGTCATTAAATACTCATTGCAATCCAAGAAGACTCTATAATAAGCATTTTTATTTTCTCTAGAGAACTATTATAAAGAACACAAAAAACCCCTCAAAAGAGAGGGGAATTTTGAAGTGATTCAATACAAGAGAGAATTACTTAGTGAACGTAGCGCTAGCAGAAGTAACACCAACGTATGATTCAGAGTCAGCAGCTCCACCAACAGTATAGTTGAGCTTCTTAACAGCAACCTGAAGCTGTCCACCTACAGGGAGGAGGTTAGCAGAATCAACATAAACTTCGAATTCGATGAATCCTCCGTTCTTATCAGCTGTCATGTTAGTCGTGAGACCAGTTACAGCGATAACTCTGTCGAGACCAGGAACTGCACCAGAACCAGTAGATACACCAGTCTGACCGAATGTATTAGTGCTTCCGAGATCACGGAGATATGCAGAAGCTACATAAGTAGTGTTACCAGGAAGAGCTGTCTTGAAGTCGAATGTAGCACCAGTAAGAGTTACACCAGTGTTAGTGTCAGGGTTAGTAACACGAACCTTGAATGTATTCTCATTAACAGCAGTTACAGTAACTGTAGGAGCAACTGTACCAATAACGTATGACTTGAGAGTAGCTGAACCAGTTGGAGTAACAGTTGTAGAGTTAGAATCGCGAACTACAGTAATATTACCAGTAGTAACAGCGAGAGCAACACCACTTCCGTAGTAGTCATCAACTGAAGTAACACCGAGAACTACCTTATAGTTCTTAGTAGTATCCTTGGCAATTGTATCATTCATACTAGAGAATGTGAGAGTATTACCAGAGATAGTTACAGTAGCTGAAACCTGAGCATTAGTAGCAACATCTACGAGCTTAGCGCTTGATGTAGAGTTAGCAATCTGCTGAAGGTTAGCAGTACCACCATTTGTGAGAACAACTGACTGAACACGAGCTACCTCATTGCGAGCAGTGAGGGCGAAGCGTCCAACTTCCTGCTCAGCAGAAGAGTAGATACGAGTTGTTGACGGAGCAGCAACTGTAGCAGTTTTGAGCTCGACAGCAGCAGTCTCGACAGTAGTCTTATCACCAGTAAGTGATGAACCAGCACCAAGACTAGAGATAGTATTGTTGCTAGAGTCACGAACCTGAGTAAGAGTTACAGTAACCTGGTAAGATGAAGGAGCAACATTAGCATTGTTCTTGATAGAACCCTCTACAGTAAGAACCGCAGGAGTAGTAGCATCAACAACGAATGAAACTGTCTTAACCTGAGTACCTGTAGCTGTAATGGTAGCAATTTCGGCACCATTAAGCTTTACAGAGAGCTGATCATTTACAAAACCTGTAATACCAGTACCAGTAGCAACAGTATTAATAGAGATTTCACGAACAGATACAGGAGTACTAGAAGAGAGCTTTCCGTCGAAGATCTTAACGTTGTTTGTACCAGGAGCGAGAGTTACATTACCAGTAGATTGCTTAGCAAATGTAAACTCAACAGCACCGAAGTTAACAGGGATAGAACTAGTTCCGAATGATACCATAGTTGAGTAACCAGTAGTTGTCTCAACAGCAGCTACATCAGTAGTAGAGTCAAACTTAAGACCGAGAACATTACCATCATTAGCATTTACAAGAATATCACCCTTGATTTCGTAAGTCTGAGTATTACCAGCAGCGAGAACATCAGAGAGTCCAGTAACTGAGAGCTTTTCAGCAGTCATAGTTATTGTACCAACAGCTACACCATTGCGGTATACCATAACGTTCTGAAGACGCTTAGTGAAGTCAGTAGAACCAGAGCGAGTGAGTGTAAATCCAGTAACCTTAGTCTCGCGTCCACCTGCAGCAACATCAACCTTAGCAAAAAGCTGTTGAGTCTTACCAGCAGTAACATTACCACCTGCAGTTACGAGACTAGCAGTTGTAGTAGTAGTAACGTAAGATGTAGTATTGAGGAGTCCAAGAGTAATAGGAGCACCTGTAACAGTAGAGTTAGCAGCATTTACAGCATCGAGAGTGAACTGGTGCTGGCTGTTCTCTGCACCTGAGAGGTTTACGAGAACATCTACATTTACTGAACTTCCAGCCTTAACTACGAGAGCAGGAGAGAAGTATACAGTACCCTTCTGAGAAGTAGCATTGTAGAAGTCAGCAGAAGAAGATACAACAACACCGTTAACTGCAGCACGGATACCGTTAGAAGCCTGGATGTCATTAGCATTACCAAGACCTGAACGAGTAACAACGAGAGACTGAACAGTTACGTCTGCAGTAGCTGCAGAGAGCTTAACTGTACCAACCTTAACTGAAGATGCGTTCTTAGGAACGTACTGAGCCATAGCTGTACCCTCGAGGGCAGCAGAGAGAGCTCCACCTGTAGTAGGAGTAGTTGGTTCAGTTGGATCAACTGGATCAACTGGATCGATTGGCTCGAGACCAGCTACACAAGCAGCGATCTTGAATGCCTCACCACGAGATGCAGTAGCATTAGGGCGGAAGTATGAAGCGTCAGCTGCACATCCGAGCTCGTTAGCACGGTTGATGTATCCGGCGAGATCACCGAGACCAGCAATATCCATGTAACCAGCATCAGTGTCAGAAGGCTCTTCACCAACTACACCAAGAAGCATTTTTACCATTTCAGCACGAGTAACTGAAGCAGTAGGGCGGAAGTTAGTTGCAGAAGCAACAACACCAGCCTCCTCAAGAGCCTCAACGTAACCACAGAGGTCTCCGAGTGAAGAAGTAACATCAGCGTATGTACCTACACAGTCTGTAGGAGTATATCCACCGAGGTTTGCAGCAACTTTTGCAAGTTCTGCACGAGTAACAGTGTCACCGAGGCGGTATCCCGCTTCAGTAGACTGAGTACCGATAACATCGTTATCAGCAAGAAGCTCCGCGTAAGGAAGGAACTCTGATGCAGCAGACACAACAGACGCGCTGAGTGTTGTTGCGAGGAGAGCTGCTACGCTTACTGTAGAAGCAATCTTCGTAGAGAAGTTAACCATAAAAAATTAGGTTAAGAGAAATAAAATGCGGAAAATCCGCGAAAAGAATTGTGATAATCTTGGTCAGAGATTATCAGATTGGAACTCTCTGGTCAGGAGAGATACCAGTCACCTTTTTAGGGGTGAAAAGGTTAAAGCTTTAACCTCAAGTTATGTACATAACAAGAGGGGAAAAAGAGTGAAGAGCAGAGAGTATAGAGTATAGAGCTTTTGAAACTTTTTACTTTTTACTTTTTACTTTTTACTTTCTTTACCCTCTCCTTATGCAGTGATACTTGGGATTTGTACCTATCATTGCGAGGCGCGAAGCAATCCATGCTCCGAACCAAAAACAAAGACCTAGCTTTTGAGAGAATTTGTGATGTTAAAGAACATCATCGGGCGAGACCACGCCGAGATTACGCCACAAATATTATGAAGTATTGGCTTAAAGTCAAATAAAAGTACCCCTCTTCACAATATTTTCACAACCATAAAATATATAAACATAAAATATATAAACATGCAATATGTTTTTTTTCTGTAAATAAAAAGGAAATCTGAGAAAAATAAAAAAAGAATTCCTATTTTTTGATTTTCACATACAATACCAATTGTGTAGGTTATAAATTGCGTGTTTGTAGGGAAAAGGTGGTGTAAAATCGATGAAATATATACAGAATATTGGAGAAAAATACATGAAATCAAAAAATAAAAACATCAACACGGATTTATAATTCGCATTTTAGCTAATTATAATCTTTTATTATATGAATCTCATGACCCTCATAGGGCTCATAGCATGAGGACTCCTCGGTGCTGTGATAACCTATTTTATGAACTCTCAAAAAGAGAAAAACAAGGCAAGCGATATAGTCTCAGGTGCAGAGAAGGAAGGAAAATCTATCATCGAACGTGCAGAACAGACTGCCGAGACTCTCAGAAAAGAGATCGAAGAAGCTCGCAACGATATCCGTGATAGAAAAAATGACGTTATAGAGCAAGAAAAAAGAATCGCAGAAAAAGAACAAAAAATAGACCAAAAATACGAGGAACTCGAAGGGAAGAGAAACGAGCTTAGAAGCAAGGAGCTCACCCTCGAGAACAAGATAGCCGAAGTTGATAAAAAATCTCAAACTATCGAATCTCGACTCGAAGAAGTGGCAAAACTCTCACAAGCTGATGCAAAAGACCTCCTCATGAAGTATACAGAGGAGCGCTACGAGCGAGATATCCTCTCCCTTATCGAGAAAAAGAAAAAAGATCTCAAAGTCCGTGAAGAAGAAATGGCGCGTGAGATACTCATAAAGTCTATCCAGCAATATGCAGGAGAGGTAACGGGTGAGACCACTCAGACAATAGTACAGCTCGAGAGTGATGATCTCAAGGGGAAAATCATTGGAAAAGAAGGGCGCAATATCATAGCATTTGAAAAGGCGACAGGAGTATCACTCATCATCGATGATGCACCGGATACTGTATTTCTCTCGAGTTTTGACTTATTCCGTCGCTATATAGCAAAAAAATCCCTCGAAGACCTCATCGCAGATAAGCGAATACAGCCGGCTCGTATCGAGGAAATAGTTGAGAAGAACAAGCAAGAAGCAGATAAGCTCATCTACGACCTCGGTCGCAAGACTATCGACGAGATGGGGGTGATAGGTATACCTGATGAGATTGTTCCACTCATAGGGAAGTTCCGATTCCGTACGAGCTACGGACAGAATATCCTCATGCACTCGAAGGAGGTCGCATATATCGCAGAAGCTATAGCGAAGCTCGTCGGTGCGGATCCAGTACTCGCTCTCAAGGGAGGACTCCTCCATGATCTCGGAAAGGCAATGGACCATGATATCGAGTGAACACACCCGGAGATCGGTGGACGTATCGCACGCAAATACGGGCTCGACGATAAAACCATCAACATTATCGAATGACACCATGATGACGTACCAATGATCTGTATCGAGACCAAGATAGTACAGATAGCTGATGCTATCTCTGCTGTTCGTCCAGGTGCACGTCGCATGAATGTCGAAGACTACATCAAGCGTATTGGTGAGATGGAAAATATTGCTATGAGTTTCCCTGGTGTTGCAAAGGCATATGCACTCTCTGCTGGTCGTGAGATACGAGTATTCGTCGATGCTGATACAGTATCTGATCTCGACGCAGAAAAGAAGGCACAAGAAATAGCTGGAAATATCGAAGCAAACTGTAGTTATCCAGGGGAAGTAAAGGTTATTGTATTCCGCGAAAAACGTATCGTTGAATATGCAAAATAAAATATAGAAGAGTTTCTCAATTTTGAGGAACTTTTTCCCTTTTTATTCCTGAATTAATACTATGTTTCCACTATTCCATCTCGGACCATATATCGAGGTACATACATTCTGAATCCTGCTCGTTGTGTCCTGGATAGTTTTTTTTGCACTCCTACACAAGTATGCAGTCGAGCACGCCCTCAGAGAAAATATATTTCGTGATATTACACTCTATACACTCTCTATGTTTTTCTGGTCTCGAATATTCTATATATTTACAGACTGGCGCAACGAAAAATATCTATTTATCAACCTCGTGGAGTGATCAGGCATCCTGGATTTTCTCCATGGTTTTTTTATCACAGAAAACTATAATATATCTCTTGCTGGTGGTATATTCTGATTCTTATTGGTATTTATCTGGAAGCTCTACAAAACAAAAATATCCTATACACGAAGCATAGACGTACTTGTACGCGCATTTTTCTGGGCAGCAATTATCGGATTCACTGGGGCACTTCTCGGTGGACAAATATATGGGGCACCATTTGATTCATTTGTATCACTCCTCTATACGAACAAAAATAGCTTCGTTCCTGTTGGAAGCACTCGATTTCCTCTCCCGATAGTATACATCCTCGTCTCCCTCTGATGAGCCCTCCTCATAGAAAAGATTAGAAAATCCTACACACTTCCTGATGGATTTCTCTGATATATTGGTTTTGGATTTTTTGGAATCATGCTCTTCCTGTGGGAGTTTACGAGTGGAATTGCTGATATGTTCGAATCCTATCCGCCATATCTCTGAATCAATCAGCTTGTTGGGCTTGTATTTGTGGCTTTTTCTCTCGTATGAATCATTCGCAACACCAAGATATAGACCAAAAACGAAAAGAGCATTCTCGAATGCTCTTTTTTGTCGTATGTATGAGTTTTATCCTCTGAACCGTATTTTGAGGTCCGGGATGGTGAGAGTTTTCGATTCTCTATAGTATCATTTTGGGGTGTTTTTTCTATCTTTTTGTTGTACATACCCGTCCTATACTCCTCATATCTATACTCCTCACATGAATAGTGTGACACTTCCTTGTAGAAAATCGGGTCGATATATTCTACAAAAAGAGAGAGATAATATCAGAGATTACTCGTGGATATATCGACAAGATATGAGTAACCTGAATCATCGAAAAAGAGCTCTATAGAGATGATACCAGCGTGTCTCATCGACTATTGGTCGACAACTTCGACAATATATCGACAGATCGACACATGCGTGTCGAAGAAGAAATAGTTCTACTCATCACCCTACCAAAAAATCTCAAGACAGAAGAGGGGTCCCGGATATATATCGAATGAAGAATTCTAGACCCGAAAATCGAAATAAGTTGATTTTGAAAATATCTGATTCTACAAAATATCGTATGAAAAATACAGGCATGATATACGCCTATAAAGGTTCTCGAAAAAAGAACACGAACTCATTCGCCTTGAAAAAAATTCGAGAGTATCATATTTCATTGATTTCCACGGGAACACGCAGGAATAATTCTCGGTATGATGTTTTGAAATACTCGCCTGATGAGTGACACCATAGAAGATGCTTTTCAGAAATCATGACTTACCCATATACTCGTTGTCAGTGGATCAAATATTGCATTTCTCATAGTACTCATCGTGGGAGTACTCAGATATACGAATATATCACGACTCTATAGAATAATTGTTGTTATACTGTCGGTCATCGGGTATGGGAGCCTCGTATGATGGGATATCCCTGTTATCAGGGCCACGGTAATGTGAATCCTTGCATACATGGGTCTCGAGTATTCTTCTCGCTTCTCGAGTCTATCGATATTGTTTTTGATAGCCATTATCCTCATCATACTGGAGCCACTATCTGTAGTATATGATGCGGGTTTTTGACTGTCTTTTGCAGCAACAGCAAGCATCATACTGTATGGTAAGAGGATAACTTCGTATTGTGGTAGTCTATGAATTCCTCGCCTACTCTCTGAAGTTATAGCGGTTACAACTGCTGCTTCTATAGGAACAATCCCTGTAACTCTCTATTATTTTTGAAGTATTTCGGTTGGATTTTTCTTTGCCAATATATTGATCGGCGCTGTTGTGGGGTATATATTATTCGTGGGAACTACCTATATACTCATATCTCCCCTAGGTGAATGAGTATTATATTGGTTTGGCTACATTGTATATCTCCCCGTAGATTATATCATACAGGTTGGGGAGTATTTTGGAGGATGGGGAATGATAGATGTTCCACCAGGAATTATCTCGATCATAGTTATTCTCTCGATTGCATATATGACCTATGAGGTGGTGTTTTACAAAAACTACTTGGAAAAACCAAAAAATGCATCCTCTCAAAAATCAGGAACATAGGTAATCTCGGTATCTGCAGTAGAAAGTGAATCTGTGAGTGCGGCCTTATACTCACGAAGAATATGTCTCGCATAACTCTCCATAGTAGATGGGTGTACTCTGAGATTCCTCGTAGTAAAAAAGAATGTAAGTCCACGTGAGAGTGTATCTGAGATAATCTTCTCTGTATCCATAACATGAAGGAGTTTTTTTTGCATCACGACCGACATAGACTCATCTGTGAGGTATGCCTGACCTGCATGTATCCATGTACTGACCCAATTTCGGATAGTTGGATGAAGTGTGTTTTCAGAAAAATCAACCATAGCCTCATCTCTATGAAGAGATAAGAGAATATCGATGTCTTTTTCACGACCGATATGCTTCAGAATATGGAGACTTGCCTCGGGATAGAAGAGTGCTATCATGCTGAGTATAAATCGTGACGGAACTGATATCTGGAGAAGCTCAGTAATACTCGGTACAAGTTCATCATAATACGGGTTCTGGATGAATCGCTCCAAAATCCGGAACAAATCTTCATTATCTCATTGAGCCTTTTTCTCATCTTTTTGTGATTTTTGTATTTGGGCTTGTGCTTTTTTGTAGGATTCACGCTGCTTCTCCGATTGCTCACGAGACTTCTCAGTACTTCATCCGAGTGAGGATCAGGATTCGAGAGGTGTTGAATCAAATTCTTCCATAATAATACAGGGTTACTCTGTCGATGTTCGACACAACTTCGACAAATTATAGTATATATCGACACAACTTCGACAATTAATCGACATGTCGAACAAAAGTATCTGGTACTGGGAACTTTTTAGCGAGTGCACGCACCTTTTCACGGATTTCAATCTTCTTTTCTGTATTGTCCTTATTTTTCATAGCCTCTATCATGAGCTCTGCTATCTCTCGAGAATCATCTTCCATGAATCCGCGAGTTGTGATGGCAGGAGTTCCGAACCGTATACCAGAGGGATCCATTGGCTTGCGTGTATCGTCGGCAATTGAGTTCATATTGAGTGTGATACCCACCTCATCGAGAACTGTCTGTGCTTCTTTTCCAGATACACCAAGAGACGACCATACATCCGCGAGGAGAAGGTGGTTGTCTGTTCCTCCAGTGATGAGTCTGATATTATGTTTTTTAAATACCTCTTCCATTGCCTTCGCATTCTTGAGAATCTGCGCCGCATAGGTGCGGAACTCTGGTGTGAGTGCCTCACCAAATGCTACAGCTTTGGCAGCAACGATATGCATGTGTGGACCTCACTGAAGTCCAGGGAATACGGATTTGTCGATCTTTTTTGCTATCTCTTCACTCTCGCGGACGAGGATGAGTCCACCACGTGGTCATCTGAGGGTCTTGTGAGTTGTTGTGGTGATAATATCGAACCCTGCGTCGAATGGATTTTTTACAGCTCATCCTGCGATGAGTCCTGCTATGTGTGCCATATCTGCCATAGTGATAGCACCAACCTCACGTGCAATATCAACAAACTTGGCGTAATCGAGCTCTCTAGGATATGCAGAAAATCCCGCGAGAATAATCTTCGGCTTGGTCTCAAGTGCCACACGCCTGAGCTCCTCATAGTCTATCTCTCCTGTCTCTGGATCCTTCATCTTGTATCTGACGAAATTAAATATCTTGGAGATATACGTCACAGGATGACCATGTGTGAGGTGTCCACCATGAGAGAGATCCATCCCGAGAATGGTATCTCCTGGTTCGCAGAGAGCGAAGTATGTGGCAATATTCGCTGGAGCACCCGAATGCGTCTGAACATTCGCATACTTACAATTAAATAACTTACATGCTCGCTCTATACAGAGTTCTTCGAGCGGATCAGTAAAATCCTGACCACCATAATATCGCTTATGTGGATATCATTCAGAATATTTGTTCGTAAAAACAGAACCCATAGCCTCATGACACGCCTGTGAGACGTAGTTTTCAGATGGAATCAGTTCTATACCATTTTCTTCGCGTCACTCTTCACCACGAATAAGTTCTGCGATTTTCGCGTCTTGGTTCTGAATGTAGGTGATATCTTGTGTTGTACTCATAGTAAAAAATTATGAAAAAAATAAATCTCTATACAATCATATAGATTAATCAATTCTGCAATTTTTGTTATTTTTATAGAACATATATTATTCGGAGATTATTTTATTGTTTATAAGGATTTTTTTTATTTTTTCTTGGTCTTTTTTTACTCCTTCAATTGAACCTCACATGAATATATCATTGACTATGAGGGCCTTTGCTGCCTCGAGTTGTCGATCATAGATATTTTTATAGTCTTCATCTGTGAGTCATATAGCAACATCTGGGTCGATTCATTTTTCATCTATTCCCCTATCCTTCGGTGTGAACCACTTTGCAATAGTTACTTTCATCATACTTCCATCTGAGAGGATGAACGGCTCCTGTACAGATCATTTTCCATATGTTTTTTCTCAGAGGATTATGGCTCTATCATAGTCCTGCAGAGCTCATGCAACTATCTCTGTAGCTGATGCGCTCATATTGTTGACGAGCATGATAATTGGTATGTTTTTCTCTTGTATTTTTCTTTTGATTGTTTTGTATTCAGCATTTTCCTCTGCTCGTATTCCTCGTGTTGCTACGACGAGTTTTCATTCTTCGACAAATATCGACACAATTTCGACAGCACTGTCGAGGAATCATCATCCATTGTTTCTTGCGTCTATGATGAGACTCTTCGCTCCATCTTCTATGAGTTTTTCGACAGAATCAGTGAACTCATCTGTGGTATGTTCGCCAAAAAAACCAACTTCGATATATCCAATTGTCGTTCCTGTCATCATCTCACTATACACACTCGGAACGATTACTTTTTCTCTCTGGATTGTCACTATTTTTTCCGTAGATCAAGAGAGGATAGAGAGTATCACCTTTGTTCATTTTGGTCCTCGGATTATATCTACAGCATCTTCGGCAAGCATTCCTGTAGTCTCTGTCTGATCAATTTTTAGAATTATATCTCACTTGAGGAGTCAGTTTTTATCTGCCGGTGAATTATTGAGCACTTTCATTATCTGAATACCTTTTGGATGCTCCTTGATCACCGCACCGATTCATTCAAAATCTCCAGAGAGAGATTCTGTAAATTCTTGTGCATCTTTTGGGTTGAAATATGAAGTATGCTTGTCTCCAAGAGATTGTGTCAGCGCATCTATCATAGCATCTTCTCGTTCAGTCTCTGTTCTCTCATGAAATCAGTAGTAGTATTTTTCGAGATATGTATATGCTTCCAGTATTTTCTTGCTCTGAAGTATACTAATAGTATTCTCATATTCTACAACACCAAAAAAACCTCTCGTAATATTGTGAGAAAAATATCAAATACTATATCAAAGTATAAGTATTAGGAGTATAGTTCGTATTTTTAAAAAACTCATTGTGTAAAAGTATTGTAAATTATTTTAACAGAGATGATTCTAGAGAAATACGAGAAAAAAACAAATCAATATTTTTACACTTTTTACATATATTTTTATGTGAAAAACTTTTTATATTTCATTTACAGTATTGATAATAATACCAATATTTTTTATACACATGTGTATAATTATTATCATAAAATACGAGTAGAAACAGATTTTTATTTTTTAGAGACCACATATAATAAAAATACTAGTTTAAATAAATTAAAAAAGGTTATATATTATTCTTGTAAAAAAGGAAAAATTCATATACTTCTCTTATGGCTCTGTTCTGAATTTTTACATCACGAGAACAAAAAAATATTTTCCTCAAAGAGATAATAAATAAACTCAATATATCAGAAGAAGAAAAAGAATTATATATACTAGCACTTGAGATTCTTGATGATACTGATTTTACTCTATTTTATGAGAAAATACAATCACAGATTCATGAAAATACATCAACAATAGTTCCATTCTCTTCACAGCTCATCTAGTATGCAATTCCAGGCTATTGCTTCAAAAGCGAATAAAAAACTCACACTCTCGCTCACAGCAAATAACATCGAAGATGCTCGTGCAATCCTCCATGGACAGGGGTATTCTATTATGGAGCTTCGTGAAAATACTGTCTGAGTTGCCCCAGTTGATATCAAAACAAATTTCTTTTATTTTGATATACGTGTAAATTGACAGATAAAAACAGGAAAAATACAATCAGATGATGTTTTTAAATCATATAAAAAACTCGTAGATGACCTCTGATATGATGTTGTGTATATATACACAAATGAATGAATGCAAGAAGAACAGAAAAAGGTAATCACAGCAAAGGTTCGTGATAGCTATAGGATGTATAAACAATCTGTTGGTGAAGATATTGATGAAGTAAAGTTCACAAAGGATGAAATGGAGCTCCAAGAAATATCTCCAGAAGTACTCAGACAGGTTGAGCAATATGGTATAATTATCGATTCTACCATCGAGGATATACAGAATCTTATACTCAAGTATCATAATATACTCAGTCTTGATAGAAAATCAGAACTTGAGGATATCATGAGAACACTTGTTCAGACAAAATGAAGTTCCAATATTTGAAAAATAAAACTTGTTGTAGAAAATTCTCTTAAAACAGTTGGTGAGATAAAACTCGATCTTGTAAAGACAGGAAAAGAAGAAGAAAAAAAGAAGTTTCTCCAGGAGACAAATGCTCTCCTAAAGCAAATAGGATCTAATGATAGAATCGAGGTTACTCAAAAAAACGATATCTGAAAAAGTATTACAGATGCTCTTTCTCGATTTTCTAAAAAAGAAGAAAAAAAGGAAAGTAAAAAAGTTGATACAAATTCATTTATATTTTATAAAAACCAGAGAGAACTCGCAATATACAAGGAAATCCATAGTAAAAATGACAGACAGATATTGAAGTCTGCAATTATGTTTCAGTGGAAAAATCTCAAAAGACTCTGGCTCAAAAGAAAACTCCTTCAACAAAATATTCAAATTATTGATAATCGTATCCATAATAGAAATATATCATATACAAAGGTTGTAAAATGATTCCGATACTATGTCGAAGTATTTACAGATTCACTTGATTATATTGCTCGAATAGGGTCATATATTCTCTGTTTGTATATTCTTTTTTTTATACTTTTACAGATCTGAAGGGAATTCTGAGTCCTGAGTTTTGCGTATCAAGAAAATAAATCCATTCTCTATATTACACTTTTTTCCTCATTAGCACTTATTTTTTCTTTTACGAGAAGTTTGTGGGCGTTTTTTCTCTCACTCCCAGTTATATATGTAGTATTTATGTTTCTTTCTATCAACTTCTAGATGTATTTCATACTCATACTTTTACATGGTATATTTATAGGAATTGTTCACTTTCTTGGGTATTATATACTGGAGGGTATTTTTATATTGTTACTTTTGTTTTTTCTTCTCTATTTTTCACCAATTTTTTTCTCAAAAAAGGATACCAATTTTCCAACTTTTTCTCTCTCAAAAATATCATTTTCTCTCGAGAACTCTCTCCTTCTCCCAATGGTATTCTTTTATATAGCTGGATTTTTTCTCTTATTTGCTGTTACTGGAGATTTTTTCACATCATTTCATTATAATATTCTCTTTTTTATACTCGTATACTGCGTATTTTTCCTCTATATACTCGCATTTGATTGGAATAATGATATATTTTTTGATATTGCCAAGATTCATCTCATTGCCACTTATGCAATACTCTTCTCTGTTGTTTTCGTGTCATTTTTCTCGGTAAGTGTAGTGAATCTATCAACAATAGTACTTCTTTTAGTGAGTATAGCCTTCTCTTTGTTTTATTTTCGACACAACATCTCTCCTGACATTCTCTTCTTTCAGGGATTTTTATGGATGGTGATGTTCTCTCCATTTCTCCTCTCTGTACTCACTCTCTCGAGCGTATCATATAGTTTTCTTCTTTTTTCATTTGGTATTATTGCTATCATTTTGTTTGAGGGTATGCCGAGATTTTCATTTTTTGATTCATTCCTGCCTATTTCCAAGGTATATGTTCTCATAGGGTTTATGGTATCATATATTGCAAGTATTATAGGGAGTTTCTTTGATGCTGGATTTTACCCATTTCTCCTCATAGGAATTGCATTTCTCTTTTTGATTCATATCCGATTTTCTAATTATATAGCGCTCTTCTCTGCGCTTTTTGGTATATTTTTTCTCTATTCTCTCGTCTTCTCATCACTCATGACGAGTACATCCCTCCTTTCCACACTTCTTTTTATATTTTTTCTCCCGCTCTGTATTATCTGAAATACATATTTTTGGGAAGAAAAATTTCTATATGATTTCAAATCACTCCATTATTCGAGTATAGGATTTAGTGTCTTATTCTCTCTCTATGTGCTCCTGTTTATAGGGTGGTGATGAATGTTTTATTATATACTCTCACTCTCTATATTTCTCCTTGGTTTTCTTTTGTTTCTCTCGTATTTCCGTCTTCGTATCAAATAATCTATGTCACACACAACTACCAACATCGTTACAACTATAGATAATTCCCTCTATACAACTATTGTTTACGAGATTCTGGATGAAAAAAACCTCAATATACTCGCATGACAAGATATCCCAGGATATTCCCATGATATAGCCACCAATAATCTCACGAAAAAAGCAGAAGATCGTAAAAAAACACTCTCATATCATAAAAAAGATCAGACAATTATACTTTTTTTCCCTGATATGAAGGATCTTCTCGATGCTCGATGTGATTTTTTTCGTACACTTGAGGATAAAACACTCTATATACCTGCGAGCGATGAAGAAGTCGTCTATGAAGCACTCACACTCACAAATTATAAGTATCAGACATATCTCTCAAAGAAAAAAGAAATATCTCTTTCACTCCTTGTATCATCAGATGATATGAGAGGCGTGCTTGAGACAAAAAAACCCCTCTATGATGCTATATTCTGGGCTAGGGATATGATTAATATGCCACCGAGAGATATGAATCCAGAGCGAATGGTACAAGAGATTCTTGGGGAAAAATGGAATCATTTTGAGGTACAGGTTTTTGATAAAAGAGAACTCGAAAAGCTCGGCTGTAATCTCCTCCTCGCAGTAGGGGCAGGAAGCGCAAAACCTCCATACATGGTTGTCCTCAAGCCGAAAAATCCACCAAAAACTGAAAAATATGCACTTGTGGGTAAGGGGGTAACATTCGATGCTGGAGGTATCCAGATCAAGCCTGATACAGCAATGCTCGATATGAAGTGTGATATGTCTGGTGCTGCTGGTATGATCGGTGTTGCACGATATCTCGATGGCCTCCCATCACTTCCTATTGATCTCACTGTAGCTGTTGGTCTCACGGAGAATATGACTGGAGATGAAGCATTTAAGCCCCTCGATATCTATACAGCCTATAATGGTACAACGATTGAGATACATCATACTGATGCTGAGGGTCGTCTCGTGCTCGCAGATGTGATGTCCTATGTAGAAAAAAACCTCAAGGCTCAACATATTGTCACTATGGCGACACTCACTGGTGCATGTATATATGCTCTCTGACATGATATAGCAGGAATTATGGGTGATGATGAGGTGATGATTGGCGGACTCATGAACCATGAAACCCCATATGAAAAACTCTGGAGACTCCCACTAAATGAAAAACTCAAAAAATCACTTAAGGCAGATATAGCTGATCTTAAGAATGTTGCACGTTCTGAAAAGGCTGGATCATCTATTGGTGGGGCTTTTCTCTCGTATTTTCAGTGAGATGCCAAGCTCACACACCTTGATATAGCCGGTCCTGCATACCGCGAGACTACATGGTGATATATGCCCAAAGGGGGAACTGGTTGGTGAGTGAAGATTCTCTCAGAATACCTCATATCTCTTGGTCAGTCGACATGAAAATAATCTTCGACATTTTCGACAGGATTTGGCGATTTATTGTCGATGTATTTGTCGAAGAATCACCAATACACGAGAGAATGACTTTACATATACAGGACAGAATAGAGCACTATCGTGTTGATTTTCCTGGTTTTTATCTCGATAGGATTCTCGTCGCATGTGAGTACCATGATATCGAGAAGGCCTTGGAACTCTATAAATATCATTCCCACAGAGAATATGTCGATATATTTGTCGATATATTTGCGCGTCTTCTCTCGGAGATAGATACTAGTAATTCCTGAGAAGTAGTTATATCAACTGTTCCGATGCACTGGACACGATATGGAATACGATGATTTGATCATATGGACTATATTGCAAAGAGACTTGCACGAGAGACGGGAATTCCGTATGTTCAGTTTCTCGGGACATTATTCTCCCAGAGACAATCACACCTCTCTCGTAAAAAAAGACTTGAAAATAGAAAGAATCGGTTTACAATGAGAAATCCAAATGTTATAATCCCCCAAACAGTCATCCTCATCGATGATGTTATCTCGACAGGGGCAACGGTTCATGAATGTGCTCGTGTTTTCAAGTTACACAATCCTTATTGCCATATCATCGGAGTATTTCTCTCATCTAATATCTCATCCTAATTATGTCAGAAAATATAGAAATCATCGGAGCAGAGACACATAATCTCAAAAATATATCCGTCTTAATTCCTAAAAATACCCTTACTGTTGTGACGGGTGTTTCTGGTTCTGGAAAGTCTTCATTTGCATTTGATACGCTCTACGCAGAGTGACAGAAGCGATATCTCGAGTCACTCTCGACCTATGCTCGCATGATTATCTCAGATATCTCTGATGCCACTCGAGTCCGAGAGATTCGTGGATTATCGCCAACCATCGCCATTCACCAGAAAACCGTTTCGAACAATCCTCGTTCAACCGTTGGAACTATTACAGAGATATATGATTTTTACAGGCTTCTCTATGCTAGCATAGGGACTCCACATTGTCCGAATCATCCTGATGTATCCCTCGCTCGACAGAGTGTACAAGATATTGTCGAAGTTGTGTCGAAGTATGGCGAAGGACAGAAGTTTCATATACTGATTCCTCTCAAATCAAAAGAAAATCAGGAAAAAACTCTCAAGCAAATATCGACAGAAGTAACAGATATGGGATTTGTCAGATACCAGATTGGCGAAGTTGTCTACTCAGTGGCAGACGATGTCGAAGATGTAATAGTAACGGACAAGGTGTATGTTGTCGTAGATCGTCTTGTGCTCAAAAAAGATGATACATTCTCTGTTCGTCTCACAGACTCACTCCGTATTGCTCTGGAGAAATGAGCATGATATGTTTCACTTTATTTTCTCTGAGAGGATAGTTCTGATAGTTTTGCACACTTCTCCACGCATGCGTCCTGTCCTCATTGTGACTACCACCTTGAGGAACTCAATCTGTCTCATTTTTCATTCAATTCGCATCATGGTGCATGTGAAGTCTGTCATGGACTTGGTTCGTCGACAACATTCCTCGAAAAAGATGTAACGAGTGAAAATCTCACTCTCGCCGAAGGGTGCCTCCTCCCCTGGCAGAACCATCCATATTACTCACTCCTCCTCGAATCTGTGTGCAAAACAGAAAAGATAGATATCAATACTCCATGGAAAAAGCTCTCAGAAAAAGATAGGAAGAAAATTCTTTTCGGTGTTCCTGGTTATTTTGAGATGAATTATGTATCAAAGGGTTCTGAAGGAAAAATACATAGATCTCGATATGAATGACTCATCCCGAATCTGGAACGGAGATTCATGGAGGCTGAGAGTAGTACGGATGCATTTTTTAAGAGAATATCGGCATTCGCCACCGAACAAGTATGTCGATCGTGTCAGGGGTATAGACTCAAGCGCGACTATCTTGCTGTCAGAATTCATGGAAAAAATATTGGCGAACTTGTGTCGATGTCTGTCGAAGAATCAATATATTTTTTTGAAAAGCTCATTCTCACGAAGGAACAAGAATATATAGCAAAACCAGTTCTCAAAAATATCAGAGAAAGACTCGAGTTCCTCTCGGGAGTATGACTCGACTACGTGACACTCTCTCGTCGTGCCAACACCCTCTCTGGAGGTGAGTCTCAGCGTATCAGACTCGCTACACAGATAGGTACGCGTCTTGAGGGTATTATCTATGTGCTCGATGAGCCATCTATTGGTCTCCACCCACGTGACAACGATATGCTCATCGCCAATCTAAAGCGACTTGCAACAATCGGGAATACCGTGGTGGTTGTCGAACATGACGAAGATATCATGCGTGAGAGTGATCATATCATCGACATTGGTCCTGGTGCTGGCGTACATGGTGGCGAAGTATTATTCTCTGGTACATACGATGATCTTCTCTCGAGCAAGACTGAGACTGCCCTCTATCTCGCCTGCAAGAAAAATGTCGAACGTCGACACCCCATGTCGAAGAAACCAAAAGAATTCATCGAGATATATAATGCCAGTGAGAACAATCTCAAAAATATCAATGTACGTATCCCTCTCGAATGTATGACAGTGGTTACGGGTGTATCAGGATCGGGGAAGTCCTCACTTGTCATGGATATACTCTCTCAGGCTCTTCTCAATCACTTCAACAAGAGTTCTCTCCCAGTTGGTCGACACGATAGAATCGATGGTATGTCGAACATCGACAAGGCAATTATCATCGATCAATCCCCAATAGGGAAGACGCCACATTCCAATATCGCCACTTATACTGGTGTATTTACCTATATTCGTGAGGTATTTGCTGCTTCTCTCGATGCACAGAAGCGTGGATTCTGACCTGGAAGATTCTCGTTCAATACTCGTGGTGGGCGTTGTGAGATATGTGAGTGAAGTGGAACCAAGAAGATAGAGATGCATTTTCTCCCGGATGTCTATGTCGAATGTGAGGCATGTCAGGGGACAAGATACAATACAGAGACTCTCCAGGTACAGTTCAAGTGAAAAAATATCGCAGAAGTACTCGATATGACGATAGAAGATGCGAGTGAATTTTTCTCAGCTTTTCCTCGTATCAAGCGTATACTCGATGTTCTCCTCGATGTCTGACTCGGATATATCAAACTCGGACAATCTGCTCCGACACTCTCAGGAGGTGAATCTCAGCGTATCAAGCTCGCGTTCGATCTCGCCAAGAGATCGACAGGGAAGACTCTCTACATACTCGATGAGCCGACTACGGGACTCCACTTTTCCGATGTGCAAAAACTCCTCGACATCCTCGACAAGCTCGTTGAGAAAGGCAATAGTGTCCTCGTCATCGAACACAATCTCGACATCATCGCCAATGCTGATGCTATCATCGATATAGGCCCTGAGGGTGGCGATCGTGGTGGTAATCTCGTATTTGCTGGGCCGAGAGACAAGATACTCTCTGTTGAAGAGAGTTATACGGCCAAGGCACTGAGACGATATATCGACATCCGAGAGAAAAAGAAAAAGTCCTAAAATTAGGACTTTTATTTATTTTTAGGAACCTTGTAATACTCGAGGAGATAGCGGGCAGCATTTTGCCATGTTGGTGAAGATGTCGCCTCTGACCACTGAGATGTACGGGGCCTATCGAGTCTCACGATGAGGACGAATTTTGGATTGACGGCAGGACCATATCCTCAAAACGATGTGATAGTTCGTCATTCCTCACCGGGTTCATATCCTCATTTTCCTGGAATCTGTGATGTTCCTGTCTTTCCTGCGAGTGTATATCCTGGAACAGAACCATCCTTCGCAAAACCATTACGTACACCGTCTACGAGCATGGCAGTTATCTGTTTTGAGGTGGATTCTTTTATCACACGTCTGAGAGGAGTTGGGACTGTCTCGATTTTTTTGCCATCTGGATGAGTCATGGACTCTATGATGTATGGTTGCATATATATACCACCGTTCGCGAGGACTGAGTATGCTGCTGCCATCTGGAGCATCGTCACAGAGACTCATTGTCCGAATGACATGTTAAAAAACTGGGCACGTGGCCATTTTTCGTATGGAGGAATTTGTGCGTATACTTCTCATTCTGTTGTAATATTGGTCTTGCTATTAAACCCAAAATCCACGAGATATTGCGCAAAGAGTGATCGTCCTATCTTCTCCACTATATTGATCATACCAACATTGCATGACCAGTTCAGGCTATGCAGATATGTGTGGCGACCGAGACAGTATGAGGTTGAGTTTTTTATCTTGATTGGTCGACTTCCACCGACATCGAGTTCGACATATCCTCTGTCGAAGTATGTGTCATCTGGGCTTATCTCGCCAGTATCGATACCGATGGCGACGGTAAATGCCTTGAATACCGATCCTGGTTCATAGAGGGACGCGAGAACATCGTTCTTGTAGTTTCCATCGCCAAATCCATTTTTGAACTTGTATTTCATGATGGCATAATTGCGAATCTCGTCTTCTGTTGCTCATCTGAGCTTGAGGCGTTTTCCTTCGACATTGGCGAGGAATGACCCGCTCTGTGTGTCGATGACATAGAGTGGATATCCGAGAAGATCCTTTTCTGGATTGGGATAGACCGCATAGCTCACGAGCTCCATATCATAGACATCAGTGAAGTCATTGGCGTCATATGTTGGCGAGTTCACCATGGCTACGATTGCTCCAGTTTTTGGATTCATGACGATCATCGACACTCTATTGGCCTGATACTTTTCTCGAGCTTCTTCTGCTTGTCGAGTGAGCTCTTTTTGGATATTTCTATCGATAGTGAGGGTTACATCGACACCACTCTTCAGCGTGAGAGAATTCTCTGATACATAGTCACGTATTGGGCGTCATGCTGTATCCTTGATCACTGTCTGTATCGGACTCTCTATCTGAAGTACATCCTCAAAATATCCCTCTATTCCGTATCGACCACGTCATTCTCCATCGACAAATCCTGTTATCTGAGAGAGGGTATTTCATTCTGGATAGTAGCGTACGAGATTGTCTTCTATTTTGATAAATGGGTATATGGCATTGAATTCGTCTATCTGTCCATTTTTTACTGCTGCCTTCTCTGTGGTGACGCGCTTGTTGACCATATCTCGAGTTCATATACTCATCTTGCGTATGATCTCGAGGTGTTGCTTGGCTCGGATTTTGAACTTGGACTTGAGGGTCTCTGTGTCTATCTCGAGGAGTGTTCCGAGTTCTGCTGCGAGTACCTCCGGATTCTGTACCTTGGTTGGATTGACATAGAGGTTGTTCGAGATAAAAAATAACTCTTCATGTCCTCGACTGATGATATCTTGGATTTTTTCCTCGTTGAGATTGCTCTGTATGTGGACGCTCGTTATCGGTTCTGCTATTCTCTGTGCGAGGTATTCTTGTATGAGTTTTTTGAGTTTAGTTTCGGTGAGATCCTTTTCTCCTGAGAGGTCTTGTCTCAGGTATGTCGACATGTTCGACACACAGGTTTCACTGTCTCTCGAGCAGAACTCCGAGTATATCACATCAGCGAGGAATACTTTTAGATTATCGAGTGATCCTGAGCGGCTCGGGTCGATGGCGAGTGTTCCGAGATTGGTTGATACAGCGAGTACTCCTCAGAGTGTCTCGTTTGATGATGCTATAGTACCACGAGAGACTGGATTGCGGTCTATCTTTTTCTGTTGCTTGTCGGCAACAGCCTTGTAATAATCATGCTCCAATACGGTATATCCAAAAACAGTGACGAGCATGACAGCGACATATCCGATGAGAATATACCAAACTCGCCCGATTCTATCGAGTCGGGTGAAGTATCGGATGAGGTTCCTCAGGTAGATGTCGAATGAATTATTCATAGTGTGTGTCGAAGTGGCGGAATCTGTGCATAGTTGCGAGTCGTGGAACACTCGAGAGTATCTCGAGTCAGAATCGACACTGTTTGTCGATCATGTCGAAGATGTCGATATATTCTATACGGATAGGGTAGTGAAAATATTCTCTCCCAAATGCATCCTCGAGATAGAGGATTTTTGAATATGCACCGAGATTATAGTAGAGAATCTTCCGATTTCAAACTATTATGCTATATTTCTTATTTCGGATATCGATCCATGCCTGAGCTTTTTTTGTCTCGGTGGATTCACTTGGGAGATAGAGTATGTCTGGTCACTCGGAGAGCTCCTGTTGGAGTCGGTAGAGCATGATATCGTCCGGGCAGATGACGACAGTATCTCCTGTTATGTGCCTGGAGAGTATATCTCCTGTTATGATAGAATCTCGGAGGATAGTAATATGGCGGGATGGTGAGGTGGTGGAGTCGTAATATGATTGAGCAGTCAGTTGTTCAAAATTCTTCTTCCCGAGACGCCTCATCACTCACTTGGAGAGGAAAAATCAGAGTACCCGATGTATCGGTATCAGATACTTTGCTGATATCTCGAGTATGAGTGCTATCTGATATGGTGCGAGTATCTCTCGTTCCGTGATAACTCATACGATATCTCTCACTTCCATATTCTCTGGTGCACTCTCACGGAATCCGACAACAATACCATATTCTGTGTCGTTCCTCACGGGTATCTCGACGATGCATCCAGGTACTATATTACTATCAAAACCCTCTGGAATACTATATGTCAGAGGGTGGATGCCTATCGAGTGCTCGGATGGGATGATGTCGATGTAGGAGATAGGAAGTAGGAGATAGAGGGTAGAATATTTCTTTTTTGTCATTCCGACGATGGGAGGAATCTGTACTATTTTTTCAGGAGCAGATCCTTCCTTCGTCAGGATGACAAAAGGTAAATTCTGAGGACAAGACAAGTTGTTCTAGAATGCGTATATTGTATCCAAAAACACAAAAAAATCGACCCGAAAGTCGATTGTTTTCTAGATTCCAAGAGTTTTCTTGAGTTCTTCTGCTTTTTTTGCATCTTCATTGGCTTTGGCATTCGCCTTTTCTTCTTCGATGTAGATATCCTTGAGTTGTTCCCACTCGTTCTGTGCCTTCACGACGAGACCCTTGATGATCTCACCTTCTGTTGGCATGAGCTTGCGGAACTCGACGCGCTCATCCTCGAATACCTTTACCAGTTCATCTACCTGGAACTGAGAGAGCGTCGGGATAGCATCCACTACACGCTTCTTCTCGAATGTCGAGAGTGAGAGTGAGTGTTCGAGGAGATCCATGAATGACTTCTCATCGAATGTGGTGAGTGGGTGTACGAGAAAACGCTGAAATATATCATCGTTCGATGTCTTCGGTCGTGGTGGTGGAGGTGGTGGGACAGGAGCTCCGCCCATGTCCTGTGGTGGAATAGGTGGGTTCGTTCCCTGTGTTCCATCTTGAGTCTGAGTATCTGCCATAAGTGAAAATTAATACGCACCAATTATAGACTATAGTTGCAAAAATACAAGAGAATTATGTTCGGAATTTTTTACTCTCGACGAATGTTTCGACCTCTGCCCAGAGAGTATCAGAGATATCGGCTGTATTCCAGACATTTTCGACATCTTCGTCAGCGTCGAACTCTTCGAGCATCTTGTATATCTTCAGAGCATTGTCGAAGTCAGTCACTTCTGTATAGTTCTTCGCGCTGTATCCGAGCGTGCTCGATACGATAGTATATCCAGCCTTCTCGAGTCCTGCCTTCACACTGAGGAAGCTGTGCTTGTCGGTCTTGACGACCATCTGTCCATCTTCTACTCCATAGTCCTGCGCATCCGTGTCGAGTATCGCCATCTCGAATGCATCCATATCAGTAGGCATCTCGAGTGTAATGAGACCCACATAGTCGAAGGCGAAGTTCGACACAGACCCAGTCTCCCCCATATTTCCACCAAAAGCAGAGAATATATGACGCATATTCGGTGCTGTACGATTGCGATTGTCAGTGAGGGCACGCACGATGATGGCAGTTCCTCCTGGAGCATACCCCTCATAAAATATCTCTTCGATCTTGGCTGATTCCTTATCGAGTCCTGCACCACGCTTCACTGCCCTGTCGATGACATCAGCTGTTACTCCATCCTTCTTGGCTGTGTGGATAGCATCCGCGAGAGCCGTATTGAGATTCACATCGGCTCATTTCTCAGCTGCGAGGGCGATGAGTTTGGCATGTATGGTGAATACTTTTGCTTTTGCTTTGGCATTTTTATCTTTTTGGGCGGCTACGGTAGGTCAACGTCACATAGGAAAATAGTTGAAAATAACTGACAGAGTATATAAAAAAGCAAAAAAGAGGCAAGAGCCTCTTTTCTTAATGTCCTAATCTGAGTATATCCTCATGTACACTATTCGCTGCGAGACATCCCTCAGCGGCTGACATGATTGTCTGGCGGAACTTGTTCGAGTTGGTTGTCACATCGCCAGCGGCGTATAATCCTTTGACACTTGTCTCTTGGCGTTTGTCGACGATGAGTGTACCATCTGCATCCTTGTCAGGAGAGAGGCTGTCGACAATCCGAGTGAATGGTGTCGAGCCAATGGCGACGAATACTCCATCGAGAGGTAGTATTGAGTCATCTTGTAAACGTAGTCCTGTTACTCCCATCATGCTTCCGATGACTTCCTTCGCCTGAGTATTCATGTGAATGACGATATTCTGAGCGGCCTTCGCCTTCTCCACCCAGATATCCTCAGCGCGGATACGATCAGAGCGGACGAGGATATGTACCTCTTTACAGATTTCTGCGAGGTAGAGAGCCTCAGTGATAGCAGTGTTACCTGCGCCGATGACTGCGACTGTGAGTCACTTATAGAAGTTGCCATCACAGGTAGCACAGTATGAGACTCATTGTCCGTAGAATTCCTTTTCTCCTGGAACGCCGAGCATCTTGTATTCGTTGCCTGTCGCGAGGATGATTCGCTTGGATTCAAATACTTTTCCACCCATAGTATGGACAGAGAAGCGATTTTCGCCAATTTTCGACACTTCTTCGACACGGTCTTGGAGGATCTCAGATCCTGCCACTTTGGCATGCTCCATGAAGTTCCGCATGATGTCGCCACCTGGAGCGGAGAGTGTTCCTGGATAGTTCTCGACACAGTGAGAGGTTGCGAGTGCGCCACCTGGCATCTCGCCGATGATGAGATTGGACAGCTTGTAGCGGCTTGCATACATACCTGCAGGAAGTCCTGCAGAACCAGCGCCGATGATGATAACGTCGTACATAAGAAGAGGTAATAAGTAATAGTTAAAAGGGAATAACTGTGGATTTGAGTCTGTCACTCGCGAGGCTTGATCCTGCCCCGTTGCAGAACGGCGAAACAATCCAGTGTTTCTTGTTACTTTGGTTTGTCATTCCGAAAACGGAGGAATCTGTATTTTTCAGAAGCAGATCCTTCCTTCGTCAGGATGACAAAAGCGGAGCACATCCAAAAAAGAAGCAAAAACCAAAGCAAGTAAAGCTCATCTTTAATGAGAATTATTCTCATAATATGAAAAACCCTCTATTTTGCAAGAGGATTTTCAGTTATAGTGTTTCTTTTGTGGGCTCGGATACTGTTGTCTGGGTTTTTCCATTGCGGTATTCACTGATGACGTTGTTGATGCGACGAGCATTTTCTATCGGATCTGGTGCGTATCGTATCACCATGTTGGATGTCTCACTCGCTGTACGGATATGCACATCTCCGAATCCGAATATTGTCTCCAGTATTCCGGATGTCTGAGCATTGACCTCCTGGACTCTATCGAGAGAACATTCGCTGACACTCCGTGTGAGTGCAGAGACCTGATCGATACCGATGATTCGTGTATCTGTGATGATAAAGAGATCGAGTTCATCGTTCATCCAGTCGAGGAGGATAAATGTGAGACCCACGATCCAGAATATCGACATTACTCACCAGTAGATTGCCTCGCCTGTGAGCTCCATGATGTCTGACCTGAATGCTAGTAGTGCAATAGAGGTGATGACGAGGATAAAAATATAGAGAAAATGGAATATGAGGATAATCCAGTGTCTATGAAGCGTCATTATGAGGCGCTCGTTGTCTCGGAGGAGGGAGATGTTTTCTTGTTTGAGCATGTGATGTGGGGTGCCTTGAAGTAAATAGGAACAAGTGTTTTCGTGGGTTCTGTATCTCAGAATACTCGGACAATCTCTGAGATATCCTCTCTGTATTCTACAAAAGTTTTGTCTTCTGTAAAATCTTTTGTCTCGACGATGCCTATATAGCTTCATGGTGGGAGTTCTGACTTGGCGATGAGACTGTCAGATTCATCTTCTCGGATGATGTATTCGCGTGCATTCGCCTCGAGGATAGGTGTATGAGTATTTCCGAGTATATTAAAAAAATGTACTCACTTCAGGGGTATTCATCGTGCGAGTCAGACTGCATTGACTGAGAGTGTCACTATGCGCATGAGGGTAAATGCTCATGGCCCTACGACGCACCATATCTCGGATATATCATACCTGTCGATGATGTCGACCAAGTGTCGAGGAAATGTCGAAGCATTGTCGAGATTCTTTTCTAGTAATGACTGCTCGACAATAGATACGCCATCAGTGACGATGAACGATATGTGTGGAAGGAGGGGATTGATGGTGAGAAACATAGATAATGGTAATAGATGTTTTTATGTTTTTTTGTATCTGTCACTCGCAAGGTATCTAGCAATTCAGTATTTCTTGTTCCTTACTTTTCATAACTGAAAAGTAACAAAAGGTTCTTCTTTCCCTGGATTCACTTTTGAATCTGATAACAGCTCATTTTCTAAAAATACAAAATTCAGATACATTGTATTTTTTACGAAAATCTCGCTGATAGATTCTAAAAGTTCATCCAAAAAAGAAGCAAAAAACAGAAACCTTTTTTGGAACTAGCTTCATCTGTAGGAGAGTGCCTCGAGTATATGTCGAACTTCGACAGTTGGCGAACTATCGATATCTGCGATAGTCCGAGCTACACGGAGTATTCTATAATAGACGCGGGTTGAGAGCTTGAGTTTTTCTGTCGAAGATATGGCGATATTGATAGCCTCTTCGCTGATATTTCCGAGTTTTTCTATATCAATATTCGACATTTCTCCATTGGAGTGGATATTTTTTCAGGAGAATCGTTCTTGTTGCATCTGCTTCGCATTGCGGACGATGTGCTTGAGTTCTGCGCTTGTTTTCCCTGAGCGTTTTTCGCCAAGTTCGCCAGTTTTGACGCGAGGGACTCTGATATAGATGTCGACTCTGTCGAGGATAGGTCATGAGAGTCTGGATCGATAGCGCTCTATTGCGACTGGACTACAGATGCAGGATTTTTCAGAGTCTCACATATACCCACATGGACAGGGATTCATGGCTCATACGAGAGAAAAACGAGCAGGATATCGACAAGACTGATTGACTCGATTGATGGTTATCTCGCCATCTTCGAGTGGTTGGCGAAGTGTCTCGAGGAGAGACTTCGAGAATTCGAGGAACTCATCGAGAAATAGTACTCACTTGTGCGCGAGTGATATCTCACCCGGTCTGGAATCTCGTCCTCCACCGATGATGGCAGCCTCACTCGCTGTATGGTGTATCGTGCGGAATGGTCGATTCTCTATGAGAGGATTATCCTTGGTGAGGAGCCCTGCTACAGAGTATATCTTGGATATCTCGATTTTTTCCTCGAGTTCCATATCGGGGAGTATGGAGGCGAGAGCCTTGGCGAGCATGGTTTTACCACTTCCTGGAGGTCACTCGAGGAGGATATTGTGCCCTCCTGCTGCTGCAATGAGAAGTGCTCTTTTTGCGTGTTCTTGACCGATGATGTGCGCAAAGTCCACTCATCATATGTGTATTTGTGATTCTATAACTGTACGTTTTACTCATGGTGGGATTGGTTTTTCTCCAGTGAGTATATCGACAGCATCTGAGAGTGTATCGAGTGCTATCACCTCTATGTCTGGAATTACAGATGCCTCAGGTGTATTGTCCCGTGGGAGAAATATATACTTCATCCCAAGTTCTCGTGCGAGTATCGTCGCTGGCAGGGCTCATTGTATTGGTCTCACTATCCCATCGAGCGCGAGTTCTCAGAGAAATAGGGAGTTTTTGATAATATCCGAATTGAACTCTACTTCCTTCCCGAGGATGCCGAGCGCAATCGGGAGGTCATAGATAGGTCACTTCTTGCGGAGATCTGCTGGCGCAAGGTTTGCCGTGATACGTGCACCACCAGGAAAACTATAGCCAGAGTTCTTGAGCGCACTGCGTACACGCTCTCGTGATTCCTGTATAGCAGCATCGCCGAGACCGACAACGGTGAATTGTCCCATACCAGTCACAACATCGACTTCGACCTCTACGAGTTGCCCTGATATTCCATAGATAGATGCAGAGAAGAGTTTTTGCATAAAAAATATTTAATCCCTAAAATGATAGAAGAAAAAATAAAAAGTACAATTTTTTTGAGAATTTTTGTTTGAAATACTTTTTCCACCACTTTTCCAGAGTCTGTAAAGTGAAAATCATTCTCAATATTTTGTAAAAGCATTCTATTCTGATACACTTCTAGAATATGATGCAATGGATATATATCGCTTTTGCGATGACACTTACATTTTTTGTACCCACAGCGAATGCTATCTCTCTCAGAACAGCTACCCGTGAGGAACAGTGAACCGACGGATTCTGGTCTACTCTCTGGGATGGTATTGTTTTTGTGGTAGAGAATTTTCTCAACATTGTTTTATTCGTCCTCATTGTCTGGATTGCTATACGCATCATCCGTCTCGCGTATGAAGTACTCATGGCAGACAGACTCGTCTATATGCGTATCACTCTTCCGCGTGCAGACTCCAAGCTCGACAAGGAACGAGAGACAAAAAAAGACTTCAAGGAGAAAATGGGTATCATGACCGTGTTCTACAAGTCCATCCACAATCTCACTCAGTCGAGTGCATGGGATACGATTATGAATTTTATCTTCCATCATGCCAAGGTATCGCTCGAACTCTTTTTCCATGATGGACTCGTACACTTCTATGTTGTGGGGTACAAGGAACATGCAACACTCGTCATACAACAGATAACATCGAACTATCCAGATGCAGAGGTCAAGATTATCCAGAGAAAAGATATGCCCGAGATCAAACCAGTAGGCTATACTCTCCAGGCTGCTTCAGTTTCTAAGAGGAGTGACGATATCTACCCTATCAAGACATACAAGTATTTTGAAGATGATCCACTTTCGTCTTTTACCAACAACTTTGGTTCTCTCAAAAAAACAGACGTAGCGAGCATACAGTTTGTCCTCAAGCCACTTTCCCATAGCTGGAACAAAAAGGCGAAAAAAGCCGCATGACTCGTTGCCAAGGGTGAGTATAAAAAATGAATGAAGTTCGGAGTACTCGGAACTGTCTTTAAGGTGATAACCGCACCACTCTCATGGATCCTCTATCGTTTTGTCAAAAATGAAGAATCAGCAAGTACTGCGCCAGGAGCATCAACGGGTGATGCATATAAGATATTTAACCAAGCCGAGACAGAGGCACACAAGATGGTGGGAGAATCAGCAGGTCAACCAGGATTCGAGGGCTCTATCCGTATCCTCGTTGCGTCAGATACGAGTCTCTCAGCGAAAAACGCACTCTCGACACTCGTGTCCGCGACCAATATATTTACCGATGAGTACAATAATCAACTCGACAATCCTCAGATGGTGGAAGACACTCTCAGGTTTCTCTTCACGCCACTTCGGTACTTTGCGTACAAGTTCCGTCTCGTAGGAATATTTCAGAATATTAGTTGCTTCTCGACGGATGAACTCACGACAATGTATCATTTTCCTGACATCAACTACAACAAGTCACCGATTATATCGTGGCTCGACTACAAGATGCTCCCAACTCCTCCGAATCTCAAGTTTCCAAAAGATCCACTTATCCTCAAGGACTACAAGCGCGACAAGAATGGTAATATCTATACGGAGGATGGATCACTCCTTGCGGTCGACAAGAATAAAAACCTCAAACGTGATGAGAATAAAAACCTCGTTCTCCTCGATGGCACAAGTGTTGCCGTCTCTCTCGAGGGTGAAAATATAGGAAAGCCAATCGATGCAGGAAAGACGCCAATACAGATTGATAGTCAGCGTAGTCTCCAATGATTCCCACTCTACAAGGACGCTGTTCTCCTCGGTTGGAATGAATATCGCAATCAGAAGACACCAATTTATTTTAACAAAAAAGATCGAGGACGTCATCACTATATCATTGGTAAATCTGGTTGAGGTAAGTCAGTATTTATCGGATATGTTGCACGTCAGGATCTCTGGAATGGCGATGGGCTTGCGGTTATCGACCCACATGGTGACCTCGTCGAGGATATCATATCGTTCACACCCAAGGAGCGTGCCAAGGATATGATCGTATTTGATCCTGCAGACTACGAGCGCCCTATGGGACTCAACATGCTCGATATCATCGCGACTGATCCATCACTCAGGAGTATCGAAAAAGACCGCGCCGCACTCGATGCCACATCTATATTTATTAAGATGTATGGTGATGAGATATTTGGCCCGCGTATCCAGCACTACTTCCGCAATGGGTGTCTCACGCTCATGGATGATGAGGAAGAGGGTGGAACACTTATCGATGTTCCAAGACTCTTTACCGATGAAGCGTTCATGAAGTACAAGACGTCAAAAATCAAAAACGTGATGGTAAAAGCCTTCTGGGAGCATGAATATGCCCAGACGGGAGATCGTGAAAAACAAGAGATGATTCCATTCTTCTCAGCAAAGTTTGGTCCTTTTATCACCAACACGACGATGCGCAATATCATCGGTCAGACCAAGTCTGCGTTCAACCTCAGACAGGTGATGGATGAACAAAAAGTTCTCATGGTAAATCTCTCAAAATGACGAATCGGAGATCTCAACGCGCAACTCCTCGGTCTCATCATGGTATCCAAGATCAATATGGCAGCCATGTCACGTGCAGATACTCCAGAAGAAAAACGCAAGGATTTTTTCCTCTATGTGGATGAGTTCCAGAACTTCGCAACAGACACATTCGGCGAGATACTCTCCGAAGCCCGTAAATACCGCCTCGCGCTCATCATGGCGCACCAGTTCATCGCGCAGATAGGTGGTACAGGTGACAAACAAGGCAAGTGAGGAAAACCATCGATCAAGGATGCAGTATTCGGAAATGCGGGAACCATCATGTCGTTCAAGGTGGGTGCCGAGGATGCCGAATATCTCGAAAAAGAATATGCTCCACTCCTCTCACAACAGGATATAATTGGAATTGCAAATTTTACGACTTACTGTAAACTCAATATCGATAATGCTACAACCAGACCATTTGATATGAAAACCCTCTGGGACAATACCTACAAAAATACAGAGGTAGCAAATATTATAAAGGAATATTCACGAAAAATGTACGGTCGAAAAAAAGAATATGTCGATATGGAAATCGAAGCACGTATGTGAATTATCCGAGATGAAGAGACGTGATGACAGATTAGCTGAACGTAAATACGTACTTTGTAAATAGATTTTATGCTCCACATTATCCTCAACATCGTCGTTGTTATCCTTGTAATAGTGGATACTCTTCTCCTCCTCGGGGTTGCTGGGGTTGGGTTTTTGAGTGACTTCGCAGAGTCGAGTACGATGATGGTGGCGATGATAGTTGTCTGACAGCTTCCGATACTCTATTTTATCATCTACAAGTCATATATTGGTCCTGTTCAGCTCCTGAACCAAGAGATTGCCAAGTTCATGACTGGATCCAAGGATTCTATCACGGTAGAGCCAGACACTCTCTCAAAATGAATGAATCAACTCATTGCATTTTTTACGAAGAGCTTACAGATTTTGAAGGTTTTTAAGGATGAACTCCGTGATGGTCGTAAACTCCGATCAGAGGTGGAGATCGCATCTGAAATCCAGAAACATATCCTCGATAAAGAGACAGTTATTGTTCCAAATCTCGAGATTGCAATGGCGACAACTCCCGCAACCGAAGTAGGTGGAGATAGCTACGATATCATCGAGTGAAAAGATAGAAACTACTATATATACGTCTGAGACGTTACAGGACATGGTGTGCCATCTGGATTTGTTATGATGACGGTAAATGCCCTTATCTCTGCACTCTCTCTCGGCGAACTCAATGGTGCCACGATTCTCGCTAATACTAACCGTATTCTCAAGCCTCGTGTCAAACAAAATATGATGATGAGCTGTGTGATGCTCAGATGGGATGCTCAACATAAGGCTATGTATTATACTGGTGCTGGTCATGAATTTATCCTCGTATACAAGGCCAAGGAACAACAAGTCTATAAAGTAAAAACTGGTGGTGTAGCTCTTGGTATGGTAAAGGATTCCTCTAAAATACTCAAGGAACAACAGATAGCGTTCGACCCAGAGGACGTCATAGTTCTCTATACAGATGGTATCACAGAAGCACATTATCGATCAGAACCTAACTGAATGCTCTTCGGTGTAGATCGCATCGTAGAGTCTATCATGAAGTGTGGCAAACGTGATGCAACAACGATATTCCAACAGATTACTATCGACCTCTCTGCATTCATGGGATACAAATACAAGCAGTATGATGATATTACTCTCATAGTTGCGCGTTATCTCCCTGGCAGCAATCCAGGAACAACAACCAGTACTATTCCTGATGCTATTGATTTTGCTCATGTGACCGAATGGAATTGGTGACGCAAGGCTCCAGAACTCTAATATACATAATCTTTTCTCTGCATGTCCCCGACTCAAACACAAGCAATTCCATCCATCAATGAACTCATATACAAAAATCTCACAGGAGACGTCGAATGACTCGAGGCTCCTGTATTGTCTGTTGTGCCAAAAATACAAGTTCCATCGACAAATATATCGACACCTTCGCCAATAGTCGACACATCAAAAAAAGAAATAGTGTCCCCCGAAGATCCAGACAAAAAACTCACAAAAGAAGAAGCACTCGAACTCAAACAAACAGAAGATGAATACAAAGAAGCTCTCGCGAGTGTCAAAGACATGATTGCTCCAGCAATGATGAGAATCGATGCTACAAAACTCCAGATAGGTGATACGTATATTCGTACTATTTTCACTTATGCGTATCCGGATGTGCTGGAGTGAAACTGGCTCTCTCCACTCATTAACTGGGATATCAAGTTCGATATATCAATGTTTGTCTATCCGGTTGACTCTGCTCGAGTGATGAAGTTCCTCCGTAAGCGTCTCACACAGTTGCGTTCTCAGGTTGCAATCAATCGAGATAAGTGACTTATATGAGATCCGCATCTGGATGCACAGATACAGGATGTTGAGGAGCTCCAGGTGGCACTGACTCGTGGACAGGAGAAGTATTTTCATCTCGCTCTCTATATTACTACCTATGCTGAGAGTGAAGAAGAGATGAAGAAAATATCCAATCAGCTCGATGTGATGCTCGCTGGACGCAATATCCTCACCAAGCAAGCATATCTGCGCGCCGAGCAAGGATTTATCGCTACAGGACCATTCGCTCGTGATGAGGTCAATGTCTTCCGTAATATCTCTACCAAGGGACTTTCCACAACATTTCCATTCACTTCCAACTCTCTCTCGCAGGATGATGGGATATTTTATGGAATCAATACACACAACAATTCCCTTATTATTTTTGATAGGTTCTCATCAGAAAATGCGAATATGTGTGTTTTTGCGAAGTCTGGTTGAGGAAAATCATTCGCCGTGAAGCTCGAGATACTTCGTTCTCTCATGATGTGAACTGATGTAATTGTCCTCGATCCAGAAAATGAATACCGAGCACTCGTAGACACTGTCGGCTGAACATATCTCAATATCAGTCTGAATTCCAAGGAAAAAATCAATCCATTCGATCTCCCACGCTGACTCAAGGATACAGAATCGCATCCTGGAGACCTTCTCAGAACTGCTATCGTGAACATGATAGGGCTCGTTCGTCTCATGCTCTGAGAGATCACTCCGACAGAGGAAGCAATACTAGAAAAAGCCCTCATCACCACATACTCACTCAAGGGTATCACGATGGAAGATGATAGTGCGGAATGAAAAGAAATGCCACTCATGAAGGATCTCCACTCTGTTCTCGACACTATGGATGGGGCGAGATGACTCACTGAGCGTCTCGAAAAATACGTATTCTGAGTATTTGCCGGTGTATTCTCAGAACCAACAAATGTGAATCTCAAATGAGGACTCGTCGTATTCTCAGTCCGAGATCTCGATGAGATACTTCGTCCTATCGCCATGTATATCCTCCTCAACTATGTCTGGAATGTAGCGAGATCCAGTGAGAAAAAAAGAATGCTCGTAGTCGATGAAGCATGGAATATCATGCAGTATGAGGATTCTGCCCGTTTTCTCTTCGGTCTCGTGAAGCGTGCCCGTAAGTATTGACTCTGAGTGACAACAATCACACAGGATGTTGAGGATTTTATGGGGTCATCATATGGGAAGGCGATTGTAACCAACTCATCTATACAGCTCCTCCTCAAGCAATCCCCAGCCTCTATAGATGTGCTCCAGGATATATTCAAGCTCACAGAACAAGAAAAATATATCCTCCTCAATGCTTCCGTTGGTACGGGACTTTTCTTCGCGAGTGGTGAACATGTTGGTATCCAGATCCTTGCTTCATATTTTGAGGAAAAGATTATTACTACTAAACCAGAAGTCTAATTATGCTATTCTACAGAGGAACATCCCGTGGTTCAGCACTTCTTATTAGTCTGATTATACTGATACTCATTACTGCTGTGACGACAGTATTTTTGGAGCGTATATGGTGATCGTCACAGACAGTTGAGGGAATAGAGGCATCCAACGCTGCCTATTATCAATGAGCATGAATCATCGAAGAACAATTGATGGACACTAGTGTCAATAAGCGTACCCCCTGGAATATCGTACCAATCAGCGAAATATACACCTATACAGGACGGACACTTACTGTGTTTACAGGTGGAGATACTATGCCTATGGCATGACGATGAAACAGTCCATATGATAGAGATTATAATATCATTGCCCTTGGTCAGCCCGTACAGATAGTTATACCGAATGGAATCAACTGGAGTAATGTATATTTTGAATTCAGGGTCCCGTCTATCGATACAACCGCTGGAACTGGTGTTGCTAATACGCTCACTAGTTCTGGTATTATACTCTGGACACTTGGTTACTCTGGCGCTTCGCTCTATGCGAGTTGAGAGACCCAGATATTTCAGTGAGCAGATATCAATACTTCTACCAATAGATTCTCGAGTTTCAGTGGTATTACCAACAGTGGATCCAATGTGACACTTACAACATTTTATACTACCTCGCAATACCTCGATACTGGTGGAGCACGATGTGCCTGATATGTTTGTACGCTCAAACTCTCGATGATACGGCCGGTAGAGACATCTCTCACAACATGAGGAACACCGGATGGTCGTATTCTCCCTTTTCTCGAGTATAGAATTAATTTCTGATGAACAAATATTCCATCACAATTTATGACACTCGATGCCACTGCATACTCCTATGGTTTTCAGCGGACACAGGTTATCAATATTCCACAGATTACTACTAATACAGCGCTCGACTTTGCTGTTCTCCAATAGAGATACCTATGCAAAAAATCCTAATAGAACATTCATCCGATGCGGGACAGCGTATCGACCGATTTTGCAAAAAATTCTTCCCGAATATTGCGCTCGGTGCTATATATAGACTCTTGCGTACTGGCAAGATCAAGATAAATGGCAAAAAAAAGGATCAATCCTACAAGCTCGAACTCTGAGATGAGCTCACTCTCTGGATGAGTGATGAGGAGATTCATGCTATGCAAGCAAAAAATGGTTGAAGTACACCTGATAATTCTCGAGTGGAGAATCCTAGCAAAAACTGAATGAGAGATGCTACTCCTATGGCTCTCTCTATTCTCTATGAAGATGAGTATCTCATGGTCATCAACAAGCCTGCATGAATCAATGTACATGCATGAGACCACAAAACCACGGAATCCAACCTCATAGATCAGGTTCAGGATTATCTCAGGGGGTGACATGATAGTCTGACTTTTCGTCCAGCATTGGTACACCGCATCGACCGGGATACAAGTGGCTGTATACTCATTGCCAAGGAAAAACCAACCCTTGAAGCGCTCCTCTCTGACCTGCAATCGCATAGTATCGAAAAGGTATATCATGCGCTCGTTGTAGGATTTCCGGCCGAGAATACAGGCACTATACGAGAAAAGCTTCTACGCATAGAAAATGCTCGATGAGAAGCCAAGGTTCGTGTCGATGCAACATGACAGAGTGCCGTGACGCATTATAGGGTTATACAGCATCAATCTCGAGTTACTGCCACCGAATGAGTGCCACATATATCGCTCCTTGAGTGTCGTATAGAGACAGGACGAACGCATCAGATACGCGTCCATCTCGCTCATATTGGTTCTCCTATTCTATGAGACAAGGCATATGGGAACAAAAAAATAAACTCTTTTTTCGAGAGAAATGTTGGCATATCTCGTCAGATGCTCCATGCATATTCTCTTGAGTTCATTCATCCTATCACAAAAAAACGCCTCAAAATAGAGGCGCCATATTTTCCTGACTTTACCCGCGGAGTTGATACTATTCGCAAGCAAAGCTCTTAAAGAGGCTGACATAATTGTCAGTATTCTTATCGAGGGCAATTGCTGCATGAATCATGTATACATCTGTTCCGCAGACTTTCGCTGTTTGGATGAATTTTTGTCGAGACGTTGTTGTATTGTAGCGCGCCTCGAATATATATACTCGTCATTCATCGTCATCAGAAAAGAGAATTGATTCATCTGAGATTTTTGTGTATTCGAGATAGTTTCTCGTTGTCTGAATCTGATTCATCTCGCTGTACTTTTTGGATGTCATTGGTGTCTCAAGGGCATCTCGCATTATGATGATATTATTCGAAAAACCATACCGCACATCAGGGGATGCAGCAGTGAGAAGGAGTGTTCATTTCTTGGGTGTTGGTAGGCTTTTGGTTGTCTCTGTCACCCATCACTGTGGGAGGTTCATCTCGAATCCAGAACCACTATAGAGTGTGACTCATTCTTCGGATGATCATTCGGATTGGGTTCCAGGGAGGGTACACCCAGATATAAAAACTACTGAGAGAAGAAAGATGATATGACGAATACGCATAGACTAGAGAAATGTAGGAGAAATATGTATATAGAGACCAAAAATTCATATGATACTCGTAACCCCAAGAACAGCGAATGATATCCATCTCTTGTTCGGTGTATAGATATAGACCATATATTCTGACCATGCAAAGCTAAACCATATTGCCGTGAGTATAGCGAGTGAATAGGTGTGGAATGCTATGGCACTCAATGTCTTGAGCGATAAGAACGAAGTATAAAAACCACCAACAGTTCCCAGAAGTGACATAAAATACAGTGTCACGACCAAGAGAAAAGCTCTCTGTGCAACCAAAAAAGTAAATCCACTATATTCTCGTGGATCTTTTAGGAGTCTTGCTTGAATATCCTTGATTTTTGACATAATTTGGATAGAGTATGCCCATCATTATATAAAAAAATGTCTCTCACACAAGAACAAATTCTCCGCCTTGGCAAACTCACGTCTCTTCGCTCTCGAGAAGACCTCTCTGTTGATAGTGTTTTGGATTCTTTTGATTCACTTGCAAAAACTGATACAACTCACGTAGAGAGTGTGACGAGAAGCGGAAAAAATACGCTCGTACTCCGTGAGGATGTAGCTCGTGATGCAGGAATCGCAGATGCACTTCTCGCATGTTCCCCACAGAAAAAAGCCGCACACCAGATAGTTCTCGGAGGTATTATTGCCTGAGAATAATATGCTCACACGCATTCATGTGACATCTTTTCGATGAATTGATTTGCTCACACTCACTCTCTGACAGCATACATATATTCAGTGAGCCAATGGTTCTGGCAAGACCCATGTACTCGATGCTATACACCTCTTGTCCGGATCTCGTCCACTCTATGGGAATTCTTCCCTCAGTGTAGGTACTCTTTTTGAGGGATTTTTTGAGCATGATTGACTCGAGAGATCATATCGTCTCTATCATGATGACAAGCGTGAGTTTTTTTCCCTCCAGGGAACCAAGACAACTCGCCCAAAATACATGACGGCACTTCCATGGAGAACGGTGTATATATCGCCATTCGATATGAATCTTCTCTACTTTGCTCCACTCATGCGACGTGATACGATGGATCTCACTCTTGCTCGTACGTATGAGCAGTTTGCTCGAGTCAAAAAAGACTACGAACTCGTCATGCGAGAGCGTAATGCCCTCCTCAAAAAGATCAGAGAATGAGAGGCATCCCGAGATATGCTGGATTTTTGGGATAAAAAATTCTCAGAACTCGCAGAGACATATCTTCTCTATCGAACAAAGTATATTTCATACATCGAGGTCTCACTCAGTGAACATCCAGCCTTTTTCTCAAAATATCCAATTATTTTTTCCTATACATCCAGTGTTGATGCCTATAGAATTGAGTCCGGACTTGTGGGGGATTCAGATAGTGTGGTTATACTCTCATATCTTCGTGAACGACGGGAACGAGACATCCTCTCTGGACATACACATATTGGTCCACACAGAGATGATTGGGGATTTTCCATACTGCAATATCAAGATACTCAAAATAGTACACCTGAGTCGAGTATCCCAGCGGAGACCTATCTCTCTCGTTGAGAGATGAAGATGTTGCTTCTTGGGTACAAGATGATAGAGGCTTCATTTATAGAGAAAATACTTGATATCCCTGTTATTCTCCTCATCGATGATATATTCGCAGAACTTGATGAGAGAAATTCTGAGGTATTTCTAAACTCTCTTAGAACACATCAGATTATTTTGACAAGTCAGAAACCGCTTCCAAATCATGAAAAACACCATGATTTTATTTGCATAAATCTCGAAGATTCATAGAATACACGGGAACTTTACTTGCTCGCTATAGGATTCTTACATATCTTGCGAGTTTTATTATAACTTTTTTCTCATGAAAAAGATTATCTCTGCTTCTCTCGTGGCTCTTCTTATATCAGCCATTGTTGCTCCACTCCAGTCAGTATTCGCGGCTGGTCCGATAGTAGGATTTGAGATTATTGCTCCCACTACTGCCAAAGCCAACGAGGCTATCGATGTCACTGTTCGTGCTGTCGATAAGGACAAACAAACTGTCGTTGACTATCGAGGATCGATTATATTCATCTCCGATACATTTGGTGATACTGTTCCGAGTCCAGGGAAGGCTATAGCATTTACCGATGAGGATGCGGGACAAAAAAAATTTAGCAAAGGAGTAATATTTCGATCTACAGGAAAACAAAAGATATATGTAGCAGATGTTGAAAACTCAAACGACATCATCTGAGAGACAACAGTTATGGTGGAGGCCGCACAGACACAGACAAATACAACAACAGAAACAGTAACAATCGTCTCCCCAGTCAAGGATTCCAAAGTGACAACTGATGTTGTTGCTGTGAGTGGTCAGACTAAGAAGAATAGCAAAGTTACATTTTGGCTCAATGGAAAAGAGGTAGGTGATGCTATCACTTCAGAAGATGGTCTTTTTACAAAAACTCTTACCGATATTACTCAAGAGAAAAATCTCCTTCAAGTACAACTCCTCGATGGTAATAATTCAGTGATTGCAAAATCCGAAGAAATTGTCTTTGAAAAAGCAAAAGATGCAACAGGATTTTATAATCTTGTTGTTACACCAGGAACAACTCTCGACACCAGCACAAAGATGTCCTTGCTCGTAGAAGGCGATCCTGGTATGAGTTCTGCAAATGTACTCATCGATGGTTCAAGCATTGCTCTCACTGAGACCCAGCCAGGAAAGTATACAGCTGATACGGTCGCTCCAGCTAAGCCAGGAGTATATCCACTCAGTGTCACGCTCGTTACGAGTCTTGCACAGACAATCGAGAAAAAAGATGTCGCAAGTCTCACAGTTACTGAGCCAGTAAAGCCAACTCTTGTTCCACGATTTGTCGATGTGAAGTCAGTGGTTGATGGACAGAAGATTACTTTTTCATTCAAAGTAGTTGATGCTCCAGCTGATCTCGACAAGTTCAAGATAGCCTATGGGGAAAATGCTGATAGCCTCTCTCAGGAAGTGATGACCTACTCAACTGGTCGTATCATGGGTACAGGAGGTGTATATACATGGTATATCGACAAGCTCGAAACAAAAACTTATACATTCAAGATATTCGGTGCGAAGGCTGATAATTCTCTCATTCCACAGTTTGTCTCAGAACCTGTGGTTGCTACCATAGGGAAGAGTGCTGTTGCTGTTGCAAATATTGCAAATATCGTTGTAAAATCCGAGCCAGGTAAGAGTATTATGAGTTGGTCTCCAGTAGAGTGTGCAACCTCGTACAATGTCTACAAGATTACTCCTTCAGGAGACTACGTACTCGTACAGAACACCAAGGAACCGAGTTATACGATATTCCTCCAACAATCAGGAGCGATAGTACGTGAGGACTTTGCTGTGAAGGCTCTCTGTGCTGATGGTGCAGAATCCCCTGAATATACCCGTGTCTCTGCCGTTCAGACTGGTCCAGGAATGATAGCTATTCTTGTGATTATCTCTGGAATACTCGGAATACTTGTCCTGAGAAAACGGTCGCTCTCATAACTATTTTTTCTTTTCGTTTGACAAGATTCGCATTTTTTATAGAATGCGCCCACTTTTGTAGTAAATAGTATGGATATTGAATACTTTTATTGGTCAAACAATAGAAATTCACTATTCATTATAACTGTTAATTTATCTCTCTCCTATGCCAAATACTGCTGCCGCAAAAAAAGCACTCAAAGTCAGTGAAAAAAAGCGTTCTCGTAATCGCCACTTTCTCGCCCTCCTCAAGGAGAGCGTAAAAGCATTCGAAGCTCTCACAAATGCTGAGAAGAAGGATGTTAAGGCTATCAATGAAGCTCTCTCTCTCGTATACTCACGTATTGATACTCTCGAGAAGAAGAATGTTCTCCATAAGAACAATGCAGCTCGCAAGAAAAGTGCATTTGCAAAGATTGCTCGCTCTGTAACAGCCTAACCCACGTTATGCAGAAAAAACCTTATCAAAATAAGAAAAACGACAAACGCATCAATGATGCCATAACAGCACGTGAACTCATGGTTATCTCTGATTCTTGAGAGCCTCTCGGGAAAATGACTCGAGACCAGGCGCTCAATCTCGCAGGAGAACAGGAGCTCGATCTCGTAGAAGTATGAGTCCAAGATGGTATTGTCATGGCAAAAATCGTTGATTATGGTAAGTTTCTCTTCAAGCAACAGAAACAACAATCTCAAAATAAGAGTAATCAAAAGAAAACAGAACTCAAGACTATGAAGCTCACCTATAAAATCGGTGACCATGATCTCGAGGTGCGAAAATCTCAGGCTGAAAAATGGGCAAAGGAAGGAAATCCAATGAAAATCATGCTCCAACTCCGTGGACGTGAGAATCAATACGAAGACCTCGCTATCGAAAAAATAGAAGAGTTCATTGCTTCAGTAGATGACTTCTATCGAAAAGATGAAAAATCAAAAGTAGCAAAACAGGGAACAACGTTCAATATCATACTTTATCCAAAAAAATAATTTTTATTTTACTTATTATGCCAAAACTCAAGACACTCTCTAGTGCAAAAAAACGTGTAAAAATCACTGGTACTGGAAAATTCATCGTTGATAAGATCGCTAAACGTCACCTCCTCAAGGATAAGAGCTCAAAGGCAAAAGGTCGTGATAAATATGGTCGTGTTCTCGGTCCTGCCAATGAACTCGAAGCGCGTCTCTCTCTCCCATACGGAAGATAATTCCTTCTGTCCTAATTCAATTTTCTAACTAATCTCCTATGACTCGTGTAAAACGTGGTGTGATGACACACAAAAGACATAAGAATGTTCTCTCTCTCGTGAAGGGATATCGCCGTATGAATGGAAATGTCTATTCTCGCGCTCGTACAGCTATGATGAAGGCTGGTCAAAATGCCTACATCGGACGCAAACTCAAGAAGCGTCAGTTCCGTCAACTCTGGACAGTTCGTCTCAACAACGCAGCTCGTCTCAACGGTACTACGTACTCTCGTCTTATCCACTCTATGTATATCAAGCGTGTAGGACTCAATCGTAAGGTTCTCTCGAATCTTGCTATCACAAATCCTGAGGTATTTGCGAAGGTAGTCGAGTTTGTAAAGTAGTATATTCTAAAAAAGGGCAGAAATGCTCTTTTTTTGTGTCTTCTCTGGACGTATCATGTCAAAACCATATAATTCTCGTATATGATACAGTCACGTCGTAGCATCTGAGACAAGTGAGAGCAAATTGCCCAGGAATACCTCAAAAACAAGGGCTACACCCTCGTAGAGATGAATTACCAGGTCAAGTGAGGGGAGATAGATATTATCGCTCGAGATGGTGAATTCTGGGTATTTATCGAGGTTCGTTATCGTCGTGACGAGTCACATGGACATCCACTCGATACATTCGGTATCATGAAGCGTCGTGCGCTCAGGCGTACAGCATATATGTATGTCCACAAAAATAAAATCGACCCGGATATGATGCGGATCGATTTTGTAGGAATCATGCCTCGGAGTGAGTGAGGGCATAGAGTGTGGCATGTGCGGGGAGTGGGGGTGTAGAAAAGATTGTTGTGTCTATTCATATTCTTCCATGAGTTCTCATCTTTTCGAAGTCTTACCATAGAGATTTTTCATCTTTTCTCGTGCCCAGGTATCATTGTCTTGCATCTTTGTGAGGAGGTCTTGGGTTTTTTGTTGTACCTTCTCTGCCTCTCTCTTGCTCGTGAATATTCTACCTCCTGAGAGCCATGATTCGTAGTCATCCGATGCGATACCACTTTTGGTACTATACTCTTGAGTGAATATCTCTTCGAGTGTGATTCACATCTTTAGGAGATCTTTTGCATATGGCTGGGACTTAATTTTCCGCAATGCATCATCCATAGATCATTCATGATACATACTGTTGAGAAGGCTTCGGAAGTGTTCAAGTATATCCATTCTGAACTGATAGTATTGCTTCTTTTTGAGTTCTTCTGAGAGTCCACTCTTTCTGAGTTTTTCAAATGCATCTACAATTGGTGGCCAATAACGGATAAAATAATCGGTGTTAAGTGCGAAGTTTGTAGAACCTGCCTTTGGAATTTTATTGAGCTGCCAATCAAGAGACATGAGTCAATCATCTGATTTTTTGATAATCATACTATCCTTGTATCAGAATTGATCCTCCCATCCACTATTATCCGATGGTGGCCTCTCCTTGCTCATCATGGAGTGAGTACCATTCATCCATGAAAAATACTCTGACACTTGTTTATTATCATGATCATGTATCTGTTCTACCATCCATGGGCTATTTCCCTGGAGTCTATCATGAAGTCCTCGATTACAATACTTTCTCCAGATATTATTAATATTTTGAAAATGTTTGATTTGCTTCTTCGCAAAGTCTGGGTCTTCTTTTCTGTGTCAATCATATTGAACAGCAGAGATTGATTTTCTGAGACTGTCTATGTCAGATGAGTCGGCAATTCAGTCCATAGCAGAGAGAAATACGTCTCTATAGAGATCATTTTTTGGCTTGTTACGGAGGAATGAATATGCATGAAATGAGTGTCCCTGAGATGCCACGAATTGCCACAGATTGTCTTGTACGAGCTTGGTACTCGCATATTGTGTCATACCACAGAGCGCCCATATAATTGGTGCACCCTGCATCATCGGGCTAGGATCTTTCCCAGGAATATTTTTCATCATACCATATGCAGTATGAAATTCATGTGTTGCAAGTGCTGAGAGATACTTATTGAGTCGCCCTTCCGCATTTGGAATATCGCCCGTCTGACGAATTCACTTATCGATAGCATTCTTGGTTCATTCTGTACGCCATGATCTCTCCCAACCACTTGGACCACCCATTGCCTTTACGAGAGCACCAGCTAGGGGATTATTTTCAGCATTTCCATCAATTCACTTCATGAATCACCATATCATCTCTTCTTCTGTGATCTGTCCGCCATCCTCAGTACCGATATCAGCACGGAACTTTATACGTGCCTTTACCTTTTGCTCGCGAATTGCCTCTTCTGACGTATATCCACATGAATATATGAGAGCATTGATAAATGTCTCTGATCACTGAGCATAGGCAATATCCTCTGCATATAGGTGTCCATAGCTCTCGACCATGTAGAGTGCGGCTGCAGCTATCTCCTCCGGACGAGATCACTTCATGTGAGCTATGTGGAGCGCTTTTTTACGTGCAATTGGACCATTGAGTCACTGGAGTTTTTCTTTGATCTTCGTGATGATGCCCTTCATGTTTCCTATCTCATCAGATTGCAGTTGTGCAACTATATCTGCCGGTAATCCGAGTTTTTTTGCCATCCAGAGTGCCGACCTAGAACCATTGAGCTTGGATCCTTTTTCAAAATAGTGCTCAGCAGCATGCATGAGACCACTAACTCAATTGAATATATCTGCAAGAGAAGGTCTTTTCATCCATCGTTTGAGGAGAGTTTCTTCCATGTGGAAGTGTGCTTCATGATACGAGGCGTCAGGATCTTGCAAGAGGTCTTCATTGGTTGCCTTGTATTTGTTCTTTCTTAGGTAATCGATGAACATTGCATAGTCCATTGATGGCTCGTCAGTATAGAGCTTCTCGATTTCCTTTGAGGATACTTTTCCGGCACTATTTGCTTTTTGTACTTTATCGAGATCCATCACTCATCTCCATTCTCCGAACTGAATTCGTCCATTTTTTATTCAGAATATTTTGATATGCCCTCCTGATGCAGACCTGAAGTAGTTGTATTGTGTTGGTCATTTTTTATCATGTCAGTGGTCTCCATGTCCATGACTATCTTCTCCGTGTCCATGATCTTTTTCATGATCATCATGTCCATGACTATCATCGAGTGTTATGAGTCAGTTTTTTATTATGGCATGTTCATCTACTCAGAATTCCTTGAGTCAATGTATGAATCCAGTATCACCATCTATTTTTCCTATTCTACGAAATCCTTGTATCTGGATTTTCTCATAAAATGTATCAAAATTGATTTTTTCATCTTCTCATTCGAGAACTATTCCGGATTCATCGATGGAAGATATCTTGTAGGAAAATTCCCTATCATGATATTTATCTTCTCAAGATTTTGATATAAACACCATTCCAGGTTCAAATGCAATTTTCTTTCCTTCCGAATCAAATTCATCAATCTTTTCTAAAAATTGTGCCTTTGTGAGAGTTTCTCATCCTTCGGGTACGTCAAATACCTTCTCTCATTGATCAATCGTTAGGAGATTCTTATTTCGTGTAGTTTCAGCGAGATCTTTGCTTATTTTTCCCTCAAATTCTCATGCCGAGAATACTCGAGCACTAGACATATTGAGGAGCATTATACCAAAATTCGTGTAAGACACGGTATTTTTTTCAGTACTCTTAGTCCATACTCATCATTCTTTTGCTGTGAGGATCGTATATTCGATGCCATTCTCGACGGGGTCTATCTGAGTATCTTGCTTGTCTATACGAATAGTATGAACTGTTTTTTTATCTGTTGGGTCAACAAATGATATTACCGCTCATGTCCCAACCTTCTCAAATCCATCTATATTTATTCATTGTTTTTTGAGAATCTGATCCATCTTTTGCATCCATACTCTGTGCCATAGCCACTCTTCATTCTCAGCTCATTGGTTGATAATATCAGGTTTTATGTCACCAAGTATAGGATTCTTATCTCATCCTAGAAGGAATTCTAGCTCATTATTGAGTGCCTGGTCAGCAATTTCTTGGAATTTTTCATCTTTTAGTAGTGTCTCAAAATTTGATAGTGTTTCAGGGGAGACTTTGATGCCTTCATCGTTTTTGAGTCATGATATGTAGCGCTTTTTTTGATCAGGAGAGAAGCTGTTCCAAACATCCTGTGAAACATAGCGCGATACAATCTTTTCTAAAATAGCATCCTCTAAAATACCATATCTCATACAGTCTTTGAGTGATAACTCTAATCAGAACTCCTCTGCAATATTCTTTTGAACACCTGGTTTGTGGCTATAGTGTCTATATATTTGCATGAGAAGCCCTCGAGAGAGGTTTTCTATAGTGCCAGTACTTGCAATATGGTCACGAACCCATTCATAGAGATCTGGGGCTGTATTCTCTAGATCTGGAAATATTTTCTCTATGCTTAAAAAATCTATTTTTAGATCTCATTTCTTCATTCACAGATTTGTCTCGAGGTATTCTTGAAATCACCTTCGACTATCAAGTATAGAATATATTTCACTTAGGGTGAGCTTTTTAACCTTTGTATCTATGATCTTTTTTTGATCAGGAGTGAGTTTATCTCAGAATAATTTTTCTGTTCTAGTAGAGAACCTCTCTCGGGCCACTTGTATTCATCGAGCCACTACCTGGAACTGATAGATGAGGTCCGAATCCGGATTGTAGTTATCTAATTCTTGGGTAGTTATATCTGAGAATTCCTCTGAGTTATCATGAAGGCATATGGCCCTATCTCTTGCAATTTGTGTTAATTTTAATTTTTTGTTTTCTATGAGATTATACTTCTCAGGATCTAATTCAAAATTAGATTTCTTTTGTCATTCACTCGTTCCTATGACATCACGAAATGCCTGTTCATATAAGAGTCAAATTTGCCCATTTTGTGTTTTGGCATTTTTTTCTTTTGAATTTCGATTATTTTCAGATTTTTCAGAGTTATTCGGATTGGTCATAATTTTAAAATTATTATCCCTTGCATTTTACTCCAAAATAGGAAAAAACACAAATAAAAATTCACTTTTTTGAAAGTGAATTTTTTGTTGTCAAGATGGTGCCAATGGGCGGACTTGAACCGCCGACCTCAGGGTTATGAGTCCTGTGCTCTAACCAGCTGAGCTACATTGGCGGACACGACGACGAATTGGTTGTATTATGGTTGCGGAGGTATGAATCGAACATACGACCTTCGGATTATGAGCCCGACGAGCTACCACTGCTCTACTCCGCGGTATGGTATTTTGGTATATACTCTAGTTTTGACTTCGTTTTTTAGTGGAAGTGAGTCTCATAAGACTCGCTAGACTATACTCCGTGATATAATTTTGAATCATATAGTCAGTTTTTTTAATTCCTTTTTATAGGAATGAGCCTGATGAGACTCGCTAGACTATACTCCGCAAGTTAATTAACTAACGTGCCCGCTGATTATATGGAAAACTCGTGAGAGTCAATATATTTTTTGATTTCTTCGATCAGATTTTTTGTTCGCGTATGGTTTTTTGGCTCTGGGAGACCATTTTCCCTGATATACGTATCGAGTTCAGAAAACGAAACTCCCCCAGGAATCTGTCAATTGAGCTCCAGATGGAGGTCTCTATATGTTCTCGGTGTATTCATGTATTCTAAAAATACATCACTCTGTTCTCTGTGAAATCCACCAATTTCCTTGTACATATCCCAGAATCAGAGCTTTCATCGACAGAGTGTTGCCATGGCACTGACTTCGCCACGTGCTATCACCCATACACTCTCATCGATACATGCATGCCAGACGTCTATCGATACCCATGGCATGGTAGTGATATTCTTCCCTGGATTTGCTCATTCATATCAGAATAACAGCACTTGGCGATCTGTGTCGATCGTGTCGAATGTGAGGATATTTTCCACCGTATCTCTGTATGCAAAAACCGACACCCATTCGCGTGTCATGTCGATGTCGTACATATTGGCGATCATGTCTCGTGTATATCTCGATTGGTATGGTAGTATCTGTCCTCATCATCAGAGAGGGGATGGGATAATCTCGATGATCCGATGTTCGTCTGTCGATGATATATGTTCTGAACCATGATGCATAGTCCAGCTCATGTCGAATGAGAGATAGTCAATTCTAAGGACGAGGGATTTTTCTCTAAAATACCTATTCTCTGGAATAGGTGCATGAAAGAGTGACCATGCAAGCCCTGATTGTCTATCGTGTCAGAAGTCCTCTATGCCTTCGACAGAGACACGTCCCAGAACTGCAGTATTCATCCCTACCATCTTCGCCACATGCTCGACACTGTCTGTCCATATGACGAACTCTGTAGCATCGTCTCATGTTCTTCGCCATGCCATGATGAGCTCCAGACAAAATCCTATATCGCCATAGTTGTCGATGACGTGGAGAAATATGTCGATGATTGTCGGGTTATTTGAGTGATTCATAGTCTGTATTGCAATTGTACGGCTTTTTCATAGAATTCAACTATGTATTCATATTTTCAGGGGAAGATTCTCCATACAGAGTGACATCTCTATACCATTGTCATAGATGGAATTGGTCTCGGATTCGAGGTATTTGTCTCGCCCAATATCATCGCACGGGGTATGATGAGTTCTTCCGAGTTCTGGATCCATCACCATATCACTGATGCATGACAAACCCTTTTTGGTTTTATCTCCCCAGAGGAACGTGCCCTATTTCGACAACTCCTCCGAGTGAATGGTATCGGTGGTAAGACTGCGCTCTCGATCCTCGGACTCTGAGAAGAGGCGATAATCCGTGCTATAGAGCTCGAGGATGACAAGCTCCTCGCATCAGTTCCTGGTATCGGTAAAAAAACTGCACAGAAGATAATCGTCGACCTCAAGTGATCTATTGACTTCTCCCGCAAAAAAACAACAACCGATACAATCAAAAAAACAACAACCGATACAACACTTATCGCATCACTCATCGCCATGGGATATGACAAGACTCGTGTCGAAGAAGTTGTATGAGATATAGACTCCGCTCTCACAGTGGAACAGAAGACTGTACTTGCTATCCGAAAACTTGCAGAGTAGTATGCTCGAATATAAAAAAGAATTCGATACATATATGTGGGTGAAGGCTTCTCCGAGTGAACATGAGAAGTATCTCTTCGCACGCGCACAAAAATATATCAAAAAACTCGCGTGGATACCAGGAATAGAGATGGTGGCGGTAGTAAATTCACTCTCGATGTATGCGACGCATAGAGACTCAGATATCGATCTCTTTGTTGTCACGAAGAGATATCATCTCTGGTTTGTGCGTGTTATGACGACAGTTGTGTTTTTTCTCTCTGGTGTGTGGCGCCATGGAGAGGATGTTGCGGAGAATTTTTGCCTCTCATTTTTTGTGACGATGGATACAATAGATCTCTCTGAGATAGCGATAGAAGGCGATATATACCTCTATTATTGGGTATACTATATGAAGCCGATACTTGTTCGTGGTGACACTTATGGGTTGTTTCTCGAGAAGAATACATGGGTTCCAGTCGATACAGCGATACGTATAAAAAATACAGAATACGCCATCGAGCCTAGGTATAATATATTTTCATATATACTCCAACCATTTGCATACATCCTCGATAGGATATTTTGTTTCACGATATTACCAAAAACACAGAAGAGATATGAACAGCTCTGAAAACCAGAGGGGATAATTATCTCTGATTCTATGCTCAAATTCCATAACCACGATAGACGCAGGGAGGTTCGTGATGCAATTCTCAAAAAAAATTTTGACAAATAGGGACTCCTGCCTATACTGCCCGCACATCTCACGGAGAGATGGCAGAGTGGTTTAATGCAGCAGTCTTGAAAACTGCCGTGCCGCAAGGTACCCAGAGTTCGAATCTCTGTCTCTCCGCCATTTGTTAATAATACTGTCTTATATTGAGGCAGTTTTTTATTTTATGAATTAAGGTTGTTTTTAATGATGTTGATAAAAAAACCTCGGAATTTCGAGGTTTTTAATACTTTGTTGCTACAAAGTAATATGTGCTTCACTGTGTTGTATCGGATATTGTTCATTTGTATGTATTTTGCATTTTCCCTATATTTGCAAGCGATACTTGGCCAGTGGAGCTAATATCAGAACCAGTTAGGTAGTTTCCATTGGAGACTATTGACATGCGCGCACCCAGAACTGAATACTCATCAGAATTAATCGTCACTTTACTGTACAGATATGATCCAGACCTCGTACATGGTCATATGGGGTCTGTGCTTTTTAGGGGGTCCTTTAGTGGTTTTCCACCCATCAGAGTTTTTAGGTATTCAAACTGAGACTCGGGTATGGTTCCGTCATTTCATCTCTCGAAAAATACCTCATCAGCACAGAATCCTGAGAGGGCACCTGTAAAGTTGCTTGGTATTGTCTCATGGTCCTTGTAGTAGAGATCAACGGTTCTTCAGTAATGCTGTAGGTCTCAGAATCTTGCCACATCTCTCGATCTATTGATGTATGGCCCCCCCATATAGAATGCACTCGCAAATAGTATTCCGAGCATAACTATTACCAACATTATTTCAATGAGTGTAAATCCACGTATCCTTCTGAGCATAAGTATAAAATAATTTACCCAGCATTATATATTTTTCTCTCTTATTTGCAAAAAACTCTCAGATTTTCTGAGAGTTTTTGTATTATCTATACATAACATATCATGAGCCATATCACTTTGTGTATGATGAGATACTTAACATATTAAATGTTCAAGGAATGGTTCATTGAAAGCTTGAAATCACTACCCCTGTATTCCCCATTGTTGCATTTTCTAACACTGCAGATAAGACAACGGATCGTGAGAGTCAGTTAACGAATCCAGTACCAACTCCGTATACTCATGGGTATGACGCATTACAATGCGTTTTTGTTGCTCTATCTTGAGGAACATTTCCATTCATATATACAGCAATGGCACCACTATTGAGACACTCAGGTGTAGTATCTATGGCAACTCCACTATATGTCTCCTTGTCCGCATCATATGCTCAGAGCGCTGTCATGATCTGTCAGAGATGAGCTATACGAGCTGTATCGCGTGAGCGAGAGAGATATCCTGACATTGCAGGGAAGAGAGAAGCAGCAAGGATACCAATAATCGCAATAACGATCATGAGTTCCACGAGTGTAAAACCACGAGTTGTGAGTTTCATAAAATTAAAGGAATGAAGTAAACAAGATTATTGTATATTTTTTACTATTCTGCAAACATTAGTGTACAGACTTTTTATCTATAGTATGTATTTATAAAAAAGAGACGAATCGTCTCTTTTTTATAATATTTTGGTTTACTATTAGCGAGCAACAACGTAACCAGATCCAAATGCCTTAGTGTAAGTACTAATTGGGGCAAAGTCTGTTGTACCATCTTCTCCCTGGTATCCTGCGAGATTAGAACCAGTATTTCCCATACCTGTATTTTCAAGTATTGCTGATATTGCAACAGCAGGGGAACCAGCGATCACTCCAGAACCAGCTCCGTAGCGTCCATCACCAAGACCACAGTGATCCTGGTTAGCAGCTACTCTATCTACAGGAGTCTTACCACCCATGTAGACTGCGAGATTTCCAGTATTAGTACAATCTCCGTCGATTGCTGTAACGTAGCTCTCCTTGTCGTTAAAGAGTGTAGTAGATGCTGTAATAATCTGACCAACGTGAGATATACGAGCTGTATCGCGTGAGCGAGAGAGATATCCTGACATTGCAGGGAAGAGAGAAGCAGCAAGGATACCAATAATCGCAATAACGATCATGAGTTCCACGAGTGTAAAACCACGAGTTGTGAGTTTCATAAAAGGAATGAATGAAGAAATAAAACATGACCATTATATAATCCTTGTTGGCTTTGCCAAAAGAAAAAATATAGACTACTCGATAGGAGTATGTATAAGTCGTGAGAGAGAATAGCATATATATTTTTATAAGTCAAAAATTTTTCTCATTCTATTGAGGATAGTGCGTGTATTGATATTTCTCATGTAAAAAATTTTTAAATTGTCTAATATTCGTATCTTTCTCATGCTACAGTATTACTATTTTTCATTCTGTATGTGCTTTTCCGAGTATACTCCCCACCCTTTGACAACAATTTGTATACTTATGAGTAACAAAAAACTCCCCATAAAAATGAGAAGTTTTATATTTTTCTGGTGCCCAAGATGGGACTTGAACCCACACACCCGAAGGCATACGCACCTCAAACGTACGTGTCTACCATTCCACCACCTGGGCAAAACTGAGATAACAAGAGTATGATTTTGTAAAAATTCTGAGGTTAAACTTTTATCATAGTATCTTGTGGTGCACCCAGTAGGGTTCGAACCTACAACCAACGGTTTCGAAGACCGCTACTCTTCCAATTGAGCTATGGGTGCGTATTCTTACCTCTTTTACTGGAGCAAGTGAGGCGGATTATAGAGAAGAAGTTCAAAAACGCAAATTTATTTTGCATGAAATAGATTTTTATAATTAATGTATTGTTGATTTTGCTCCATTTCAACCAGGAATATAGCGGAGTATAACGTGTTTATCGGTATCAGTGATGGCATATCCACGAATATACTTCCCCAATAAGTCATTACATCTTTGTTTTATCTCTATTCATTTTGCTGTCACAGTTTTTATGACTTCTCCATTTGGAAGAGACTCTGTAACTGTATAGCTTCTTTGAGGCTCGAGTAATTGGGCTACCGCCATTGATATACCACCATGATTCCATGCTCCAATTATCGTTTCACCTATAGTATGTTTGTGGGTATTGAGTGACATGTTCTAGATTAAAGGATATATCTAGGCTACACCTTATTTTCTTGCCCGTCAAAAGAATGAATCTTCCATAATTGAATAATTATTTCAAAAAAATAAAAATCCTCCAATTTCTTGGAGGATTTTCTGAGAGATGATTATGCCTCAAGTGCTTCTGCTGGGATCTCTGGAACCTCTGATGGAACGTAGTTAGGATCAAGTGCCTTGAGAGAGAGACCAATACGCTTACCAACAGAATCGAAGGTAATAATACGAGCCTTCATGAGTTCACCTGCACGAACCTTGTTCTCGATACCCTCGAGCATATCTGCTGGGATCTCAGAGAGGTGAATAAGTCCAGATATACCACCATCGAGCTCGAGGAATATACCAAACTGAGAGAGGCGGAGGATAGGTGCCTCGACGATATCACCAACTTGGTACTTATCAGCGAGAACTTGCCAAGGATTGGCCTTGAGACGCTTGATAGAGAGGGAGATCTTCTCACCTTCGATACCAATAATCTGTACAGTCACCTTGTCTCCGATTTTTGCATGCTTGTGTGGATTGTTCACATGTCCCCAGTCAATCTCTGATACGTGTACGAGACCCTCAACTCCATGGAATGTGATGAAGAGACCGTATGTGAGAATTCCTGATACAACACCTTCTACAACGTCACCAACCTTGATTGTCTGGAGTGCCTGAGAACGCTGCTCTTCGATAGCTGCCTTTTCAGAGAAGATAATCTTCTTGCCACCCTGATCTACATTGATCACACGAACCTGGAATGGTTTTCCAACGAGTTTTCCGAGATGCTCGAGGATCTTTTCTGGATTGGCATTCTCAACGCGTGGATAGTGAACTGGAGTGAGCTGAGAAACTGGGATAAATCCCTTGATTCCATCGAGATCGATGAGGAGACCTCCCTTGTTTGCTTCGTTCGGAACAACAGTGATGATTTCCTTAGTATCAAAGTTTGAGTGGAGCTTCTCGATGAGCTTCGCCTGGCTCGCCTTGCGGAGAGAGAGGTGAATAAGTCCAGAGTGAGCATCATCACCAATAATAATTGATTCGATACGGTCACCAGGAGCTATCTCTGCAGTATCCTCAGTAGAAGACTGCATGTGGTTACCAGTGATGATACCTGTGAATTGACCTTCGAGGTCAACGAGGATCATCTTCTGATTCGATACAACAACTGTACCAGCAACAATCTCACCTATATTATATGACTGTATTGGGGCAGCAGTTGCGAGATCTTTTGCAAAATCTGACATAAAATAAAAAAATTAAGAAATAAATGTTAGGGATAAAGTAAGGAGTATTTAGTAGAGAGTATTTAGGGTGGAATATTTAAAAAGCAAACCATCCTCACGACTCTCTACTAAATACTAAAAACTCTCCTAAAATGGGGCGGCCAAAGGGGCTCGAACCCTCGGCCTTCGGATTCACAGTCCGACGCTCTAACCAACTGAGCTATGGCCGCCATATATGCAAGTATTGAGCTGAGAGCAGTGAGTATTATAGGGTGAAATATTTTATGATTAATATCATCCTCTATACTCAATACTATATACAAAATACTTTACTCGCCAAAAGCGAGCCCGGGCAGTATATGAAAACTTCCTTCTTTTGCAAAAAATTTTTGTATTTTTTTTGATTTTGCATAACATAGGCGACCTATGAGCTATATTGGGAAAGAAAAATCCCCTTGTTTTCCTCTCTACAAAAGGAAAATAGCATAACTCATACGAGTATTCTTCTCACGATATTTTTGAATAATAAACGTATACATAAACAATATTATTCAACGTCAAGTAAAAATCCTTGCTTCATCGCTAGATAATGTGCTATGATTTTTATCTGAGATAGATTCTCACCCCTGATCTCCGATCGAACTCATCGTAGATCACTCGTATATCTCCGCAGAATAGTCCCTATTCGTAAAACGAAGATTTTCGGGTTTTATCCTTAAAAATAGTTCATGTATTTATCGCTCTCGTCGGTTGAGACTCTCACAGTGAGAAGTCAAGTTCGCGAACAGATTATATCTCTCCTCGGTAATAGAGGAAAAACTCTCTTCTCTGAAGGGACATATATATACGCAGAGGTTCATCTCGCATGGTATCAAAAAATAGCCAATCTCGCACTCGATATCTGGCATACACCATATAAGAGAATACTCACATATATCACTCTTCTCCTCGCATCCGTCATGATTGCTCCAGCTCCGAGCTCATACGCTGCTACAGGAACAACTACAAAATTTATCGTCACTGCTTACTACTCTCCACTTCCTGGTCAGAGTTTTTATCTCAAATGAAACTACGACGCAGAGAGACGCCTCAATGGTAATGGAACTCACGGTGCAAGCGGTGTCGCTGTATTCACAGGAATGATTGCGGCTCCAAAGTCATATGATTTTGTGACGCAAATTTTTTTTGAGGGGCTTGGTGTCGGAACTGTCTCTGATAGAGGTGGTGCCATAGTAGAAGCATGGGAACGCGGACAAGCATACGACCGTATCGATATCTGGATGGGTCATGGTGAGCCTGGACTCAGACGAGCACTCGCATGGGGACGTCGAGAGGTAGTGGCAACCATCATGCCAGAGGGGACTACTGCCAATATGAATCCTATTGATATAACAGGAATTGATAACGGACGAGTCAATCTCGGACTCTATCCATCAGTAAAATCCTCATGAGCAAATGGTATATCTTCTGATGTTCTCTCGGCCTTTGCTGACCTCGGCTATACAGTGACGAACAATGATGTGAAGGCAATGATTCTCGAGTTCCAGCTCGATCATGGCGTCATCGCATCTGCATCTGATGATGGTGCTGGTAACTATTGACCAAAAACCAAAGCCGCACTCAAAAAAGCACATGATGCACTCGTCACCCTCCGTAATGCAGAACTCGATGCTATAGAAAAGGCTCGTGCAGAGATGCTCGATGAACGTACTGCATGGGAAACTCGCTACAAAAAAGCAGAAAATTCTGTAACAGCATTCTCAGGTATACGCATCGGTGAGAGTAGTAAGAATGTTCTTGCACTCCAGTCGTTTCTCTCGAGTGAGTGATACTTCTCCGGAAAAAAGGATGGAAAAATGAAATCATCTACATTCATTGCGCTCAAAAAATACCAGAAAGCAAATGGGCTCAAGCAGACAGGAAAAGTAGATACAGCAACAAAAGAAGCACTCATAACTGACCTCCTCGAAGCATAATAAAATCCCAGGAACTCCTGGGATTTTATTTTATGGGATTTTGGATGAGTAGGTTTGATATATCATGTTCTGACAAGGTAACTCATGTTTTGCAATCGAGTATCCTGATCATGTTTCATTCTGTTTTAGAATATTTTGGACCAATTTCACAGAGTGGATCTTTTTCTGTATTTGGACCTTGTGATCCAGATAAGAGTGCACCAAGAATAATGCTAGTAATTATTTTTGGATAGTCATGGGGAAATAGTATTTTTTTCAGTTCTCTCGAGTATCCCGGCCCCGAAGTATTTAGTATATTCATATTATATATAATAATTTATAAAATATGTTTGTCAATATTTTTTCTGTTCTTCTTTTGGAATTAGAGAAAAGTCATGTACAATCCACGCATGTTACAATCAATACTCTCTCTCGATGAGGAACTCCTCATCGCTGCTCGTGGACTCGTCGGTCCAGAATATGCTCTCTTCGTACAGATTCTCGGGGAATCTGTTGTTGTATTCGTTGCTGTTATGCTCATCGCTCTCTGGCTCTATGGAGTCAAGATGAAGAATAATGAGTACAAAAAAAATTCACTAAGAATATTTGTTACTATTATCGCAGTTTTTGTCATATATGGCATCATCAATCTCTGAGTTCCACAGTGGAGACCAAGTCCTGATGATGTTGCTGGTTGAGTTGCTCCACTTATTCCCCATCCGATTGGTAACTCTTTTCCTTCTGGGCATGCCCTCTTTTCTGCTGCAGCACTCATCGGTGTATGGAGATACTTCCGTAACTCGCGAGTTCTCATCTCCCTGATTATACTAGCCCTCGTAACGACATCGGCTCGCGTTATCTGAGGAGTACATTATCCTGGAGATATTGTTGGTGGATTTTTCTTCGGTACTATCGGTGCTCTCATGCTCTCAAAAGTCGTGACAAGCTGAGTTATGGAGGAAAAAATATATCCGTTTTTTATCCGAGTTGCTCGCTGGATAAAACTCTAAAACTTGCAATTCTAAAAAATCCCATATAATATCCATAAGTGAAACAAAGACCTGCCTTCGGGCGAGTCTTTTTTTTGACCCAGATTCCTTTGCTCTGTCATTCCGCAGCTTGTGAAGGAATCCCTTTCAGGCTCATCCTTAAGAGATATTGATTCTTTCCTTCTCAATAAGTGCTCTGAAAAGGGATCCCTACGGGATGACAAAAAATAAAATACTAATTCCTAACAATCATTCCCTATGTTTGACCTCCAAAAGATCGAGGCTGCAGTCAACCAGATTGCCGCTGAGAAAAAAATCCCAAAAGAAAAGCTCGTCGAAATCATCGAGCACGCTATCAAGACTGCATATAAAAAAGACTTCGCATCAAAGGATGCCAATGTGAACGTAAAACTCGATATTACAACTGGTAACCTCGAGATCTCTATCGAGAAGACTATCGTCGAGGAGGTAGTTGACCCAAGTATCGAGATATCTTACGAGGAGATCGGTGGTGAAGACTCAGGATTCGCACTCGGAGATACAGTTGAGATCGATGTCTCTGATGAGGTTCTATCGTCTGAGGGATTTGGTCGCATTGCATCTCAGGCAGCCAAGCAGGTTATCGTACAGAAGATCGGTGAGACAGAAAAAGAAAAACTCTACCATCTCTTCAAGGATAAGGAAGACACAATCGTGAGTATGCGTGTCGAGCTTGTTGAGAAGAATCGTGTTGTTTTTGACTACAATGGTAATCAGGTTGTCCTCCCCAAGAGTGAACAAAATCCAAAGGATAAATACATCCCAGGACAACGCATGAATCTCTATGTTCGTAGCTGTGAGATTGATCCAGTCAATGGTCCTCGTGTCAATCTCTCTCGCAAGGACAAGGAGCTTGTGGTAAAACTTTTTGAAAATGGGACTCCAGAACTCGAGGATGGAATTGTCCAGATAGTCTCTATCGCTCGTATGCCAGGTGTAAAAACGAAGATTATCGTTGCTTCTGATGATGAGGATGTAGACCCAGCTGGATGTCTCATCGGACCAAAGGGTATGCGTGTTCGCACAATCGTCGATGAACTCTTCGGGGAGAAGATAGACATCCTCAACTATACAACGAATCAGGAGGAGATGGTGCGTCGTGCGCTCGTTCCTGGAGTCGTCGAGAAGATCGAGATCGATGAAGAAAATAATATCATCCGCGCAACTGTGAAGGATGAAGAAAAAGCAAAGGTGCTCGGACGTGGAGGAACGAATATTAATATCGCAGGAGACCTCCTCGGATATCGCATATCTCTCACAACTATTGATGGTGGAAAAGTTGATCCAACATTAGATGCTGAATAATTAAAACTTTGTTTTCTATTAAAAAATCCCCGAGAAATCGGGGATTTTTTGTTATATACTCATAATTATCTGCATTGCTTCAACTCATTTTTCTATCTTGGCACGTTCACGCTTCATGAGACGGATGATGAATTCGAGGGCACGAGACTCACGAGGAGCATCGATGGCATCACTCATGGTAGAGAGATTTGATTCTGTTTCCTTGAGGGTTGTAGCTTTTTCTACTGATTCAAGTATCAGAGATCGTGTGAGTGTGTGGAGCATCTTCTGTCATGCTCTACGTATCTCTGTAGCACGCTCCTTGGAGCTAACAGGATCTATCTTCGTCTCTTCTACTATCTCTATAATTGGAAGGAGGAATGATCTATACGTTCCTGTTGTTTGAGTTTTTGGTGTTGTGGTAGTGCGTCGTACGCTCGGATTCGCGAGGAGGAGTTGTGCTGTCAACCCGGACGATGTCTGAGATGAGGTTGCTACAGACGAATATACATTCGTCATAGATGATCCTCCTCCGCCACCCCCACCAGGTCCACTCGTTGGTCCTGTCGATACAGGAGGATTTGGATCCTGGACTACGAGAGTGATGGTATATGTACTACTCGTACCAACTCCATCCGTCACTGTATAGGTGAGACTGTCATTACCGATATATCCAGGGGTTGGTATATAGGTGAGAAGTCCAGTTGATGAGAGGGTACCAGTTCCATGTATTGGGAGAGTTGATGCAGAGAATGCGATTGTATCGTTTTCCACATCAGTTGCAGGAAGAACCTGTGTAATAGAATTGCTCGTTGCGAGGTATCCGATGAGGGTTGTTCCAGAGAGGACACCAGGATTGATAACAACATTTCCTGTCATGGTATATGATCCATTGATACTCGTAGGAGTATCGTTGACACATGATACAGATGTCACAGTGACAGTTGCTATGTTGGAGAGAGCGCTCGCAGTGTCACGTGCCTGATAGGTAAATGTAATTGGACTTGCACTACAGAAGTTCGGATTCGGAGTAAATCGTACACCAGTTCCCATGAGAGTTGTAGTACCACCCGTTGATGGTTGAGAGAGATTCGCTACCGAGAGAACATCACCCTCGATATCTGAGTCGTTACCGAGTACTGGGATGAATATAGCGGTATCCTCGATAGTTGAGGTAGTGTCTCCTGATGCCGTAGGGGCATCATTGATACACGTGATGTTAATATTGATTGTACCTGTTGCAGACACTCCAGCGTTTGTATCGATTGCTGTATAGTTCACTATATCTGATCCACAGTATTCTGCGCCTGGAGTATAGGTGATAGCATTGCCAGAGGCAGTGGTTGTTCCATACGATCCATCAGTATAACTATTGAGTGAGAGGGTATCACCGTCTGCATCAGTATCATTGAGAATTGGGTCAATAATGAGCTGACTATCTTCATTGCCAGAGATAGTATTCACCACCGCAACAGGAAGATCATTTACAGAATTGATAGTTATAGTAATTGTCTCTACTGCAGAGTTATTTTCACCGTCATTGACATGGAATGTGAAGCTATCTGTTCCATTGTAGTTCGAGTTCGGTGTATATGTAAATCCACCAGTTGATGAGAGTGATACTGTACCGTTCGAAGTTGCTGTATCAAGTATATATGTGAGTATATCTCATTCTGCATCAGATCCAGAGAGTGTATTTGTAATTCCTGTGTCTTCATTTATCGTGAAGCTACCACTATATGCTACAGGTGCTGTATTGTAATCATTTGGAAGTACGGTGATATTTACAGTCACTGTTGATGATGTGAGCCCACCTGTGTCAGTAACGTTGAACGTGAACATCTCTGATCCAGTGAAGTCGATATCTGGTTCGTATGAGAATGCACTTCCTGTCAGGATGAGTGTTCCTGAGAGAACATTCTGTACAATGTTGTATGTGAGTATATCACCAGCATCGATATCAGATCCAGAGAGCGTTCCATAGAGAATGCTTCCACTATTGGTGATAACATTTCCAGTCATAGTATAGCTACCACTCGCTGCAGTAGGAGCATCATTCATACATGTTACAGTCATAGTTACTGAACCTGCATTGGATGTTGCACCGGAGAGATCTGCTGTTGTATACTGAAATGTATCAGTACCACAATAGTTCGGATTTGGTGTATAGGTAACGAGATTCCCTGACATTACCGCAGTACCATTGATTGCTGGATTGACTGAATTCAGAGTGAATACATCACCAGTATCAACATCAGAGTCATTGGCAAGAGGTGTAGTATCGAGAGATCCATCTTCGTTGACTGTAAATGCATCGGCTACTGCTACTGGATTATCATTGAGAGGGTCTATCGTGAGTGTCACAGTCTGTACAGTAGAATCAAACACACCATCACTGACATGGAATGTAAAACTATCAACCCCGTTAAAATCTGCATCTGGAGTATAGGTAAACTCACCAGTTGATGAGAGTGATACTGTACCATTGGATCCATCAACATCGAGTACGAATGTCACTGGCATGCCATCTGGATCAGATCCAGAGAGTGTCTGTGTGAGTGGGATGTCTTCAGTGAGAATATAACTACCACTATCAGCTACAGGAACTTGATTACTCGTGGTAACACTGATTGTGACTGTTCCTGTATTTGACATATTGTTATCTTGATCGACGATGACATAGTCGATACTATCTGAACCAAGATACATATTGGTTGGTGTATACTGGATCTCATTTCCTACTATTGTTGCTGTACCATTGGTTGGTGTTGAGATGCCTGTGAGTGTGAGTGTCTGTGCCTGGTATGGCTCATCTGGGTCAGTATCATTGACTATTACATCCAGATTCGTCACAGTATTCATCTCTACATTGATCGTATCATTGTTGGCTACTGGTGCATCCATGACTGAATTGATAGTGAATGATATTGTTGCACCACTTGAGTTGAGAGAACCATCATTCGCTACAAAGTCAAAACTGTCAGTTCCGTTGAAGTGTGTATTGGGTACATAGGAGAATCCTGTTCCCATGATGGTGAGAATACCATTGGTTGGAAGTGTTGTTGCAGAGTAGGAGAGCATATCACCATTTGCATCAGAACCAGAGAATGTTCCCAGGTATCCACCATCGTCTTCACTCAGCGTATAGCTACCAGATGATGTATTTGGCGGGAGATTCATTCCTGGTGCCACATTGACTGTGACTGTTCCGGTATTGGATATAGCACCTGACTGATCGATAGTGACATAGGTGAATGTCTCCACTCACATGAATGCAAGATCTGGAGTATATTCAAATACTGAACCACTTGCTACGAGCGTTCCCTGTGATGGGAGCGTAATTCCTGACACTGTGAAGGTCTGTGGTTCATATGGAGTATCAAGGTCTGTATCATTGGCTACTACATCGAGAGTTCCAGTGACGCCACCAGTTGCTGAGAGCGTATCATCTTCTGCTACTGGAGTGTCGTTGGTACAGAGGATTACTCCTGTCATGATACCAGGATCGGACCATGCATTGTCTTCATCTCGTGCCAAGAATCGGAATGATGTATTTCCACAAAAGTTGGCTGTAGGATATATCTCAAATGCACCACTTGATTCTAGATTCACAAACCCATGAGATGGATTCATTCCTGTATCGAGTGTATATGTGAGAGCCCCACTTCCCATATCGGTTGCCTGCACCTGACCAGTAAAAAATGCGTCATCTTCTGTTCCTGTTGCAGTTCCACCGAGTGCCACTGGAGGACTATTGGTTGCTACAACTTCACCAGAGAGGGTTGTGGTACCAATATCATTGGTTGCACTAACATAATAAAATGTATTACTATCATCTGGTGGATATACTGTGAGGGTTCATGTATTTCATACAGTATATGAAAATGACCCCGTGTTTGTATCACCCTCTATTGTAACGTTATTGATGGTTGTTCCTGTTGATACCATGCTCCAAGTGAGATCAATTGGGGATCCATTTGGTGGTGTACCATTGGAGATAGTAAAAGTTCCCGTTGGTTTATGGAGAATGGATGCTGGTGTAAAATATGAGCTTGCATCTCTCCAGAGAATGATCTCTGAACTATATGCTCCTACGCTGTATGGAAATGACATATTCGTTGCCGGACTTCATGTTGTCACGTATTGATTTGGACATCCACCAGCACCAGGACATGACATATTTGCTGCAGAGGATCCTGTATTGACGAGGAGCTTGACTTCATTTGCACGGAATACAGTGATACCACTGTTGTATCCGAATTCAGTAAATGTTGTTGCCGAGAGATCGAGAGTATCGATATTGGATTTGTCATAGTATACTGTACTCGATCCACTACCCAGAACCTCTACGAGAGGAAGAGTGAACTTGTATACATTGATAAAATTATTCCCACTGAGGTCTACAATTGTTCCTATACTATCGTTCATGTCATCGAGACGAATCATTGTATATGCTGGATTGAGACTGAGAATTTTGTTCGCTGTGATCACATTATTTGCCATGGTTCCTGCTGGAACTGTTGTATCTTCTTGTGCTACGATGGCGTATGTTGCAGGTTTGAAGATTGTATTTGAATTGATAATTGAGTCATAACTATTGGTCATTGTGATAGCAATGGACCCTCCGGAAAATGTATTTCAGGTTATTGTTGTAAATCCATCATTTTTATTGGAGAGAATAGTTGATCCAGTTGAGACATTGAAGTAGTTATTCTGGATATTTGTAGAGACTGACCCACTATTTATAATCGCGACCCCATTTATATTATCGAAGCGGTTTTGTAGAATTTCAATATTTGTTCCACCATTGTTGATAATACCAGTTCCACTTCTGAATGTGAGATCCATGACGCGTATATAGTCTGCACCTCAAACAATATATATATTATCTGTAGATGGATTTGCGAGAGTTGCTACCGTACTCGCATCACATGGACCATAACTATTGACGACTATTGGTTCTAGTGCAGTACCAGCATCATCGATCGTGAGTGATCCTGTCCATGTTTCTCAACATTTTAACCGAATCTGATCTCCAGGGAGATAGGTTTGGAGTGTTGCATGACCAAGACTCTGCCATGCTGTTGCAGGTGAGAGCCCATCATTGGCATCACTTCATCCAGTAGCATCAACATAATATGCTGTATTATTGGCATATGTTGGGAGTATTGGAACTATGATTTGAGCAACGAGAGTAGCGAGGACTATACTCGCAATACTTCTAGATCTTTTTCAGAACATATAGATAAAAATATGAAATAACACTCTCATTTCATCACAATTTGTAGATTCATGCAATATATTTCTATTGCGGTTTTATATATATATTGTGATATACTGTATTTTGTTGATTCCATCCTTGCAATTTCATCGTACATATATATTATGCTCACATGTCAGGACCGAAGAAGAAGAAAATTCTCGTCATGCTCGCAACCGGCAAATCCAATCTCTGAGATGAGCTCATACTCAAGGAAGAGATAAAATTTTTGCGTTCGCACTATGGAAATGTGGATATCACTATCTGTACCTATAACGAGAAGAATCACCTTCTCCATGATATGCAAGATCTCCACTTCATATCATATTTCCCGAACAATATTATTGCCAAGTTCCCACAGAATATCTGGTATTTTATCCGTAATATTATTGCTATCTATAGTTCAGATATACTCATCATTGGTGGTGGGGGGATTATTTTTGACAATGAACCTGGTGTTTCTTTTTCTACTCTCCTCTGGCAGTGGTTGTTCCGAGTAAAGGTAGCGCGTATATCCTGAACGCTCCTCCTCTTCTGGGGAATCAGCCTTGAGGTTACCCAGGTTCAGAACAAGCTTGCTCTCAAATGACTTTTTGTTCCAGGAGATTTTATCATCGTGCGCGATACAAGGTCCAAGTGACTCCTCGAGGCACTCGAAGTTCCCTGTGTAGTGATGGATGACATAGCATTCCTCTATGAGCCAGACGCATGAGTTCATGCACTCCCATGAGCAAAAAAACGTGTCTGAATATCTGTTCGTGGTGGATTTCTCGAGGGAACAGAGGAGGCTGTTCCACAGATATATGACTATCTCGTAGCAGAGGGATATGAGCCAGTATTTCTCGTATTCTCCACAGAGGGTGAGATCGAACAGAATGATAGTCTCTATATCAAGCAACTCATGGCAGGAAGAACCTATAATGTTACCAAAACTATCGATCAGACACTCAATGTATTTCCATTCCTCTATGCGAGTATCGCGATGCGATTCCATGCAGGAGTGCTCTCTTGTGTCCATGAGACTCCCTGTATCCATATGTCATACGGTCCTAAGACTGATGAGCTCATCAATCTCCTCGAAGCAGAACATCTCGCTATCAAGCCGAATGAACTCACACTTGAAAGTTTTCAAAATATGTGGCACAATCTCGTCAATCGCTATGATGCTGAGCGCTCTCGTCTACAGGAGCGCAATGCCTATATAAAAAAGAACCTCAAACATCAACTCGAAACTCTCTAATCTTCTCTCTATGGACTGGAAATCATTCACCCAAAAAACAAAAGATCTCGTACAAAAGGCAAAACCGATACTTGAGAAAACCAAGACGGTTATTGATACCGCTAAGCCAATACTTGCCAAGGCAAAACCAATTGCCGAAAAAGCAAAGGATATTGGATCAAATACTGTTGCATTTGTCGGGAGACAGATAGAACAGACTCCAGCATTCCTCAAAACAGAAGAAGAATACAATATTTTTCTCGCGGCAAAGAGGTCTATATTTATCGCATACGATGCACGAGAGAATGTCGGTGAATCTATACGTCTTATGTTTCCTGTGTGGGCAACTCAGGCATGGACAGATGCTGCAGATATCAAATACCTTGAGATATCAGCAAACCAGGAACTCGCATCACTCCTGAAGGTACAGTGACCCCTCGAGATGCGTGTGGCATACATGGGCGAAGAATATGGTCGTATGAACTCTCTCGATGAGATAAAGGCATGGTGGAAGGATAGGTGCTATATACAGGATGATACAGGCTCACAAAAAGTAGAACAATCACCTGATGATGTATGATCTCAGAATGAGTCAACAGCAAAACTTCCAGATCCAATCTGAGAAGCAGTTAAAAAGCCACGAGCACCACGCAAGAAAAAAGCTCCAGAAGCAGATACTCAGAAATAATCTCTAATTCTCTCATATATGTACATCACTCCACTCGATGCTCTCTATATAGCACTTACCATCATGGTATTCATGCTCACACTTCCTCTGACGATGATTCTCTGGCGTGTCTACAAGATGATGGATCGTGTTGAGGGAATACTCGAATTCATCGATAGGCTCGTCTGATATGGCAAGGAACTCGAGAAGATTCCACTCTCGATAATTGAGAGATTTGCTTGAAAATAAAAAACACCTGTAAGGTGTTTTTTATTAATTGTTTTGTTTTAGAGAGTTGTCTATGGACTCGAGTGTTGTCTCCATTCGTTCAAAATTCTCTCTATAGTTGGTTGCTTCGGTATATTTTTTGAACTCTGTCTGGATATTTTCTACATATGGTTCTATCTTCTTCCCGATGAGCGGGAGATCGATGAGTGTCGAGAGGAACCATCAGATAAGCGCAATGACGATAGTGGCACCGACGAGTGCTCAGAATCCGCGAGCTACTCCAGCGACAAAGTTCGGCCAGAGCATCTTCCAGGGTGATCTGATATAGTCCATGAATTCCTGTACTCATGCAGCATCGATAGCATCGATGAGTCACTCCACAGTATCTCGTTTAACTTTTGGGAGTGACTCTATTTTCTTTTTTCTTGCGGTTGGCATTTTTTTTATCTGGGACTGTTCTGTAACACTTTTTTCCATAGATTTATTGATTATAGGAGCATCATATACAGACTACAAAAAATCGCAAACAAGAAAATATTTGCAAATACAAGAAAACCCCTATAATTATCTCGTTTTGAAGTTACGACTTCATTTTTATTTTTTATCTATCTTGCCTTGGATCCCAGTCAAATATTACTGTTCGTTGTACTCGTAGCTCTTTCTGCCTTTTTTTCAGGAACTGAGATAGCTCTCATGACACTCTCAAAACACGCTATCGAATGATATAAGAGAGAGAAGAGGTTCTGAGCAAAGTCTCTCGAAAGTATCAGATCAGATACAGATAAACTCCTCATCACTATCCTCATAGGAAATAACCTCGTGAATGTAGGTGCATCTGCTCTCGCCACAGTCTCGGCACTCACTATTGCTGAAAAACTCGGATATTCCGGGGAGACATGACTCGCTCTTGTAACAGGCTTTGTAACACTCATACTTCTCATGTTCGGTGAGATCACCCCAAAGACCATCTGTTCACGATTTGCCGGACCAATATCACTCACGGTTGCTCCAATATATAGAGTTCTCCTGTTTGTTCTCACTCCAGTATCGTTCTTACTCAATATTTTTGTGAAGGGAGTGGCGAGTATATTCTGAGCTAAGACACTTGGGCAAAAAATAACCACAGAGGAAGTTGAGGCATTCATCGATATGTCACATGAGGGATGAGCCGTAGAAGAAGACGAGAAAAAACAAATCAAAAACCTCCTCTGACTCTCTGATATGACGGCAGAGTCTGTGATGACTCCACGTGTTACAGTCGAATTCGTCAGTAGGGATATGACCATAGATGAGGTCTGTGAGATGATGATGGATGCTACACACTCTCGATTCCCCGTATCAGGTGATAATACTGATGACGTTGAGTTTGTTATTACATTCCGTGAGGCATTCAAGCTTCAACGTGATGGATTCGGAGACAAAAAAATCAGTAGCCTCTCGCTCGATAAAATCATGAAGGTCCCTCTCACACAGCCGCTCGATGACTTGTTTGAAAAATTCCAAAAATCTCGTCGTCATATAGCCCTCGTACTCGATGAGCACGGAGGAACAGCTGGTATCGTGACGATGGAAGATGTGCTCGAAGAAGTATTCTGAGATATCAAGGATGAAAAAGACAACGAAGATATCTATATCCGCAAAAAATGAGACAATAAACTCGAGGCTATAGGTACTGTCCTCATCGATGATATCCTCGAGGAATGGAATATCCGACCTGATGATATAGGACTCCCATCGGAGTACAATGGAGAACCTCTTTCGTATATTATCCTCTCTGAGGAAGAATCATTCCCTGCGGTTGGTGATGAAGTACAATTCTCTCATGATACTTCGAGTGTTGTTCTCAGGGTTCTCGAGATATCAGATAATGTTATCGGAAAGGTTGAATGTGAGTATACAGCATAAAAAATATCCCTCAATTCGAGGGATATTTTTTTTAATGTTTTCTATTTACATATGCCTGTTGTCCTATCACGAAGAGTGTACCGATGAACCAATAGAGACCAACTCCAAGTGGGAAGAAGAATGATGTAACCGCGATAACCACAGGGAAGAAGTAGAGCATCATCTTCTGCATCGCTGCTGGGTCGAGTGCTATCTCTGGAGCTTCGTCATCTTTCTTCTCTATTGATTTTGTATCTTCCTTGTCTTTTTTCTTCTCAGTGTAGTGGAATGAGAGTCGAGCCTGTATGTATTGGAGAACTCAGAGTGCGAGTGCGAATACGAGGCCGATAGCACCACCTACCTGTGCGAGATGGAGCCCATAGAACTCTGTGACTATATCTCTCGGATTGAAGTCCTGGAAGAAGCTATAGAGGTGATAAAAGTTGGAAGGATCATTGATCTGAGATATAACCCAGTAGAGTCCGATGAGAATTGGCATCTGTATGAGGAGTGGAATGATAGATCCGAGTGGATTTACTTTTTCTTCCTTGTAGAGCTCGAGCATCTTCATGCCGAGAGTTGCTTGGTCGTCTTTGTATTGTTTTTGGAGGGCTTTTATCTTTGGTTGGAGTTTCTGGAGTTTTTTCTGTCACTCGAGCATGTGGTGCTGTGGGACCAGGAGTATGAGACGGATAATGATAGTAACGATGATGATCGCCCATCCGAGTGGATGTCCTGGTATCCATGTGAGGAGTGCTACGAACAGATTATATATTGGTTGGTAGATGAACGTAGAGAGGAGACTTCGTATCATCCCCGGTTTTTCTACATCAAAATACACCATCTTCTCACTTCATTCATGGTTCAGTGTTACTATATATTTTCCTGCTGTACTCGCAAAGAGGCGATAAAGTGACTCCATGGGAAGTACACTCGTCCCCCCCGCATCGATAGCCATTTCCTGACAGAATGCCGGAGCATCAGTCGCAATATTATTCACGCTTCCTATGCTGTCTATCTTGATACTTACAGACTCACATGGGAGGATTTTTACACTTCCTGTTCCGGTATTCTGGAGAGAGATCTTCGGAATATTGGGGATAGTGATACTATCATCCTCGATGCTCATATTGATTCCAGGGGCCGCGATAGTTGTATCTTTTTTTGGAAGAAAAAATACCTGTATCGTCAGTGATATCGCAAAGGCGAGAACGAAGAGATTGAAGAGTTTTGCTTTGTCCATAGATTATATTATATGGTAATATTTTTGAAGATAGTTTTGTAGAGGAATTGTATGTTTTTTTCAAATTCTGCAAGTTCCTCCGTATTTTTATGATTGAATATCATTCATTTTTTTGGCACGAATACTATATCATAGTGTTTTTCAGTCGGTTTTTCCGAGATAAGCGGTAATGATATATCATAAAAATGACGCCTCCAAAAATTCCGATTGACACTGCCTCGTGCTACTTTTCCTGAGAGGAGTATGGCCACACGATGATTCTCTTCGTGGTTTTCTAGGATGTTCGCGATGAACATATACGAAAAGAAAGGCTTTCTTCGAGAGAGAACCTTTCTAACTTCGCGTTCTGTGAGACGATATTTTTTTGCTATCATAATGATACCGTGAGTACTCGAATCAATCCTAGAGTCAGGATTGTACTAGTTAGCACGGAAGCGCTCTGTAAGACCAGGGAAAGTCACAACACGTGCATTTCCACCAGCTACATTGTGGTGCTTACTTTTTCCGCGCACATTTTTGAATCGATTTGGGTAGCTCACTGCGAGAACATGACGACCCTTGCGGCGACGAGCCTTGAGTACCTTTTGTCCGTCTACAGTTGACTTGCGAGCGAGGAATCCGTGAACACGGAGACGTTTTCTCTTCTTGAATTTTCCGATCATATACTTGAATAGTTATATAAAAAATCCCGGGGATTCTATAAAAAATAGGGTACTTGTCAAATCTTTTTGAAAAACTCTCCATTATTCTCTGTCAGCAAGAGAAATAGTTGTATTTACTGAGATTGTTGGATCATCTCACTTGAGTGCTCGTCTCTTGCCCCATGCGAATCAGACTGTCATCTGGAGACGTACATATGGATGGATAAATGGACTGACACATGAAGCTGTATCACAGTCTTGCGCATCCCATGATATCCATGGATCTTTTTGCGGATAGAGAGTGAATTGGAGGCTTTTTACGTTGATACTATTGGGGAAGAGGTCTACCCACTCATCTCCTGTCCCTGTTGCGAGTCTCTGTCATGATGGTATTGCTACACCATTTGGCCAGTCTGGATGGAGTATCCATGTATCGACTTTTCCATCGAATGCGCCAGGATCTGTCGTAGATCATGAGTGTGTATACCCTATGTCGAGTCATGTCATGCGCAATACTTGTACATTTCCCATACAACCGTCATTGAGGGCTCAGGTATTGCTGATAGAGCAGTTGATGAGAGTTGTCCCAGAGTAGGCATTCGGATCTTGGCGTACAACATAGCGGAAAAATGTTCTCTTTTTCGGATATTCTACCAGATTCACGAGATAGAGTTCTGGGAGAGCACCAGAGAATGTTGTGGGACCATTTCCGAGATCCTTGTCATCTTCATCATCGAGGATACTTCCATTTCCATCTTCATCTCAGCCATCACCATCAACATTACTATTATAGTCCATAAACTGGAGAGCGTATTGCCCATATCGTTGAGGAGTTCATGCATAGTCTGTTGTCATTCCAGCAGGAGCGTTGGTTGGCTTGTTGAAGTCACTGAGACATCCACCAGTTCCCATACGAACCCCACTACTCGTACAATAATAGAGTCATCCCCCATATGTGGTACTTCCGATAGATCCACCCGCCCCATAGTTTCCCACACCAGTTGCACCACTATATGCTCAGCCTATTGCTCCCATAGTGATTGCCCCAGAGAGGACAGTATTTCAGTATCCCTGTCTGTTCCAGTATTCTTCGTAGTCGATGGTTCATCACTCTTTGATATTGCTTGCGAGTTGCTCACTAAAATAATAGAGTTCCTCGAGAAGCTTTACTCTATTTTCTGTTCTGATGCGGGCTATAGAGAGATTTTCTACAGAGAGAAGTATAGATGTCATGATGATGGCAAATACCGTCATCGCGAGTATGATTTCAATGAGGGTAAATCAGAATTTATTTTTTATCATAGGAGATAATTGAGAGAATGAGGGTAAATATCGAACGCCCAGCCTTGATAGCTGTAGGATTTTTTTTGTAGTTATCTGGTCATTTTTCTATGATGGTATCGAGTATTGGCCAACTCTGTTTGGTCTTTTTTCAGAGAAGTAGTTCCTGAAGTATCTGAAAAATATCTCTAATATATCTGATAAAAGAGCGAATTATCCGTATCCAGATGTTCTGAGTTGATGGAGACATGAGTGGTTAACCTTGAAAAAAGAAAAAATCCGGATACTCTGTGCATATATGGATTATATAGCAAACTCAAAAAACCGAAAATTAAAAAAACAAATTCTGGGTTTTCTCGATAGAGTGAACTTCTGAGCAGAGAAACTTCCGATATCTGGACGGGTCGTTCTATTTTTTACGCTTGTACTTGGGGCGTCACTGTTTTTTCCGTGGTTCCGGTTCGAATACGGGAGCAAAGATATAGAGCTCTACACGGCATTTTCGCTCTACACCGGATATGTTGGATATGGTATTATTCTCTCGGTAATATTGATTCCGTTTTTTCTCCTCTCTCACACCAAAAAAGAAAAAATCCGAGCAATGGTTCCATTTCGCCTCTCTGATACACAGCTCGTGGTATTTGTATCGAGCATGATTCTCGTGAGCCTCATCCACCTGCTTCTCATGATGCCTATATTTTCTCAATTTGCTCTCACAGAAGTGAAGAGTTGATATCTTGTTGCCATGAGTAGTGTGACCTGTATTATTGTGTCTGCATTTTTTCTCTCAAAAAAATCAAAAGAAGAGTCGATAGAGCTCCGACATCTCGATCATAGATCGGAGGTCAATATTCCTGATGAGTATGCGACAATCCTCTCGAAAAAACATAAAAATGATAATGACGATGATTCGAATATGGTTTTGCCAATTTAAACTTGACTTTACAAAAAAACACATATTATCGTAGGTATATTGTCAATTGCGGATTTGATTATTTAGACTTTTAATTTTCCTTCTATGTCACAAGTTACAACCGAGATTAATGAAGTTTTCGCATCTATTCTCGCTTCACTTGCAGAAAAAGAACGCTCCGTTATCTCTCGTCGTATCGGCCTCACAGGTGCCCGTGAGACACTCCAGGAGATCGGTGATACATATGGTATTACTCGCGAGCGTGTACGTCAGATAGAAGATGTTGGGATCAAGAAGATTGGACGCATTATGCGCACGAGTCCTCTCATGAAGATACAGGAATCAGGTGAAAAAGTTCTCAAGATGCACGGCGGTGTGATGACTCGTGATCGTCTCATTAATGCTATAATCGCAGATATAGGTGCAAGTGAGTCCATGAATGCAAATATTGTTGATGTCCTCCTCCAGGCTGACTTCAACCTCCAGAGATCTAAGCCACAACTCGGAACAAATACATATTTTCACTTTCCAGAAGTATCCAAGAAGCTCATAGAATCTGCACACAAAGAAGCAGTCAAAATCCTCAAGAAGCGTGGTGATATCATCGAGACTTCTGCACTCTATGAGATGATCAAGGCTAACCTCTTTCCAGCATTCGGTAAGGTAGATACAATCATGATTGATTCTATCATGGATATCTATATCGATCTCGTGAAGGGTGAGGAGAAGTTCATCGGTCTCGAATCATGGAAAATTCTCAATCCAAGCACACTCAAGGATAAGGCAATCTACGTTCTCAAGAAGAAAAAAGAACCAATGCACTTCCTCGATATTGCGAGCTCTATCACTGAATACTTCAAGGAACCAGTAAAGGTATCAACTATCCATAATGAACTCATCCGCAATGCCGAGTTCGTCCTCATCGGACGTGGTATCTACGTTCTCAAGGAATGGGGATACAAGGATGGTACTGTCCTCGATGTCGTTCTCGATATCTTCAAGAAGGCAGGTGCTCCACTCTCAACAGAAGAGATTACTGCTCGTGTTCTCAAGATTCGTCAGGTAAAAACAACAACCATCTACATGAATCTCCAGAACAAGAAGTATATCGAACGAGTCGGACGTAACCTCTACCAAGCAAAGACAAAGTAATAAAAATCCTCCAATACGGAGGATTTTTTATATGAGAGATATACTTATGTTCACTGCATCTCATTCCATTATATTTTCTTTTTTGCGAATTTTTGCATTGATGGAGAGGATATATCAGAGTTCCTTGCTTGGGAAGAGGGTAGTCTTCCATCTTGAGTCTCATACGATAGCTTCTACAGGGATGAATCAGAATCCAACAACTCTTTTGTTTTGTATCCACCGTATGAACTCCGTATCCTCTCTTGGGAGTGTGACGAAAAACCAGGATCATTTTCCTGCGGAATATCGCCAGAGTGGAGATGAAAATGAGATACTCTCAGGCATTTTTGATGGATTATTTTCTATATTTTCTTCCTTTTAGTTCTTCTGGGAAATGTTCTTGGGGGCTCTTTTTTCCATCGAGATCGTGAGCATACTCATATCCCGCCCCATACCCAGCTTCTTTCATCAATCAAGTTGGTGCATTGCGGAGATGGAGTGGAACACCGAGATTACCATATTCTTGTATATCTCTATGCATCGCATGTTGTGCCATATAGATGCGATTGTCCTTGGGTGTATCCGCGAGATAATATGCAGCATTGAGGAGTGGGAGCTCACACTCAGGCATCCCCATTTTTTCACAGATATCGTAGACGGAATTTGCTAGAACTATGGCGTGGGTATCATAGATATCCTCAGAGGCGAAGTTCATCATGCGTCGTGCGATATAACGAGGATCTTCTCCACCTGCGAGCATACGTCCTATCCAGTAGATAGCAGCATCACCGTCGGAGTCACGGAGAGACTTGTGCATCGCAGAGATGAGATTGTAGTGTTCCTCTCCATCCTGATCATACATGAGAGATTTGCTTCCTGCTTCGAGGATATTTTCTCGTGTGAGCTCTCATTCGTTCTGGAGAATACATGCTGTCTCGAGGAGATTGAGTGTATTGCGGAGATCTCATCATCAGAGCTTCGCTATGAGTTCATGATTTTCTGTGGAGATAGTTACTGTGGGGTACCTCCCTTGTATTTTTTCTGTATTTTTCTTGAGGAATACGATAACATCCTCAGGCTTCACTGGTTCGAGAATATACGTTCTCGAACGAGATAATAGGGCATTAATCACAGTAAAGCTCGGATTCTCGGTCGTCGCACCGATGAGGGTGATAATACCCTTCTCTACCCATGGGAGGAGGACATCTTGTTGTGACTTGGACCAACGATGTATCTCATCGAGAAAGAGGATAGTTTGTCTTCATTCGGTGAAATTTCTCTGCGCTTTCGATATTATCTTTACTACATCATCCTTCTTGGACAGGACTCATGAGAGGTGAAAAAACTCAGCATCGAGTGAGTTCGCGATGACGCGAGCAAGAGAAGTCTTCCCTGAGCCTGGTGGTCACCAGAGAAGGATAGAGGGGAGTCTGCCTGCCTCGATGAACTTGCGAATAGGTTTTCATGCACCGATGAGATGCTGTTGTCCTACGAGATCATCGAGCTTCTCCGGTCTGAGGAGTGATGCGAGCGGGGTGATAGATGTTGAGAAGAGGGATTCCATACATGGGGATTGTATTCAATTTTTATAAAATAAAAACCCATTCTTTCGAATGAGTTTTTTGAATTTTGATGGTGCCCAGAATGGGACTTGAACCCACACATCCTAAGGATATACGCATCTGAAACGTACGTGTCTACCATTTCACCACCTGGGCAGATACCGAGAGTATATAGAGTTTTTGCTTTTTTCAATAAAAAACCTCAGATAATTCTGAGATTTTTATATTTTTATCTGGTGCCCAGGAGGAGACTTGAACTCCTACACCTCGCGGCAACGGCTTCTAAGACCGTCATGTCTACCAATTCCATCACCTGGGCGAGTGCAACAGAGTATAGAAAAAACAGAGGGAAAATCAAATTATTCCTCTTTTTTCTCTATCGTCGCTGTCTCGGGTACTTCTGTGGTAACATCTCTCCAGACAACATACTGAAAGAGGGTTACAAATACCTTCTGTCAGACACCGAGTATCACAATACATATTCCAGCCACCATGAGGCGTATCCATGCTATCTCATCCATATCGGAGAATATATCCGAGAACCTAAAATCCCCACTTGTATCAAGGTTCTCGAGTTGAGAGGCATAGTAGTTGATACCAGCGAGCCAGTAAAAAAACTGCTGAATGAGTGACAAAACCGAGCTAATAACGATAGATCCAAGCACGATATTGCCAAGTGTTCGCCACCATCGTCATGTCGTGAGACCAAATACCTCAAAAAATCGAGTAATACTCCACGAATTCTCGAGGATATAACCAGGGGCGCCAGTGTATATAGGTACGATACTCCAGATGTATACTACAATGAGTGGCAAGAGTGCAAAAAAGAAGACAGACTCAGATAGGGTATAGAGAAGCGTTCCCGTGATGATAATAGATATGAAAAATACTATATACCATGCTCCATACCATGCCCATCACCAGAGGTGACACCATGCGAGGGTCATATATTCTTCCCATGTTTTCTCAAGTTTCTGTTCTCGTGCGGTGATAAGTGTATAGGTACTGATGATACCTCCAACGAGGGTGAATATGGTTATCATCGCGAGTATGTAGAGCCCTACTAGTGCCACCTCACCGACTATCTCTGGGGAATTCCAGAGTTCAGACTCCATAATATGTGTAAAAATCCTAATAATAGGTATAAAAAACATCAATCCAGCAGGTATCCCTATGGCTCCTACTATCATCTGAGGAAGTATACGGAGTTTCCACTCAGATGAGAAAAACATATTCCAGACAGTCTCGATACGATCGAGGACATTGCGAGATTCGAATTGTTTCATAAAAAAGTTTTACTTTTAACCCCCGTATAATATACTTATTCATGTTCGGCGCAATTATTTTTTTACTTTTCTCCTATGCCTCCAGTTGATACAACATCTATGGATATGGATGCGATGAATATGACTGCAGAACAGATGGCTGCATATTCTTCTGCTTCTTCAGGAATGAGTGGTGGGGTTCTCGTTGTTCAAATAGCATTTTATATACTTCTCGCGTATTCACTCTTCACTCTCGCAAAAAAGCTCGGTGAACAATATGCATGGATGGCATGGGTTCCAGTACTCAATATTGTTCTCATGTTCCGTATGGCGAAGATGTCTCTCTGGTGGATTATTGGAATTTTCGTTCCATTGTTCAATATATATGTCTATGCTAAGGCACTCCACAACGGTATCTCAAAAAGAACTGGTCATGGTGGATGGTGGACGGTGGGACTCCTTTTCCTTGGTTTTATTTTCCTTCCAATTACAGCATTCCAGTACAAGCCCGATATGACTACTACTCCAGCAGCCCCATCGGCACAATAATTTCTCAGAATTGTATACAAAAAATCCCTTCATTTTGGAGGGATTTTTTACTCACATAACTCCTTTTGACATTCTCGTTTTTTTTCATATTATGCCCGCGAAATTTAGGAATTTCAGGATTTTTCTGTATTTTTTTGAACTATCCTTCCTAAACTCTAATTTTCTAATTTTATTTTTATGGCTATTTCAAAGGATCTGAAGAATCTCAGAAACTTCGGTATCTGTGCCCACATCGATGCGGGTAAGACTACTACTTCAGAGCGCGTTCTCTTCTATACGGGTATCAACCACAAGATTGGTGAAGTACACGATGGTGGTGCAACTATGGACTGGATGGAACAGGAGAAGGAGCGTGGTATCACGATCACTTCTGCAGCAACTACTACTTCATGGAGAGGAGTTGATCTCAACCTCATCGATACTCCGGGGCACGTAGACTTCACGATCGAAGTAGAGCGTTCTATGCGCGTTCTCGACGGTGCTGTTGCTGTATTCGACGCCTCACAGGGTGTAGAACCACAGTCTGAGACTGTATGGAAACAAGCAGATAAGTACGGAGTTCCTCGTATCGCATTCGCGAACAAGATGGACAAGACTGGTGGTAACTTCATGATGACTTATGAGTCTATCGTGAAGCGTCTCGCTGGTAACAAAGTAATACCTATCCAGCTCCCTATCGGACAGGAGAGTGACTTCACTGGTATCATCAACCTCGTGAATATGAAGGCGTATACATTCGATGGAAAGATGGGTGAAAAGGTAATCGAGATGGATATTCCTGCTGACTACCAGGCTCAGGCTGAAGAATGGCATGCGAAGCTCGTCGAAAAGGCAGCTGAACAAGATGACGAACTCATGAACAAGTTCTTTGAAAATGGAACTCTCTCAGAAGATGAGATCAAGGCTGGTCTCCGCAAGGGTGTTATCGCCGATGCTGTATATCCACTTCTCTGTGGTTCTGCCCTCATGAATAAGGGTGTTCAGCTCGTCCTCGACGCAGTAGTTGACTACCTCCCATCTCCTCTCGATATCGACGGTGGTACTATCACTGGTACTGATGTAGATGATATCGAAAAAGAAATCGTCCTCAAGCAAGATCCAAATGAGTCTCTCGCAGCTATCGCGTTCAAGATCATGACTGATCCATTTGTAGGTCGTATCACATTCGTTCGTGTATACTCAGGTACTCTCAAGTCTGGTTCATACGTACTCAACTCTGTCAACGGAGGTAAGGAGCGTATCGGTCGTCTCCTCCAGATGCACGCCAACAACCGTACTGAGATCGATGAGATCCCAGCTGGTAATATCGGTGCTGTTATCGGTCTCAAGGATACAAAAACTGGTGATACTCTCTGTGATGAGAACAAGCCAGTTGTCCTCGAGCGTATGGTATTCCCTGAGCCAGTTATCTCTATCTCTGTAGAGCCAAAGACTAAGGCTGACCAAGAAAAAATGGGTATGGCCCTCAATAAGCTCGCTGAAGAAGATCCTTCATTCCGCGTATCGACTAATACTGAGACTGGTCAGACAATCATGGCGGGTATGGGTGAGCTCCACCTCGAGATTCTCGTAGATCGTATGAAACGTGAGTTCAAGGTAGAGGCAAATGTAGGTGCTCCTCAGGTTGCCTACCGTGAAGCTATCACTCAGACTGTTGTCGATGAGCGTGGTGTACACAAGAAGCAATCAGGTGGACGTGGACAGTTCGGTGATGTTACTATCACATTCGAGCCTATCACCCCTGAGATGCGCGCTGCAGATCCAGAAGGACTCAAGGATGAGACAGTATTTGTCAACAAGATCGTCGGTGGTGTGGTTCCTCGTGAATTCATCCCTGGTGTAGAAAAGGGACTTCTCACTGCCTATACTCGTGGTATCATCGCTGGTTACCCTATCGTTGACGTTCGTGCAACACTCACATTCGGTTCTTACCATGATGTTGACTCGAACGAACTCGCGTTCCGTATGGCTGCTATCAAGGCATTCCGCCAGGCAGCTCGCAAGGCAAAGCCTGCACTTCTCGAACCAATCATGCTCGTAGAAGTCAATACTCCAGAAGAGTACATGGGTGATGTCCTCGGTAACCTCAACTCTAAGCGTGGTCAGATCATCGAGATGACAGAACGTGGTATGGCGAAGATTATCCGTGCTCACGTACCTCTCTCAGAAATGTTCGGATACTCAACAGATCTCCGTTCATCGTCTCAGGGTCGTGCGACATACGCTATGGAATTCGCTCACTATGCTCAAGTTCCGAATAACATCACAGAAAAGATCCGTGCTGAACGCGGAGTGAAGTTCGAGGAAGATGATGAAGAGTAGTATCTATTATTCCTGCGAAGGCAGGAATCCAGTCACATATAAGAAAAATAGAATCTCGAAAGGGGTTCTATTTTTTTATACTAATTACTTGACAATAATATAATATCTGTATTATTTAATTTCAATGATATTTTAAATAAAGTATATGGTTAGTACCAAAAATTGGTGAAGTCATCTTCAAGACTTGACAACTCCTTATGCAAGACAATTTAAGGATGACATGTGAGGAAAAGCATGACTCCTTGAGCTCTTGAGGCAAGATCCTGAAATTGCTCCGTATATACTTCCAGGATTCTATATATCTCCAGATACCCTCAATAAGGGAAGTATTCCTGATTTACCACAAGAACTTCGCACTCAAGCAAGACTCCTCTATCGTTCGACTAATCCTCATGATGCCTATGATTTTATAGGACAACTTCCTACACTTTCTGGGCATGTAAGTACACTTGCTCAGACGATTGAAAAAATCAGAACCATTTTAGCATGACATCGTCTTGATTCATATCTAGTGAAGAAATGAATTTCTCATCAAAGTCAGGAAACAGGAATATATATCCAGGAACAGGTTCCACTGAGGTTACGCTGATCCATTGTTGAACATCCACATCATAGATGAATATATCTTGTATCATCAACAACCGCAAATCATGGGGATAATATGCATGATAATACTCATAATATTAATTTAAGTACATTTTCTGAAAGCTGAGATATTCTCCAATGAGAGCGCAAGCCATGGTGTATGACAGATACGGATTTAGAGGCAATAAAAGAGCTTATCATGAATTACAGAAAAATAAAGAACAAAAATGTTTTTGAAGATGGAATTTCATTTCAGGTAGAATTTGGTATCTCTAAGAAAGAGGGTAATCCATACATTTTTCAACTTCGTCAATTCCGACCATTCCAGGAATGAAGGAAAAATCAGTATAGTTTACTACTGTGAAACAATACTGTCTTCTGAGTGACTCCTGAGGAGTGAATAACCCTAAATATACAAGTAGTCAGTGGGGCTTATGCAAGAGAAATTCATAATCTTATAGCGCCAGATGTACAATGAATAATTGTTCCATTTTTGCGTGATAATATACATCCTTCTGCCTTTGACTGAATAGAGTATTTTTCTCTCGGGGGAAATTCCCATCCCTCACTTGAACATCATACATATGATGCTGCTATGAAAGTTCCAAATGTTATACTTAATCCTTTTAATTTACCATCAAGTATCCGTGAAAAATATGTTCCAAAAGGAGATAGTAGTGATATTTATAGCGTACACTATAGTTCTGATGGAACTAGAGGAGAAACCACTTTATCAGAAGAATTTGGACTTTGACTATTGGAGGAACTGGAGTTAAGAGAAAAAATATGAGATTCCTCAGTAGCATCAAAAAAAACATTTACTCCTAGAAAAATAATGGATAATTAATCAAGAAAATCCCTCATAAACTGAGGGATTTTATATTACTTACGCTGTACCATCTTGTAGAACTCGAGGATATCACCTTCCATGACAGTGACATCACCCTTGAAGTTGATACCACACTCTTCTCATTCGAGAGCCTCGATGACATCGAGTGGTCACTTCTTCAGGTTGGCAACTTCACCAGATCCGACCTTGGAATCCGCACGGATAACACGTACCTTGGCACGAGGCTCGACACGTCCTGCCTCGACACCGAGACCGACGATCATCATCGAGTGATTCTTTCCTGTGTAGAATATTGCCTTCACTTTTGCGATACCGAGTTCTTGTTCTTCGTAGCGAATATCGATCATACCGGTGATGATGGATTCGACTTTTTCGAGGATATGGTAGATAACCTTCTTATCGATGAACTCGATCTTGGACTGAGAGAGGGCGGACTTCGCAGCTGGGAGAACTCCTACGTTGTAGGCGATGAGGAGTGCCTGAGAGGTACCAGCCATCATGACGTCTGATTGGTTTACATCACCTGCTGCTGCATGGATGAATACCACTTGTGTTTCAGGGGTAGAGAGCTTAGAGAGGGCTGCCTTGAGTGCCTCGAGAGAACCATTGGAGTCAGTCTTGAGAACGATCTTGAGTTGCTTGAGGGCACCAGACTTCAGACGACCCATGAGCATTGCGAGAGAGGCTCATTCGAATGCGTGGATTGATTTTTTGTTCTTGGCGAGTGAGAATTCCTTGGCACGAGTGGCAGCAACCTCCGGAGATGATACGACCTGGAGGATATCACCACCGTCGACAACTTCTGAGAGTCCTGTTATCTGTACTGGAGCACCTGGGAGGGCTTCTTCGAGATTGCGTCACTTGTAGTCTTTGAGCGTACGTACCTTGCCATATGCACCAGCACAGACGATATTGTCACCCTTGCGGATAGTACCAGTATTGATGAGTATGGTTGCTACAGAACCGAGCTTCTGATCGAGGTGAGCCTCGACCACTGTCGCGACACCTGGTCTGTCAGGATTCGCCTGGAGTTCCATGAGCTCTGCCTGGAGGAGGATCATATCGAGGAGTGTATCCATACCGAGACCTGTATGTGCAGAGACTGGTACGAGGACAACAGTTCCTCCCCATTCTTCTGGCTGGAGATCGTGTTCTGCCATCTGACCACGGATGAGGTCGAGGTTGGCTCCTGGCTTGTCCATCTTGTTCGCAGCGACGATGATAGGGACTCATGCTTCCTTGGCATGGTTGATAGACTCGATTGTCTGAGGTTTCATACCCTCATCTGCAGCGATGACTATCACAGCGATATCTGTGAGCTTGGCACCACGAGCACGCATGATCGTAAATGCCTCATGTCCAGGAGTATCGAGGAAGGTGATACGCTTATCGTTTTTTGTTACCTGATAGGCACCAATCTTCTGTGTGATACCTCCAGCCTCACCTGATGCTACTGATGATTTGCGGATGTAGTCGAGGATAGATGTCTTACCGTGGTCCACGTGTCCCATCACAGAGATGATAGGGGAACGAGTGATGAGCTTGGAACTATCTTCTTCCTTCACGAGCTCTTCGATATTTCCATCCATGAGATCACTCACTGATACGTCTTCAGAGATTTCTTTTGATATCTTGATACCGAATGCTTCACCAATTAGAAAACATGTATCATAATCGATTCGAGCATTGAGATTGACGAGTACTCAGTTTTTCATGAGTTCCCCAATAACCTTGGCTACTGGCACACCGATCTTATCTGAGAATTCCTTCACAGAGATAACATCACTCACTGATACTTCTTGTCCTGTACGATCTACGAGGACTTGCTTTACTTCTTCGAGGGATTTTTCTTTTTTCTTGTTGTTCACCTTGTGACCACGATGGAATCCACCATCATCACTTCCACCGAGGGTTTTTACTCCTCTTTTTTTACCTTCTTCATAGTTACCATCTTTACCCTTCTTTGCTTTTTTTGCTGTACCATCACGTGTTGGTGTAGCGAATCCTATATCACGTTGGAACATAGGCTTTACATCATCACGGAGACGGTGTTGTCCATTAGTATTATTTGCAGATGATTCTGTAGTTTTATTTTGTGTGTTTTGGTCTCGTCTTGGTCCACGAGCACCACGACGTGCCTCTTCTGGGGGGAGTTGCATAACTGGACGATTTTCCAGTGGTTTGAACATGGTTGGTGCCTTGGAAAAAGAAATCGCAGGCTTCTTTTTTTCCTCAGAGCGCGTTTCAGTTGTGGTTGTATCCTTGTTCCTCATCACGGAACGGAGGAGTCCTTCACTTGCATGTTCACGCTCGACAAGACGCGCCTTCGGTTTTTCTACCGTGACTTCTTCTTTTTTTGCCTCCTCTGATTGTACTGGAGATGCTATCGGTGCCTCTTTTTCTGGAGCCTCTTCTGATTCTGTTGTTTTTTTGACAACAGCTTTGAGCTTGAGTTTGAGGGGTTTTTTTGTGCCATCATCAGATGACTGAGTGGTTTTTACCTGAGCATAGTAGTCATCCTGGAGAGCGTCTTTTTGTGGAGCCATGAAGAAAAATGTTATACATGAGGGAGGGGAGAGTTCATAACACTCTATCCGCTCCTATATCAATAAAAACTCGTATTTCATACATAATCAAAATACGAGAGTCCATACGAACTCATGCGAAAATGTGCCGATATAGTATGGAAAAGGGCTACATTGTCAAAAAGAAACTATTCTCATACTATTCTTCTCTCATTTTCGAGTACATCTGTGATTTTTATTGTTCGAGTATCGCCGATAGTTACTATAGTTCTACCATATTTGTCTGTCAGAGTTCCACTTACATCATCTACCCTATGTCCACCATATCGAGGGAGATAGACAGTCACTTCGACACCACTGTCGAGCTCGACAAAATACGCGAACTCAGCAATACCAGAGACCCTTCCTGCATATGTCTCGCCAACATGGTTCGCCATGTACCTTATAGCATAGAGTGAGTCGAATGCTCTCTCTGTATCCTCTGTGAGTCGTTCTCGCTCACTACAGTGTCGAGCAACTTTTTTGAGTATTTTCCCATAGTGGAGTATCCTCTTTGTATCGAGTTTTCATTGGATTTTTTCCTTGATAATCCGGTGTATCTGGAGGTCTGGATAGCGACGAATCGGGGAGGTGAAGTGAGAATAATACTCGAGCGCGAGTCAGAAGTGTCGATGTTTTTTATCACGATATTCTGCCTTCGCCATTTTCGGCAAGAGAAGGCGAGAGTATTTGTAGAGATCGGTATCATTCAGTGTGTCGAGGAACTCACGGATATGATGTGGTTCGAGGTTTTTATTTTTATCTTGCTTATTATGCTCGTTCCTCCCCCTATAGGGGAGGCTAGGTGGGGTACCCCCTCTCACTCCCCCTACAAGGGGGAGAATTGGATGAGTTGCAATAATCTGCCTGATAGTCTCTATAGAGTTATACGGAGGGAGTCCATGTATACGCGAGAGAAAAGGAATACCCATACGTTCACACCACTTCGCTACTTCTTCGTTCGCGAGTACCATGAATTCCTCGATGAGCATGTGTGCCTCGACCCGAGTTCGTTTTTTTATATTTTTTGGGATGATTTTTCCTTCTGTTTTTTCTCCGAATTCAAAATACATCTCACTGCCTTCGAATATTATTTTTCCTTCTTTTTTTCGTCTTTTCTTGAGGATATTGTAGAGTTCGTAGGAGAGGGAGATAGCATTTGTCAGGGTTTGTGGGGTTTCGTCATTCTGAGGAACGAAGAATCCAGGTTTCTGAAACTCTGGATCCTTCCTATCGTCAGGATGACGGGAAATATCCTTTCATTCATCATTCATCATTGATCATTCGTATTTTTTCTGTATTTCCTCATACACTCCACGGTGTGCACTCTCGATGATTCCTTCGACAAGTTCCGTTTTCTTCACTATGCCATGTCGATCGACTGTCATGATACAGGAGAGAACGAGTTTTGGCTCACCAGGATGGAGACTGCAGAGATCATTGGATATCTCCTCTGGGAGCATGGGCACAACCTTGCCTGGAGTATATGTCGATGTTCCTCTAGCAAGAGCTTCTCTATCTAGATGCGAATCTTCGCGTATATACTCAGCTACATCGGCAATATGGACTCAGAGTATATAGTTCCCATCAGTATCTCGTTCTATAGATATGGCGTCATCGAGGTCCTTGGCATCTGCCCCATCGATTGTAAATACGAACTTATTGCGAAAATCTGTCCTTTTTTTCGTGACGTACTGTATCGTTGCATCTTTTTCTTTTTGGATTTTTTGTGCTTCTGTGAGTACATTCTGTGGGAAGGTGAGGTCTATCCCTGCAGTATAAAATAATACTTTCTCTTCTCGGTCGAATGTATCCCCCGAGGCAAATACAGAGAGTATCTGCGGTTCCCCACCTTGTCTGATTCGTATGAGAAGCAGTGTTCCATTTTCATAACCCTTTTCTCATCTATAGTGGAGCTTGAGTTTTCCGAACTCTCGTATGATAGAGAGGATCCTTTCCTCATTTGTTTCATGATACTCTGCTATGAGTATCTCACGACTGCGTGACTCGAGGGAGACTATCTCGACTTCCTGGAGCGGTCATGTTCGTCATGTCTTGATACGTGCACGGACCTTGTCACCGTGAATATACTCGTTTTCTCCTCGTCAAAAACGCACAAAATACGAATTCTCCCCAGACTTGAGGAGAATCTTTTTTCATGAAAAATGGAGTATTCCAGAGATGAAATTCGATTGCTTATGGTGCGACATCGAGCTCAGTATATGTATTTCCGCTTTTTAGGCAATCGATAGCACAGAGGTGATGCGGAACGAATGGTGATGGGAGTTCATCCATATTACACCAGATCATATCAGTATGCTTGTCTTCCTCGATATTTTCTGGCATATTTTCCCAGTTCTCAGTCACTCAAAAATAATACAACTTCACTCATTGCACGGTACGGGTTTCGACAAATATATTCTCTACTATATCATCTTGTGATACACGCACTCATACTTCCTCGAGCGTCTCACGGATAGCTCATTCTCGGAGGAATTCTCAATCTTCGATTTTTCCTCCAGGAAAAGACCAAAATCCAGGCCAAGTATCGAGGTCATGGGATCGTCGTATGATGAGTACATGTGAACCATGACGACAGATAATATGACCAGCGGAGGGAAGTTGTTGAGACATGAGAATAAGGAGAATTAACAATGAAAATGAGCAATTTTTTATTGCTCTTTTTGGAGCTTTTATCCGAGATTGATATTATCAGTATCTGTTTTGAGAATATTTTCTGTCTTAAGCCGGGGATTATAGTAGTTATAGAGAAGTTTGATGATCTCTTCTTTTTCGAGGGGTTCACCCTTGAGTCCGATACCGTCGAGTGCCATCTTCACCGTCGAGAGTCTGTCGTAGTTTCATTTTTTGAGTTTTTCGACTCGTACACGATTGGCACGGATATCTGCTACTGATTCTTCTTGCGAGAGTGCCGCCCAGAATGATTTAAAAACACCAAATACATCGGTTTTCTTGATGCTCTCATTGTTCTCAAAATCAAAAGGGACGATGATGTAAAACTCCTTCTTCATGATCTGAGCGAGGTCGATGAGATTCGTGAGGAAGTCGACATATCTGTACGTCTGTTCTTGGAGGAGGGTATTTTCTTGTTTGAGGGCGATATTTTTGAGTCTATTGATGTAGGCTTCGATATCTACCTTGAGTGAACGTACGATGATCTGTATAGGAAAATTGAGCGAATTCAAAAAACGTTGGTAACTCATGAGGATTGCGTCTTGTTCTTCGGTACTTTTGAGGTTAAAGTTCAGAGCATGAACACGTAAAACCATACGAGATGATCCATCCTTCATGATAATGAGATTGTCTCTGATTTCAGAGAATGGGAGATATCTCTGTGAACTCGAATCTTTTGCTGGTTTTTTCCCAGCTTTTACGGATGTAGTAGTTTTGTCTGCCATAAAATATTTTAGAGTTTTCCGATTTTATCTTGGATATCGGTATTTTCACTGAATACGGATTCGAGGGATTTGTTTGCTTCTGCAGGGGCGCGAGCGGTAGTGAGGGTGAGATATCAGATTTCCATATCAGAGTAGCTATCGCATCCCATAGACCATTTTCTCTCCTTGGAATTGAGTCTCAGACGAAAAAAATTCAGTACAAAAGGAAGAAAAGTCATCTCAGCGACTTTTACGAGTGCGATGACGATACCAGTTATCGCAAATGGAAGTGCAAACGCAAATGCCCCCTTCGCTCAGAGATTGGGTTCGAGTGTCTTGAATACACCATACGCAACGCCACCCCACATCATCATGATGGTGAGTTGTCTGATAGAGAGTCAGAGGACTATAGGGTCTTCATTTTCTATTTGTATTGGAATCTTGTATTGCATGAACTCTAGTATATCCTAACGCATGATAATCCGCAAGCAAAACGGGAGAATTTCTTTTGACTTTTGAGAGCTTCCTCGTATAAATTGAGCGTAATTCTGAAGTATAAAAGTTTTTATTATTTCTCTTTTGAAATACTAAGCCTTTTCCCTTTAACTTTTAACTCTTTCCTCATGTTTTCATTTGTCAAAAATAGATATACATTCTATGCAATCGCCCTCGTACTCATGGTGGGATCACTCCTCTCTCCATTTTTCACCCGTCTCAATCTCGGTATCGATATGACTGGTGGTATACAGGTAGAGTATAGTGTCTCTGGATGAAGTGTGGATGCTATCATCGAGAATACTCGTACCTCTGTCCTTGAGGCAGCTCGTGCAACCCTCACAGATGATGCAAAGAAAGTCATAACAGATGCCTTCGTATATCGAGTATCCGGTACTGATAAGTTTGTTGTAGAGGCTGGTATCAATGAGGAAGGTATACCTCTCGATGTCGTAGAGTCTGCAAAGACAGCATTTGTCACGGCACTCGATACAGAGTATACAAAAATCACCGATGCTGAAGTCACACAGAGTAAGTATGTGAATATTGGTGCATCATTTGGAAGCTATATCAAAAAATCCGGATTCCTCACGCTTGGTATTACTATTATTGCCATCTCAGTATATATCATGTACGCCTTCTCTGGATCTATCGCAGGGATGTCTTCTTGGCCTTTTGCTCTTGTTACTGGTGCTTCACTTGCTCATGACGTAATTGTGGCCTTTGGACTCTATGTTTTGACATCATTTTTCTTTCCGGAATTCAAGATTGATACATTTTTTCTCACCGCGATGCTTACAATTCTCGGTTACTCGATCAACGATACTATTGTCGTAATGGATCGTATTCGTTCCAATCTTGAGTCCAATAGCAAGACAAGCTTTTCGGCTATTATCGATAAATCAATCCATGACACGATGCGCCGTTCTATATTCACCTCTATGACAGTAATTATAGTTCTTGTAGCGATGTTCTTCTTCGGTCCTGATAGTCTCCGCGGATTTACTCTCGCACTCATCTATGGTGGACTCGTTGGTACGTATTCATCAGTCTGTCTTGCTTCACCACTTCTCGTGGATATCACTGGCAAGAAATAATATATATCTAAAAAACCTCCAGACGAGTCTGGAGGTTTTTTTATTCGAATGTGGATACTCGTTTTTTGAGAAAGTCACGTACCTGATCCCCGAGATCATCGCGTGCGAGTGCGTAGTCGATAGTGGCCTTGATGAATCCGAACTTATCACCTGTATCATATCTGTCGCCAGACATCTCAAGTCCATAGATAGTTCACCCATCGGCAACCATCCGTTCAAATGCATCAGCGAGGCGTATCTCGCCATCCTTGCTCGCTGTTCATCCTCATTGTTCGAGGTAGTCAAATACCTCTGGTGTGATGATATATTTTCCGATAACTCAGAGACGAGATGGAGTCTCTTCTGGTTTTGGCTTCTCGAGGAATCTCGATACACGATGAAGTTCTCACTTGGATTCTGATGATTCGACTATACCATACGAACTCACACGCTTATCAGCGACGCGTTCCAGAGCTATGATAGGGGCACCTTCACTCGAAAACGCAGCTACGAGCTGTTCTGCACCACTCTTCTCTCCACGGATGAGATCATCACCGAAGAGTACGAGGCATGGTTCGTTACCGATCCATGCGCGGGCACGGAGGAGAGCATCTCCATCACCACGAGGGACGGGTTGTCTGACGTATGCTATACGAGCGAGATTGGATACTGTTTCTACGAGTGCGAGTTCTTTAGTTTTTCATTTTTCTACGAGGGTTTTCTCGAGTTCAAATGAAGCATCAAAATGATTTTCAATTGCTTGTTTTCCTCGGCCAGTGACTATCATGATATCGGTGATACCAGCACTGACAGCTTCTTCTACGAGGTACTGGATTACAGGCTTATCGACGATTGGGAGCATTTCTTTTGGTTGTGCCTTGGTAGCAGGGAGGAATCGAGTCCCGAATCCTGCAGCAGGAATAATACACTTACGTACTGTATGGTTCATGTTATGTGGAAATTATGGTGTAACGACTGACTCAGTTTGTAGAGATGCACGAGATGTTACCATGTCTGTACACATCTTGCGAATCGACTCATCTGCTATCTGAGTACATGTATTAGGGTTTGCTTCAGTATTTGAGATTATGGCACTGAGCATACATTCGTCCTGAGAATTATCGATACCTTCTTGTCTTGTTGTTATATCCTTGCAGAGTTCTGGCTTTTTCATCTTGATTGCCTGGCTCTTGATGATACTCTTTTCACACTGGGTGAGATAGTCTCCTGTGAGTACTCCACATGCAGCCTTGTCTCATTTTTCTTCAGCATTAACAACAGTTATAGTAAATACGCATGCAGCTTGTTGGTCAGGGGTTGTGAGTTCTTTACAGAATTCTGTTGATTTTTCTTTTTGAGCAAGTTGCATTCAGGCACTCTGCACACACATAGGAACATTCATATCCATACATGACTTGAATTCTTCTGAGTCTTTGATTTTTGATGATGCTTGCTTGAGCTCTATCTCGTATTTTGATCCTGAGGTTGAGTCGGTTGAGGTCATGTTCGTATCTCATGATCCGAGAGTACATGAACTGATGAGGAGAACGAGTGGGAGGAGAATGAGTTTTTTCATAGAAAAATAGAAAAAATATAACGCAAACTATTGTATGAAAAGGGGATAAATCTGCAAGAAAAGAGACTTGCATATCTGTTATTTTCATCGTATATACATTCCATCTCAGAAACTATAGAATCTGTATCTTTTTTCTATGGCATATCGGTATATATTCATGGTCTCTTCATATCCGAGGAATGCACTCACCAGGACGAGGAGTGATGACTCTCCGAGGTGAAAATTGGTCACGAGATCATCCATCACGAGGAACTGATGTCCAGGAACAATATATATCTCTGTTTCAAAATATATCTCCCCTCCAAGTACACGTACATTGTATATCCAATCATTATTTCTCCTCTCTCTAGAGAGTGTATTCCAGTATTCGCGAATATTTGCATCATACGACTCTTGGGTTTCTCTAGGGAGAACTGACCAGAGGCTCGGGAGTGATTCGAGCGTTCGACATGCGGTTGTTCCAACGGCGACAATTCTTTTTCATTCAGTTTTGTATTCGCATATCTTTGCAAATATCTCTCGATTCACAGTAGCTGCCTCTCGGTGTATGGCGTATTCTCGTATGTCATCTGTATCGAGTCACTTGAATGTCCCAAGTCATACATGCAGTGTGAGGTATTCCTTGGGGATTGCTAACTTTTCCATGAGTTCTCTCGTGAAGTGGAGCGATGCTGTTGGTGCGGCAACAGATCCATCTTGGCTTGCAAAACTCGTTTGATAGTCTTTTTCTTTTTCCTCGCTGTATTCGATATAGGGAGGTAGGGGAAGTGATCCGTATTGTTCAAGAAACTCATATATTGATGTATTCCCCTCGATCTCGAGTATCCGACCAGTGTCGGTCATGCCCTTCACGCGAACCTTCGTATCACCTACTTGTATCGTTGTTCACTCTCGGAACTTGTTACCAGGACGAACGAGTGCCTCGATAGTATGAGTGTCGAGTGTCTTCAGATAGAATATCTCACCGTCATCTATTATTCCTGTTGATCCATCCTTGCGAGTTATGTATACCCCTGAGAGACGTACACGTGCACGAAGTACTCGAGAATTGTTAAAAAATATAACTCTATCATCTCCGAGATGGGTATCTATATTCCAAAATGTTGTCTCAGAGGTAATAATACCGGAATTCTTGTCTATAACCATGAGTCTCGCATCATGATGCGGTTGTATGGCGTGCTCTGCTATGAGTTCATCAGGGAGCGTATATGTATAGTCACTTTTCTTGTACATGGTGGCGAAGTATACGACAACTCATCTTGACGTCAATACTTTCTCGATTTTTCTCCTTGCTCCAGGGCTTGCTTTCCCTATTATAGGAAGCATAAATATTTTTATGAAGATCTTTTTTGTTATTTTTCTCTCTATTTTCCTCTTGTCCGCATGTAGTCTGGTGTGAGAAAAGTCGATGACTGACTCAGGTTCTCTCGCCTCTGGTGAGCAGCTCCCAGATAAACTCACAGATGCAGAGAGAATAGAACTCATCCGCGAACGACGCAAGGAACTCGATACTATCCGCAAGGGTGACTATTATACTCTCTCGAACAATCCAGAGGAAGCACTCACATACTATCTCCAGGCAGTTGAGAGACTCCCAGATGATGTCATACTCGCCAAAAAACTCTGACACGCCTACTACCAGAAGCGAGACTGGAAGAATGCATATTCGCAATATATCCGTACACCTATCTGAGAGCTCACAGATGCAGAACGAGATGAGCTTTTGACGGCCTTATTTTTTGATGAGACACAACTCGACCGTATGGGGCAACTTGCACAGATTGCTCTTGATCTCGGTGAGCGGGATTTTTATCATATTGTAGATACGTGTCATACTGGAATCCATAACTGTATAGTAAAAATAGAGTCCTATGCTGGGCCAAGCGAACGTGTAAATACTCTCAGGGGTATCATACTCGACGCAGCAAAAGTCTCACCTGACTACGACTACCGCAATGCTCTCGTTGCCACAAAACTCTATGAATATCGTGCATATCGTGCGGTAACGCTCCTTACTCGAGAGATACTCACGCGTAGAGATGATTATGTTCCAGTAGAGAAGCTCCTCTGATTCTCCCTCTATGAGATAGGAAACTATACAGAGGCAAAAAAAGTCCTCCTCTCTGTCCTCGAGAGGACTCCAAAAGATACTGAGATCATCATCAAGCTTGGAGATATATACTTCGCTGAACATGACTATGCCACAGCCAACCTCTACTACAATAATGCTATATTTGCCTGATATGATTCCAAGATAGATATAGAGCGCAAGCTCGCATACAGCTACTCTCGTCTCGAGAATATCAAGTGAATGATGCAGGTTCTTGCATATCTCCTCGAGGAAAAAGACGTCACAGAATCTGACAATGCTGTTGCTATCTCACTCGCACTCCAGAATGGTGAAAATCTCAAGGCATATGTCTGGGCATGAAACGCTATAAAAAAATACCCAGATTCTGCTATGATCGCCGCACTCTACATCACTGCCTCTAGAATGGTCTGAAAATCAGCTGATGCTACAGCCTATCTCGCAACACTACCTCCGAGTGTTCTCGAATCTCCCGTAGTACGTCTGGAGCAGGCCATCCTCATGCTCGATAGTGGCAATACTGATGGTGCACTTCAGATATTTCGTGAGGTATATGCACTCGATGAGGATGCAGACTTTGCCCGCGAGGCAGAGAATTATATACAGTTCATAGAGTCAAAAAAACTTCTCGAATCAATCCAGGAAAACAAAGAAAATGAAGGTTCAAGCTCGCCCCCTGTCGAAGAAGATATTCCATGGTGGAGATAATATATAACCCTTCTTTCTATGTTTCGTTCAGACTTTCCTATATTCCAGACACATCCTGATCTCGTATTCCTCGACTCTGCATCGAGTGCACAAAAGCCTCAACAGGTTATCGACGCGATGTCGAACTACCTGTCGACCAACTACTCCAATATCCATCGTGGTGCCTATGATCTCTCTATGGAGTCATCGCTTCTCTATGAAAAAGCGAAGAAAGCCGTAGCAGAGAAGCTCTCTGCACGTGCGGATGAGATAGTTTTTACGTACAATGCGACATACGCATTTAACTTCCTCTCTCGTTCACTCGTGAAGTCTGGACTTCTCTGAAGATGAGACACTGTTCTTCTATCAAAAGTTGATCATCATGCCAATATTGTCCCATGGCAGATACTCGCAGAGGAATATGGTATCATCATCGACTGGGTTGACCTTCATGATGATGGAACTATTGACTATGACTCTCTTGCGTCCAAGTTCCCTCATGCGAAAGTTCTCTCTATTACTGGAGCATCCAATGTGACGGGTGAGGTACTCGATCTCGACAGGGTGAAGTCGATGTTCGACACACTCTCGACAAGGCCAATATTTGTCCTCGATGGTTCTCAGCGATTCCCACATATGGCGACCGACGTGTCGAAGTATAGTATCGACTTCTATGTTGGTACGGGACACAAAGTGATGAGCGATACCGGAATTGGTTTCTTCTATGGACGCAAAGAGTTATTGCAAAAAATGAATCCAGCGTTCTGTGGAGGTGGTGCTATCAATAGTGTCTCGACAGACTGATACGAGGCAGCAGGACTCCCATTCCGTCATGAACCAGGAACACCGCATATTGTTGGTGCAGTATCGCTCCTCACCGCCCTCGAATACATCGACTCTATCGGTGGATACGCAGCAGTGGAGCATTATGAGAGAGAACTCACAGAATATGCTCTCGAACAATTCGGGACACTACCATCTACTATCCGACTCATAGGCTCAAAAAAATCCGAGAATCGTCTCGGAGTATTCTCATTCGTATTTGATAATCATCATCCGAACGATGTCGCAGAGACGCTCGCTGATGCGGGCATCTGTGTCCGTGCTGGACATCACTGTACGGATCCACTCCATCAGTCTCTCGGTATCCGTGGTTCTCTCCGTGCGAGTCTCTATATCTATAACACGAGAGAGGATGTGGATACATTGGTGGAGAAACTTAAAAATCTGTAAAATTCACTTGTATATAAAATATAAAAATTACCATAGAGTTACTTAATATAGTTCTATGGTAATTTTTTCGCCGCAACAATTTGCGAATTCATGTGGACTTGCTTGTATGTCATATATCCTCTGAAAATCAGAATATGATATACTGCATGAGAATCCTGATATGCTCTCGATTCAAAAACTCAACTTTATATGACTCTACTGCTCCGAGATGGTAGAGCTTCTCGGAAGATACGAGAAGTCTTATGTATGGTCAGAGTATGGAGAGGAATCATCCTCATACCTCGAAGAAGAGGGAACTATCATATATATCGAACAAATAGATCACTATCTTGTTAGATTACCATGATGATGGTGAGACTCCTATCGCAATCTGAAGTGAATCCCCGAGTTCTGATATTGGAAAGATTTACCATATGCACCGGGATATATTATATACAATAAGCACAGTATTTAATTTAGTGAATAATTCATAGTGACTCTAATATCTTTGTATTTGATTCTTCCGGCTTTTCTGGATTATAGAGAATTGTGCTCCATCATAACTTACTTGCTGGAACAAGGTTTTCTTCCAGGTTATCTATAAAAAGTAGTTGATCTCATTTTTTTCAGCTTAGTTTTTCCGCATAAGTGTATATTCCATCATATGGTTTTTTCATCTTTACTTCACTGGAATCAATTATAATATCCCAAACAATATCTGGAAGGATTCATTTTGCTTTGATTTTTCAAAACATTCAAGGGTACATATTTGTTAAAAGTCAGACTTTATGAGTCTTTTGAATTTCCTTGATAACCTCCTCAATCCCCTTGTTTTCTTCAAATCTCATTACAAAATCATCTATAAGATTATAATATTTAGGGAAAGCTATAGCTGTTTCTTTCTCTAATATTCAGATAAGCTCTCAGGATTCGATATCTCATGTAGATAATCCATCCACATTTTGATTAAAAATTCTTCTAAAATCCTCCTTTCATTGAGTGTCTAATCATAAATCAAAGAGCATTTCATCCCATTTATTTGTTCCAGAGAAGTCTTGTATAACCACTCATCAGAGATCAAAATAGATGAATTCAATATGATTTACCTTCATAATTAATTAATCACAATATCACTAAAATCCTCCTTCTTTCCATCTTGTCTCCATTCGTGGATAGCATTTTTGATTGCAAGGAGTCATATGAGTGAGGCGAAGCGACGGCGAGGAGAGATATCAGTTCCGATATGTTCATGGACGAATAATTCATTGAGCCCTAATATGTCATCGAGTTTCCATCACTCGAGTATCTCGCCAGTGATCGACACACAGGCAGTGGCGACGATCGACATATATCCGTCGAACATGAACTGTCTCAGTTCGCCATCCTCGATGATGAGAGATACCTCTACAACATCAGCACAGACGCGATTCGCCTCTCTATAGCGAATTGTTGCATTGTCGAGCATTCACTTATTTGGTGGATTGCTGGAGTATTCGATGATGAGGTCTTGGGAGGACACGAATCAATTAAAAATTAACAATTAAAAATTAACAATTCTCCTAGTGGTGTCAGTGACCATCATGGTGTGCGTCATGACCGGCATGTGCATCATGTCCATGGTCATCATGGTGCTCGCCATGCCCATGACTATCATGTCCACCGTATGTTGCATCCTCTGCCTTGCAGAGCATATATGCCTCATACCACGTTGCCTCGACAAATATCTCGAGAGTGGAGTTTAGATGCACAATGAATATGAAAAATACGAGAGCAATGATGCTGAATATAGCAAGAAAAAATATCTTTACTGACACGATAGTGAAAAAAGCTATGATCCCAGATACAACGAATGGTATACCGAGAAATATTGCAGCAACGATGATAGTTCGCATGTAGAGGAGTATCATCGTGAAGTAGAGTTTTCCCGTGATACCGATATGTCTGAGTGCCATACCAGTAGATGCCCCGAGTGAGGGGAGTGCAGAGTATCACTCGAATATGATGAAGAATTTGGAATAGGCAAAACACATATTCATGAAGAATGCGAATATCAGATAGACGCCCATGAGTATGCTAATGGAGCTAGCATAATCAACCCCAAAAAGACGAAGGAGGAGTATGTAGAAGGTAATGATAGAGAGGGGTTTGAATATGCCAGTAATATTGTGTACCTCAAAAATCGGAAGGAAGTGTGAGAGCCCATCAAAGAACCCCTGTACGGCACGATGGGATTTTTCACCATTACTCTTTCTATAGGTATCTATCATATGGATGATACCACCATTTGCTATTGGCTCTAGGAGCATATAGAGTATAAAAATCCCCAAGAGCGATATCACTACTTCGGTAAAATAGGAATTATGTACAAAATCTGCGAGAGCAGAAAAGAGCTCATCTTTTTTTTGAAATACTATAACATACGTATAGGTAATCTGGTATATGAGTATACAAAATAGCCAGAGCATTCCGACAAATGATGGGAAAAAATTCAGCTTCTTGAGTGAATGATATCGGGTGATGAGCTCCCAAGCAGAGAGCACTATCGATTCCTTCATGATTATTGATTCGGATTAGGTGATTAGAAGAGGAGTGATCCTATCCATGAGAAAAATCTTCATAGAGACTTATTTGAAGTATCAAATACGTATGCATCCTTGATACTCGCGAATTCGACTATCTCGTATATTGACTTGGTTCCAGCGATGATACTAATATCTCTGATTCACTTCAGATTGCGATCAACATAGAGTGTATGTATAGGAGTAGCAATAGGGAGGAAAAAACTCTCTTCTTCCATAATTCTCTGTATCTCTGTGATGATTGGTTTCATTTGTTCTTCTGTTGTTGCAGCCCTGAGTTCACCGAAGAGGTCTGGAATTTTTTGTACTTCTATATTTGCGAGATTGATTCACTTTCCTGCATTTGCTGGATCAAAGAGTTGTCCGATCCCAGATATACTATCACCAACACTGAGTCCTGCGATGATGATATCGTAGTCCTTTTTTCCTGTTTTTATGATGTCTTGGAGTCACTTCGGATCGAGTGGGAGGAGTTCTGCTTGGAGTGAGAGATTCTTGAGAATTTTTTCTACCTCGAGGGCGTAGAATTCTGTTGATTGGAGCCCTGTTATGTACGCGATGGTGAGTTTGAATGCTTTCCCATCCTTGTCATAGTAGTAGAGTGGGTCGAGCGCGAGTGCTGCTTCTTTTTTCTTCTCTTTTTCTCGCTCGCGTTCAGCGATAAGTGCAGGAGTATTGTTGCGGGCTATATATTCATCATCGACAGTTTTCTTGTATTCCGCCATTTTCTCGGCATCACGAGTATAGTATACTGTGAGTATCTCACTGAGGACTGTATCGGTATTGCCAACCTTTCCTTCGAGGAGGTATGTATTTTTTCATTCCTTCATAGTACCAGCCTCGAGGGATACCCTGTAGGTGAATTTTTTGTTCGCTGCACGGAATTCCTTGAGTTGATATCCGTTGATGATAACAGCAGTGACACTTCCGTCAAAACTTCCATTCAACACGAGCTCTCCACTTTCAGTATCAACAAAAAGTACATTCGAGTTCACTCTATTGGTAAAGTATTTTGGCTTATCGTAGATAATCTCACCAGTGATAGTGGTTGGAGTACTCTCTATCTGTGAGACCCAATCATCTCGTTTCATGTATCCGTTTTTCTTCATGATATCAGCAAAACTCCCTATACTTCCAGCAGGAAGGATAGAATCATATCCAGTGAATATATTGGATATACCACTGTGGTTTTTGTCTGTTATTCCTGAGAGTGATGTTCCTATTTGCCAATGAAGCGCATTGCGCATACTTTTGGAGAGTCTATCTGTCTGGAAAAACACAGAAAAGTATTCGTATGTTGTATAATTGTATGGTCGGAATCTCTCAGAGAGTTCTATTTGCTCAGATTTTGTTCAGGGAACGACGATACCAACAGTATCTTCAGCATTTTTGATAGCACTTGTATTTTCGAAAAACTTGAAGTGTATCTTGTCAAACCAGGCTGGAGTGAGTGATGTCTTATCATTGCGTACGAGTGTAATACGCTTGTTCATATATGCCGTATCTTCGACCTGTTCACCAAATGTGTATTGACCAGAGGTGAGATGACTCCCTGTGGTAAATCGATTCGTCTTCATCTGCTCTACCATATCAGAACGATAGATTGGGTAGGTGAGGAGCTCGAGGACATCGATATCTTTGTCAGGATTATTGAATATGATAGTTCAGTCTTTTACCTCTATGCGAGTATCTCGGAGTGTCTCGGTCATAGTTGGATTCTCTCCGAACTCTGTAAAACCACGAAATGTCGCAAGAACATCATCTGTCTGGATGATGGTTCCATCTGACCAACGCATATCTTTTTTGAGAGCACAGGTTATCTTCTCTATCTTCGATAGATCACACTGAGCGAGGTCTTCTCGCGCAGTTCCGTCGTCTACGTTATAACGTATGAGTCCTCGATATAAAAACGGATACACGAGTGTATCATTTGGATTTTTCCCATAGGAGAGAGGCTTCATCATGTCTGGTGCATCTCCGATGAGTGCGATACTCGTGCTTCATCCTGGGAGTCACACATATTTTCCTCACATGTATATATATACTCCGATAAGGTGTATGAGGAGGAGTGTAGCGAGTACTCCTGCTGTGATGAGGAGAGGCTTGCGTATATGAGATGGGGTGTGTTGTTGACGCATAGGAGAGACAAAACTTCCCTCGGCTAAGAGAGAGTCGAAAGATCGTAAAAACTCTCTGACTACGATATGAAGTATGATACGAGGGCAAGTCCAGTGAATACAACAGTGAGAACAATCGTTGCATTGTGGAGAATTTTCTCTGGTCCACGACGCTCGAATTTCCCAAAATCATTACTATTTGGGATGATAGAGAGTCCATTTCACTTTGCCTGGATACCAACGATAACAATGAGGAGAATCGAGATGAGAGTGAGAGCGATAATCATAGGATATATGCTGTAAAAATAAAGGGGAAATCCGCCACATGATATAAAAAAAATGCCTTTTTGCAAGTTTCCTTATTTTTTTGCTTTTTTCCTCTTTTTGGTGTATTATGCGACTATAATTCATTTTTATGTATCGTATATTTTCCGTACTTCTCGTATCCCTATTGGCATATATTCCTCTCATTGCTCTTGCAGGGAATGCTGATATGACTCAGTCCAGCTATATGCTCAACCTTGCTCCTATGGATCCACTCGGATCGAGTCATAGTTCCAATATTGGTTCTGGTGTTTGAGTGCTCGCGACCATTCTTGGGCGTATCGCAGATCTCCTTCTCTTTACTATACCGATTATTGCTGTGTTTTCATTTTTGGTTGCTGGATATTTTTATATATTCTCTGCCTGAGACTCGGAGAAGACTGGACGTGCCAAGACTATTATAAAATGGAATATTATAGCTATGCTGATCGGCTTCCTCTCATATGCCATTATCAGTCTCATTGCTCGGATTTTTAGTTAATACTATGAAAAAACTCTCTACAATTCTCATATTCGCACTTATTGCACTTGTTCCTGTAGGGCTCTCTGCGGCAATACAGGTTATCCCTGACGGCAATCCTGCTATAGAAGAACTTCTCCCATATGATGAATATGAGACGAGCAATAGTACCGTGAGGATTCTCTCATCGGTTATCTCCTATTTTGTCTTGCTCACTGGAGTTCTTGCAGTAATGGCTATCATCTGGTGAGGTATGAATTTTATTGCTGCCGCCTGAGATGATGAAAAGGTAAAAAAAGCCAAGAAAACTATCATATATGCATTTGTCGGACTCTTCGTATCATGACTCGCATACGCTCTCGTCGAATCTATCACCAAGATCCAGGCTACTATCCAATAATTATTTTTATGCAATATATACTTTTTCTCATATATTCCCTGTTTGCTCTGATGTTCTCAGAGACTGTCTCTGCAGCAAGTCCACCACCAGATATCTGATTTGATAGGTATCCAGAAGGGACAATCATCACAGAGGGTTCTGATCTCACATTTGTCACGGTTCTCGGATACGTACAGGCACTCATACTCCAAGTCGCCCTCCCGGTTCTCGTCGTCGGCGTCTCTCTCTATATCGCATATGAACTCTTCACAGCAGAATGAGATGAGGCCAAGATGAAAAAAGCCTGGAAATCCCTCACATTCTGAGCCATAGGACTCGTGAGTATCGGTATATCATATGCATTTGTCTCTATTCTCGTACGTCTCTCACTCTAATATATTATGTCTCGAATTATTCTCCTCATCGTGACCCTCATTGCCTCTATCATTGTACCAATCTCACTCTCTGCAGCGTGTGACCCAACGATAGATGCTCCCGCATGACAGTTCCTTCGTGATTGTGCTACGGGTGTCACCAATAGTGTTCCTGTAACATGAGCCCAAGACAAAGCTGGTATCAAGGAACTCATTGTCTCTGTGTCGAGAACGATTCTCCAGTTTGGTGCACTCTTCGCCATTGGTGCTATCGTCTATGCTGGTATCCGTTATACGACATCTGGTGGAGACGAAGAAAAACTCAAATGAGCCAAAAATACTGTTATCTATGCTGCTATAGGACTCATTCTCATACTGACTGCATTCCCACTTGTAAACCTCATAGTTGAGTTTATATATAGTTTTGGTTCCTAGGTTTTCCACAAAACAAAAACAAATACCTCCATGTACCAGAAAATCATCACTCTCATTCTCGTGTCTCTCCTTGCTATATCGAGCACGCCTCTCTCATGACGTGCTCTCGGTGAGGTTCAGCTCTCGAGTACTGATTATACAGACAAGATTCGTTCGAGAGAAAAAATTATTGGTCAGACGCTCTCATCCGCGAGCTTTGTGCCTTTTACCAAGTCGCGACTCGATATCTCTATCGATACCAAGCTCATCGAACCTCGTGGGCGTATGAAGTGACGCTCTATTATACTCTCCGCTCTTGTAGATCGTGATTCTGAATTTTTGAAGCTATTTGTTCATGAATTTGCTCACTTCGTAGATATATATGTATTGGTTCGAGAGGGGAAAACTCCCGATATATCTCTCGATTTTTATAATATCAGCTGGCAGAGTGCGAGCATCAAAAAAGCCTGACAAAAACAACCAAACTTCATATCCTGATATGCGGCAACGAATCAGTATGAGGACTTTGCTGAGTCTCTCGTATTTTATGTTTTTCACAATCGTGTATTCGAGGAACGTGCTATGCGAGATGATATTATCCGTGAGAAGTATCTTTTTTTTCGTAATTCTGTATTTCCTTCAGGTGTTTTCGTTGACACTGATTATAGTCTCGGACGCGTTCCCGGATACACGTGGGATACAACCAAGCTTCCGATATCTCTACAAAAATATTTGTATTCTCTCAATTAATCTATATACTCCAAAAAAACAGATTCTTTTTAGCTCAGTATTTTCACATTCGAGGATAGTGAGTTGTGAGGAATCCTCATATCTACTTCATTCGTATACGAACCCAAGGTACGTGGTTCTATCGATATATTCTACATTCTAGAAATACGTCCTCATAGAGGAGACCATTTCTTTTTATATTTATTTTTTTATGGACCATATTTTTGGTACGAGCCTGGATATGAGTTTTGGTGCTCCAGGGAATACTCAGTCACGCCAACCTCAAAATACAAAAACCCCAAATACTCGTACATTTACACATGATGATTTTGCTGATCTCGATGGCTCAGGAGAGGAGACGCCAGCAAAAAAGGTATTTTCTCCAAGAGTTCACGAGAAGCGTAATATAGAGCCATCTCGATCAGTAGAGAGGCCAGTCTCTCGTATACCCCAGGAGAGAACCCCGAAAAAAGATACAGATACTCCAGAGCAAAAGAAGGTTGCCCCACTCACGCGCCTCATCGAGAGTATGAAGTCTTCGTTCCTCCCCAAGGAGGAAGATATCTCCAAGACACGTCTCGTTGTCCTCTCAGGAGAATGACATACAGATCCACTCATGCTCATCACTCGTGGTGATACAACTGTACTTCTTGGTACAGGGTTTTCGAGTGTAGAACGCGCAGGTGAGGTCTATCCGACATTTCCTGATATGCGACTCCCTGTCTCAGAGATGTCACGACTCTCTGCTTGGATAGTCCTCGATCCTCGTGTAGAGCCAGAACTCTTCCAGACGATTCTACCAGCTCTCTGATTCCCACCTCTTTATACAACGAGAGATATTATCGCGAATTTTCGTAACAAGATTACAGATACAGAGTTCCTTTCGAAGTGTCGATTTTTTGAACTCTTTTCTGATGGTCAGTGAAGTCGTCGTATCGGAGATATCGAGTTCCGTATGGCAGGAGGACTCACGCTTGTAGCATCAGGAACTGAGGTGAATTTTTCTCATCTCTCGTCTACACCTGCTCCGACAGATCGTAGTTTTCAGATAACACCAGATGGATATACACTCCTCGGTACGCCTATCTCTTCGGGTGATATCGTCACTCTCGGCAAGGAAAAAATCGAAAAACACTCCATGAAGTTCACTTTCGACACCTTTTACGTCGATAAGGGTTCTATTGGTGTTGTTGCTGGGTATGCACTCACAGATCGTGTTCAGCTCGCGGAAAATGGAGTCCTCATGTTCACTCTCGAGGAAGACAGTCGCGCTCGCACTATTGCGGGACACATATTTATCGACTCACGTGGATTCGTCCATGCACATGAGATGATGTATGTACACAAGGAGATCCTGAAGGGAATCCGTGCAACCTATGAAAAACTCCTCACAGAAAATCCGAAGATCGATCGCGGAACACTCGTGCAGTGACTCCGTCGCGAGATTACAAAATACTGCTATCTCCTCACTGGTCGTACACCGGTTGTTATGCCAGTGGTGATAGAGAGATAATTTGGTTGAAGGTTATAAGGTCTATAAAGCCCAAGGGTAAAATGAAAATTACACAATTTGAAGACATAGAATCCTGGAAAATAGCTCAAAATCTCGCCCGAGATATCTATGCTGTTTGTGAAAATTTTCGTGATTATGGCTTTCGTGACCAGATAACCCGTGCCACTGTGTCAATTTCGAATAATATTGCTGAGTGATATGAGCGTCAGTCTAATAATGAGTTTCGAAAGTTTCTCTATATTGCTAAAGGCTCTTCTGCCGAAGTGAGATCAATGCTCTATATAGCAAAAGATTTATGATACTGTACACATGAAGAATTCGAAAGACTTTATAGTCAAACAGTATCTATATCCAAGCTCCTCTCCCGTCTTATAACTTCACTTTGATAATTATATTTCAACCTTACAAACCTTCAACCTTACAAACCTTCAACCTTACGAACCTTTAACCTTATAACCAATATACCTTATGCGTAACAAACGCTATCAAAGCAATAGTGGCACATCGCCACAATGAGAGAAAAAATGAACTTTTCGTTCCTTTTTTGACTCGGGAAAAAATATCAATCCCAACCTTCGTCCTGGTGATTCTTTTATCTTCGAGGATAGTTTTCGCCCGAAGAGATCATATCCATTCCTCACGCCACAGCAGGCACTCAAAAAACACCTCCACGTTCCAGAGGAGCGTGCGAAGCCACTCGAGAAAGGAACACTTCGTGTAGTGCCATTCGGTGGAACAGAACAGGTTGGTCTCAACTGTATGGGATTCGAGTATGAAGATGAGATGATCATCGTCGATATGGGTCTCCAGTTTGCAGATCAGTACCAATACGGTATCAATGCATCTATCCCAGACCTCACATACTGTAAATGAAAAAAAGTTGTCGGAGTCTGTATCACCCACGGTCATATCGACCATATCGGTGGAGTATACTACCTCATGGAACAACTCGGACGCAGTACTCCTATATATGCTACTGCCATGGCGTACGAGCTCATCAAACTCAAGCAAGGAGACATGAAGGCAACACTTACCAAGCTCTCTGAGTATGTTCGATATCGTCCTATTCAGGTGGGGAAACATTTTCAGGTTACTCCATTTGTTGTAGATCATTCGATTCCTGACTCTGTAGGTCTTCTCATCGAGACTCCTGTAGGTCGATTCGTCCACACTGGAGACTGGAAGTTCGATAAGTCACCACTTCCGAATCGTCCATCAACCAACTATGAATGGCTCGAGGCACTCGGAAAACGTGGTGTTACTGCGCTCTTTTCTGACTCAACCAATGCTCACCTTCTTGGTTCATCTATCTCTGAGTCCGCAGTTATTCACTCGATTGAGGAGATTTTTGAGAAGTCACCTGGTCGTGTTATCACAGCAACATTTTCATCTATCATCGATCGTGTGATGCTCATCATCTCGACATCTGAGAAGTACAATCGCAAGGTCGTCCTGCTCGGTCGTTCGATGAATAACTATATAGATATCGCTATCAAGCTCGGATATGTCCGACCAAAACCTGGAACTATCATCACGATGGAACAGGCAGCCAAGCTCCCGGACAATGAGGTTACTATTTGTTGTACTGGTGCTCAGGGTGAGCGTTATGCAGCGCTCATGCGTATCGTCACCGGTGAGTCCAAGGAGACAACACTCAAGCCGACGGATGCTATCATCTTCTCGTCTTCAGTTATCCCAGGAAATGAGCGTGCTGTACAAGGACTTTTTGATCTCATCACGCAACAGGGTCCACGTATTCACCACTACAAGGAATCAGAGATCCATGCAGGATGACATGCCAAGGAAGAAGATACCAAAAAAATGATCACCATGCTCGCACCAGAGTACTATGTGCCAGTCTATGGTTTTCCACATATGCTCCGTGGTAATGCTCGCAATGCATATGATCTCGGTTATGAAAAATCAAAAGTACCAATTCTTCGCAATGGAAAGCTCCTCGAATTTACTCGTGATGGTATGCGAGAGACAGATCAATATGTCTCAAAAAAACTCATCACCATCGATGGTCGAATGGTAGGATATACAGATGATAATACGCTTCTCGATCGCTATCAGATAGCATCTCAGGGTGTGCTCGTCATCGGTATCTCCAAGAAAAATACTGGATTCCATATAAAATACGATACTGTAGGACTTCCTGCAGTTGCAGATGTTCCAGGGCTCGAGAAGTCACTCGATACGTGTGTTCGCAACATTCTCCAGGATCTCTCCGGCTTCAAGGATGCTGATGCATTCTCGGCCTATGTAGAACGCAAGGTGTGTGATACTATGCTCCATGAGGTAGGAAAAGAACCGAAGGTAGTTGTAGTTGTACAATAGACTGTAGAGAATAGCTGATAGGGGCAAGATGCAGATTTTTATAAAATTTCTTTTGCCTTTTTCTCTCTTTTTTCTATAATCGCGGTCGTCAGTTGAGGGTCATTATTGGTTAATTGCTAAAAGGTTCCAAACTTTTAACTTTTAACTTTTAACTTTTAACTGTCGCATAGCGATATGGTGGGCTACTCAAGTGGCTGAAGAGGCGGGTTTGCTAAACCTGTAGGGTGCCGCAAGGTGCCGCCGGGGTTCGAATCCCCGGCCCACCGCCACACGGGGGTATAGCTCAGTGGTTAGAGCAGTCGGCTCATAACCGATTGGTCCTTGGTTCAATCCCAAGTACCCCCACCATTTTATAACTAAAAATCCCTTGCATATATATGCAAGGGATTTTTTTATATTTCATAGTTCTGACTTTTGCATTTTCACGAGATAAGGGGTATCTTGATAGGGTATTTCCAATTTTCTCCTATGAAAAAAACTTCACTTCTTCGCGGAATAGCATCTTCCGCAATAATTATCCTTGCTACGACACCATTTATGGTTTCCGCTGCCGATGGACTTTTTGGTACTTATTTTGAAAGGATGACATGATCGTGTGTTGGTGCTGATGAGGCCATATCATGATTTAGCACCACATCTGGTATTTATGGAGAGAAGCAATGTATCAGCATACTCGATATAATTCGTTCCCTATTGTCTAATGTACAAGCACCAACAGGACAAGCTGTTATTGGGTTTGATTTAAATGGGAGACCAATTTTATGACCTGTAAATTGGGCACGTACTGGAACGGATATATCCTATACAGGTGGTCGAGTAGGTATCGGAACACTCTCTCCTGGGGCATCACTCGATGTGAGTGCTGATATTCTCATCAATGGTATCACTCTCGGGAGATGAGGCGGAAGTAATAGTTCCAACACGGTCGTTGGACTCTCATGACTTGTTTCCAATGCAGGATCACAGAATACTGCGATAGGAAATAACACGCTCAGAAATAATACCACAGGATATGCTAATACAGCTATCGGAACCAATGCTATGCAGTATAATACAACGGCAAATCAAAATATTGCTGTATGAGTGAATGCACTCCTAAATAACTCTACTGGTCAGAATAATACAGTTATCTGAATCAATTCTATGACCAATAATATATCCTGAACGATGAATATAGCAATTGGGGAAAATGCTCTACAGCCCAATACAGTTTGAATACAAAACGTATCTATTGGAGTATCATCACTCCTCTCTAGTACTACATGAAATTGGAATACAGTTATTGGGGCATATGCATGAACCAATCTTACGACTTGATCGAATAATATAATTATAGGATATTGAGCTCAGGTAAATTCCACCAATGCCTCTAATCAAATACGCATGGGAAACACAAGTGTTACCTACGCAGGTATTCAGGTTCCTTGGACTATTACTTCTGATCGTAATCTCAAGGCAGATATTCATTCGACATCCTTGGGTCTTGAGTTTATTCGGGAACTTCATCCTGTGGAATATGTGCGCAACAATGACGCCTCTCATGCTGTAGAACTTGGCTTTATAGCCCAAGACGTTGAGAGTCTTTTACAAAAAAATAATATGAAAAATTCAGGCATGATATCAACAGATGATGCATGAATAAAATCTATTCGATATAATGATTTTTTTGCTCCAATCGTCCGATCGATCCAGGAGGTAGATGATTCCGTTGATATTCTCAAGGAAACCATAGAACAACAGAATAGAGAAATAGAGCTTCTCAAAAGGCGACTAGAGATCCTCGAAGAGAACTCCATCCAATAGAAATAAATAATAGACCCAATAATTTTCCTCTATGAAAAAGTATCTTTTTGCACTCCTCACACTTGGTCCCATTTTGTTTTGAGTAACCGTATATGCAATCATACAGTATTTTTCATGATCAGCATGAATCCCTCTTCTTGATGGAGAGTTCCGCAACGATGGAACAGGAAATGCCTGAGAGGTTATACTAAATGCTTCGTATATAGATGAAGATGTAATATGATGAGATTTTTGGATACAGACTGTTGGTACTGGAACTTTTAACTCAGGAACGCATATAGAATACACATGAACATGAAACCCAACACTCGACTGTTGGTCTGTGATAGGAACGGCCTCGTCCGTAAATGCATGAACTATTGAATTGAATTGAGTGAATGCAAACCTTTTTTTTAATCCCGTATCTCGAAGGCTTGAGTGATATTGATGGAACAATGGTGTTTGAATTGTCCCATTTGGTACAGGGGATTGTAGTTATGATGAGAGCCTTACGGGTTCAGCATTTATCTGAAGGGTGAAAATAATAGGGAGTGCTTGAGGGAACACATTCTTCTCTACAATATATGAGCAAGGACCAAAATTCGATGTGAACCTTTTTAACTCGATGCTTCAGCGTATTCGCAAGAACGTATGAGTTGTCGGTCGCAATCTGTCTCTCGATCAGAGGAATCATACATTTACAACGACGAATCAGACACTAAACAGAATATTTTATATCAACGACGAATCAACACCAAAAACTGTTACCTATCAGTCTATTAGGATGGCCTTTAATTCTGCTGATACGCAATGACTCATAATTATCGGATGAGACCTCTATATTGATGAGGACATATATAATACTACTGGAATTCCAAAATGAATCATCCTTCTTAAAAATAGCAATGGAGTTGGTGGTGATGTATATATAGGGAGGAATGTTCGACGGATACAATCAACGATATTTGCCGAGGGAACCCTCTATAGTGGCGAATCAAATACTCTCCTCTATAACGCTTCTTCTACAAATCTCACGACACTTCCAGAACTACAGCTGTATGTACAGTGATCACTTATGTCTCGCAATACGATATGATGAGCCTCTATATCAAATACAGAGGTAGTATGTCCATATAGTGTTGAATGTACTTTCGAAGATGCAATCAGGTATGATCTTAATTATTTTCGTGCTTATGATGGCGAGGAATTATCCCGAGCTTATACAAATTCATCCTTAGATGAATACTCTCTCATTATAGAATATGATCCTCGTGTATTATTGAATCCACCCCCAGGTTTTGAATAAAATATGTGTATATCATAGAAAATCCCCGATATTTTCGGGGATTTTTTCATTAAGTTTTGCTCACAAAAAGTGTTCTTTTCCAATTTCATGGTAGAGTATAGCGAAAATTTGCACAAAATTCGCAGAAACAATACTTTTTCCAAAAAGTTTTTTCCGCATCTGGATGCCTTTATATGACTTTTTTGAAAAAAAGTGAAAAAAAGTTTTGACTTGGAAGACGTTTTCCATATAAATCTTCGCACTGCAACAGCGCAGTATGAACCTTAACATTCCATGTACCAGAAGACAATCTAGATTTATCTAGGTCTGTAATTCTAAGATATAACAATCATAAAAAAAGTCCTCATATTTATATGAGGCAAGTTTCTTCTTAATTGAAGAGACGCTAACGTTTCAAAGAGTTTGATCATAGCTCAGGATGAACGCTAGCGGTGCGCCTAACACATGCAAGTCGAGCGGGACAATTTGTGACACAGAGTAGAGAAGTTCATCTTCTACATTCTGTGTCACAGAGAGTTTAGCGGCAAACGGGTGCGTAACACGTTGATATCTCCCCCGAAGTCAGGGATAACCTGGAGAAATCCAGCTTAATACCGGATGGTCCCGTAAGGGTAAAGGAGCAATTCGCTTCGGGAAGAGTCTGCGGCCTATCAGCTAGTTGGCGGGGTAATAGCCCACCAAGGCAATGACGGGTAGCTGGTCTGAGAGGACGGCCAGCCACAATGGAACTGAGACACGGTCCATACTCCTACGGGAGGCAGCAGTGAGGAATCTTCCACAATGGGCGAAAGCCTGATGGAGCGACACCGCGTGAAGGATGAAGCCTTTGTTGGTGTAAACTTCTTTTCTCTCCGAAGATAATGACGGTAGGAGAGGAATAAGGGGCGGCAAACTTCGTGCCAGCAGCCGCGGTAATACGAAGGCCCCAAGCGTTATCCGGAATTACTGGGTGTAAAGCGTCTGTAGGTGGTTTTAAAGGTTTCGTGTGAAACTTCAGGGCTCAACCCTGAATCGTGCGGAAAACCATAAAACTTGAGTATGGGAGAGGCAAGCAGAATGGTAAGAGTAGGGGTGCAATCCGTTGATACTTACCAGAATACCAAAAGCGAAGGCAGCTTGCTGGAACATTACTGACACTGAGAGACGAAAGCGTGGGGAGCAAAAGGGATTAGATACCCCTGTAGTCCACGCCCTAAACGATGGATACTAAGTGTTCCCTTCGGGGAGTGCTTCAAGCTAACGCATTAAGTATCCCACCTGAGGAGTACGGCCGCAAGGTTAAAACTCAAATGAATAGACGGGGACCCGCACAAGCAGTGGATCATGCGGTTTAATTCGACAATAAACGAGGAACCTCACCTAGGCTTGACATTGATAGAATTTTCCAGAAATGGAGAAGTGCCCGCAAGGGAACTTGAAAACAGGCGCTGCATGGTTGTCGTCAGCTCGTGCCTTGAGGTGTTCGGTTAAGTCCGTTAACGAGCGCAACCCATGTCGTTAGTTACTATGTCTAACGAGACTGCCCGAGTTAATCGGGAGGAAGGTGTGGATGACGTCAAATCAGCATGGCCCTTATGCCTAGGGCTACACGCATGATACAATGGTCGGTACAAAGAGTCGCGATGTGGTAACACGGAGCCAATCTCAGAAAGCCGATCTCAGTCCAGATTGAGGGCTGCAACTCGCCCTCATGAAGTTGGAATTGCTAGTAATCGTGAATCAGCTATGTCACGGTGAATCTGTTCCCGGGTCTTGTACTCACCGCCCGTCAAACCATGGGAGATGTAGGTACCTTAAGTCCTTCGAGTAATACGGAGGCCCACGGTAAACACATTGACTGGGGTTAAGTCGTAACAAGGTATCCGTACGAGAACGTGCGGATGGACTATCTCTTTATCTTTATAGAATACAGTTTGTTGTCTTCTGGTACATGGAATGCGAGGATCATTTGAACCTTAACACTCTTGAAATTCAATTTAATTGAATGTTATCTAAAAACAGAAGTATTTTCTTCGAAAGATGAAAGTATTTCACAAAAATTTGTTTGAGAAACATTGTAATTTTCACTGGTTTTAAAAAAACCAAAAATTCTGTTTCCATCAAAAATGTACAAGATTTTATTCATACCAACAACTAAATACAACAAGCGAGAACAAAAAGCCATTATGTATAAATACATAAACGGCACAAAGTGGATGCCTTGACTCATACATCCGATGAAGGACGCGCAAGACTGCGATAAGCCTGGGGAAGTTGTCACGAAGCGTTACAACCCAGGATTTCCGAATGGGGGAACCCTACAGAGACATCTCTGTAATCCGATATGGATGGACACCTGCCGAATTGAAATATCTTAGTAAGCAGGGAAAAGAAATCAATTGAGATTCCGAAAGTAGTGACGAGCGAAATTGGAACAGCCCAAATCCTGACGGTGCCAAGGATGAGCCCGTTGCCGCCAGGAGGTTACACGACATATTTACGCAAAGCTCAGAATAGCGACACTTATATAAGAATACAGAAAAATAGTCTGGAAAGGCTAACCGAAGAGGGTAATAGTCCCGTATTTGAAATATCTCTTATCCAGGTGCAATATGCTCGTAAGTAGCATCGGCCACGTGAAAGCCGGTGTGAATTCAGGTCGACCACGATCTAAGGCTAAACAGTGTATGAGATCGATAGTGAACAAGTACCGTGAGGGAAAGGTTAAAAGAACCCCGGAAGGGGAGTGAAATAGATCCTGAAACTTTGTGCCTTCAAAGAGTCGGAGCGCTTCGGCGTGACGGCGTGCCTTTTGGAGAAGGAACCAACGACTTATGTATACGTGGCAAGGTTAAGACAGTTATAGTCGGAGCCGAAGGGAAACCAAGTCTGAATAGGGCGATTCAGTCACGTATAATAGACCCGAAACCCGTGTGAGCTACTCATGAGCAGGATGAAGGTGGGGTACAACCTACTGGAGGTCCGAACCAATTAGAGCTGCAAGTCTACTGGATGACTTGTGAGTAGGAGTGAAAAGCTAATCGAACCGGGAGATAGCTGGTTCTCCGCGAAATATATTTAGGTATAGCGCATAATAGTAACAGAGAGGGGTAGGGCTCTGATAAGGCTAGCGGGTCTATCCGACTTAGCAAACCTTGATAAACTTCGAATACTCTCTGCGTAATATTATGCAGTCGGACAGTGACGGATAAGCGCCATTGTCAAAAGGGAAACAGCCCAGATTCCTGTCTAAGGTCCCCAAGTTATAATTCAGTGGAAAAGGATGTGCGATTACTAAGACAGCCAGGATGTTGGCTTAGAAGCAGCCACTCATTCAAAGAGTGCGTAATAGCTCACTGGTCGAGTGATTGTGCGCCGAAGATTCAGCGGGGCTTAAATTATACACCGAAGACGGAAGATCAGTAATGATCGGTAGCGGAGCGTTCTGTAGGCCTGTGAAGCAGTCGGGTAACCTACTGTGGAGGTATCAGAAGTGCAAATGTTGGTATGAGTAACGTAATGGAGGTGAAAACCCTCCACACCGAATACCCAAGGTTTCCTGTTCAACGTCAGTCGTAGCAGGGTTAGTCGGTCCTAAGGTGCATCCGAAAGGAGCAAGCCGATGGATATCTGGTTAATATTCCAGAACTATATATATGAGGTTATTACCTATGTGGGGACGCATCAACAGTATTGGACATGTTCATGAATATGCATGAAGAGTATCGCTTATGGCTATATAGGCAAATCCGTATAGCAATACATGAGTGATGCAATTACATAGAAAGCGAAGCTTCGGCAGAGTAGACTATGTTCCTACAATACGAGGGTGCCGAGAAAAGCCACTCTGGGACGAATATATATAACCGTACCGAAATCGAACACTCGTGGGTGGATGTGAGTACATTAAGGTGGACGGGATAACTAAGCTTAAGGAACTCTGCAAAAAAGCGATCGTAACTTCGGGATAAGATCTGCCTCCCTGCCACTTACGCAGGAGGCCGCAGCTAACGAGTCCAGGCGACTGTTTACCAAAAACACAGCTCCATGCTAAATCGCAAGATGATGTATATGGGGTGATGCCTGTCCGGTGCCAGAAGATTACGGGGAGGGGTGCAAGCTCTGAACTTAAGTCCTGGTGAACGACGGCCGTAACTATAACGGTCCTAAGGTAGCGAAATTCCTTGTCGGGTAAGTTCCGACCCGCACGAACGGCATAACGGTCTGGACACTGTCTCAAGCTTAGGCCCGGTGAAATTGCAATATCGGTAAAAATGCCGATTACTCGCAGCAAGACGGAAAGACCCTATGAAGCTTTACTCTAGTTTGGCACTGAGTCGTACGTATATTTGTGCAGGATAGGTGGGAGACTATGATGATGGGACGCTAGTTCTATCGGAGTCGTTGTTGAGATACCACCCTTGTATACGTATGCCTCTAACCCCGCACAGCGGGGGACCGTGCTTGATGGGGAGTTTAACTGGGGCGGTTGCCTCCTAAAATGTAACGGAGGCGCACAAAGGTAGGCTAGGTCCGGATGGAAATCGGACTGGTAGTGTATTCGCACAAGCCTGCTTGACTGAGAGACCTACAAGTCGATCAGAGACGAAAGTCGGTGAAAGTGATCCGGCACCAACACGTGGGAGTGGTGTCGCTCAACGGATAAAAGTTACTCTAGGGATAACAGGCTGATTGCGTCCAAGAGTTCATATCGACGACGCAGTTTGGCACCTCGATGTCGGCTCATCTCATCCTGGGGCTGGAGAAGGTCCCAAGGGTATGGCTGTTCGCCATTTAAAGAGGTACGTGAGCTGGGTTCAAAACGTCGTGAGACAGTTTGGCCCCTATCTGCTGTGAGCGTTTAGATACTTGATGAGATCTGTTCCTAGTACGAGAGGACCGGAATGGACGAACCCCTGGTGGATCGGCTGTCAATCATTGGCACCGCCGAGTAGCTAAGTTCGGAATGGATAACCACTGAAAGCATCTAAGTGGGAAGCCAACTCAAAGATAAGGTATCTCAGCTGATTTAGTCAGCATAAGTGCCCTCGGAGACTACGAGGTTGATAGGATGTAGGTAGAAGCATAGAAATATGTGTAGCCGAGCATTACTAATAGCACGAACGGTATTTATATATGCTTTTTGTTCTTACTCGAACTTTAGTTCGTTGGTATGAATAAGATCTTATACATGTTGGAGACAGAAATAACAATATTTCTTATAACAATTTTTAGGATAACACTCTTTTTTCCAGAATCTTGGTGTATATTGTGCGAAGGGTACACCTGTTCCCATTCCGAACACAGAAGTTAAGCTTCGTAACGTCGATGGTACTGCGTGGCTTCACGTGGGAGAGTAGATATATGCCAAGATTTTGGAAAAAAGATACATTTTATATTGAATCTAATAGAGTGCTCTCGACATTATGAGTAAAAAATAAAATTCTCGGGTATATCTCGAGAATTTTTTCTTTTCTATCCTCATACTCTTCGAAAAAATTCTTTTGACTTCTCTTCTATTCTGGATATGCTTTTCGCGGTTTTATGCCCGGGTAGCTCAGTGGAAGAGCAGAAGCCTTCTAAGCTTAAGGTCGTGGGTTCGATTCCCCCCCCGGGTACCACTTCGGATCATTAGCTCAGTTGGTTAGAGCGCTTGGTCGACATCCAAGAGGTCACTAGTTCGAATCTAGTATGATCCACCACATTTTCGGGTTATTAGCTCAGTTGGTTAGAGCACCTGCCTTACAAGCAGGGGGTCATAGGTTCGAATCCTATATAACCCACCATACGAAAACAAAATCCCCTTTCATTTACGAGAGGGGATTTTTTATTTTAATTTTGGATATCTTTTCTTGAGTAATATGTATCTTTTCTGTTCTTCTTCAAGGTTTCTTTTTACTCTTTTTTCCTCATTAGGGTTTACAGACTCTTCCTCAAATACTCTTGTATACTCCTCCAATATTTTTTTGGCCCTTGCGCTGCAAGATTCCTGTACTTCTAGTGTTCTCAGTGATCCGAACTTTTCCCTTAGATACCAGATAGTATACGCTATATATGATTCTGCGTCACTTGGATTATTTGCTAATCGAGAATAGTATTCTATCTGTCTTTTATCAATGAATCACTTAGGGAGAAGATCTTCCATATATTTAAATTCTTCAAGAATGCTATCCTGAGGTATTCTTTTATTCATATGAGATATGATAGTATACTTGACGCTATTAGTCAACTTTCCTCTCGCTTTTTTTACTTTTTTCTATAATATTTGGTCAAACTGATATCAATAGGGCAGATCCTTCCTTCGTCAGGATGACAGAAACCCAGAGACATACCGGATTTTCCATACCTCAAAATAATTAAAAGAATTCTATTCTAAAAACTCAATACTCTCTACTCCCAACTTTTTCCCATGTACATCCTCAAATACGCCTTCAAAAATATCATCCGTAATCCATTTATATCTGCTTCATCGCTCATAGTGATAGGGCTATTATTATTTTTTATCAATATTCTCCTCCTCACACTCTACTCTACACATTCATTTATCGGGAGTATCAATGATCGTATCTCTATTACGATACCATTCCAAGAAGGGTTTACCGATACATCTATTCGGAGTCAGGAACTTTTTGTAGAGTTTGCACGATCATTCTCTGGCATCGAATCCAAGTACGTCTCTGAGGATGAAGCATTTCTCCTCTTCCGCGCACGCAACCCTGACCTTGCCGCCCTCATAGAGTGAACTGATGAGAATCCTCTCCCCAATAGTCTCAGGCTCTCAGGTATTCCACTCGATTCATATGAGAGAGTGCAATCACTCATTGCCTGATACAAGGATATTCTCGAGTATGATGAAACTGAGCTCAACCGCAAGCTCATAGATTTTCAGAGTCAGTATGCTCGTATAGAGTCTCTCGTGAAGATACTCAGGCTGCTCGAGTACGGTGTATATGCGCTTCTTGGACTTTTTATATTTACAGTATTTGTTGTTGTTTATACCGTCATCAGTAATACGATATTCTTTCTCCGTGATGAGATGTCTATCATAGAGCTTGTGGGAGGGCGATCGTATTTTATCTATGGACCTCTGGTTATACAGGGAATGGTCTATACTGGTTTTTCTGCACTTTTTGCTATAGGACTCTTTTATCTCCTCCCGAGTATTCTCCCGATTGATTCGCTCCCATCTTGAGTAAAAAATGTTCTCGATGCCTTTTTTGTCCTCTACGGGAACAATGTATTGTGGGGAATTCTAGCGGCACTTTTTCTCGGAAAACTCTCTGCGTTTTTGGCTTCGTGGAGGTATATACACAAGACAATAGGTTAGGGAGTAAAAAAACTCAAAAATTCATTTGCATTTTTGTAAAACGTATATATACTCCGCGAGCATTCAGATAGAGCTTGTGAATACAAAACCTATACGAATGTTGTGACAATGGTTTGTGATAGGTTCGCCAATCACTGAAACTATTCACTTATCTCTGGTGCTATAGCTCAGTTGGTTAGAGCGCTGCCCTGTCACGGCAGAGGTCGCGAGTTCGAGTCTCGTTAGCACCGCCATATTCTTTTTATCCCCATGTGGGGCCTTAGCTCAGTTGGCTAGAGCGCCTGTTTTGCACGCAGGAGGTCAAGGGTTCGACTCCCTTAGGCTCCACCATTTTATAATCTGTTTTCTTATGTGACTTCGCAATAAACGTCCACACAATATGGTCTACGCAGTAGATCGTAAAGGTGCAAAATCTGGTAGCAAGGTAACCAATGCTATCAAGCATTACAAAATTCTCCAGAAGCGTATCGAAGTAGAAGGAGAGACACTCTGGATTCAGAATGCTATGAAGATAGTTCTCGCAAAGTTTAAGAAATACTCTGTAAACATTGCTAAAATCTAATTTACTTCCTTCACAATAATTCTATGCCACGTCTCACAACTTACGCACATAAAAAGCTCAAAAAAGCTGTTACTCGTATTGATAAGAAAATGCGAAAAACAAAGAAATAAAAAATGCCTAGAATGGGATGCATTCTCTCGGCGAAGAAAGATTCTCTCTTTGTTCTCGAAAGTATGTATCCCATTTTTGTATAAAAATTCTTTTGCTTTTTTCCAATTTCTGTTTACAATTTTCCCGCTTTTACTTTTTTTACTTTTTTCCTATGTCTACATTTGATCGTAGCAAGCCACATATGAATATTGGTACCATTGGTCACGTTGATCATGGTAAGACTACTTCTACGGCTGCATTTACATTCGTTCTCGCTCAGAAGTTCGGTGGTGAGACTAAAAAATATGATGAAATCGATGGTGCTCCAGAAGAAAAGGCACGTGGTATCACAATCAACACTGCACACGTTGAGTACCAGACTGCTAATCGTCACTATGCACACGTTGACTGTCCTGGACATGCTGACTACGTGAAGAACATGATTACTGGTGCTGCTCAGATGGATGCTGCGATTCTCGTAGTTGCTGCAACTGACGGACCTATGGCACAGACTCGTGAACATATTCTCCTTGCTCGCCAGGTAGGTGTTCCTTACATCGTTGTATGGATGAACAAGTGTGATATGGTTGATGATGCTGAGATGCTTGATCTCGTTGAGATGGAAATCCGCGAGCTCCTCTCTAAGTATGAGTTTCCTGGTGATACTCTCCCAGTTATTCGTGGTTCTGGTCTCGTTGCACTTGAGAACCCAACTGATATGGATAAGCCATACGGTGCGAAGGCTGTTATGGAACTCTTCGATGCTCTTGAAGCATTCGTTCCAGTTCCTGAGCGTGATCTCGATAAGCCATTCCTCATGCCAGTTGAAGATGTATTCTCAATCAAGGGACGTGGTACTGTAGTTACAGGTAAGATCGAACAGGGTACAATCAAGCTCGGTGATACAATCGAGATTCTCGGTATCCGTGATACTCAGACTACTACTGTTACAGGTATAGAGATGTTCCACAAGCTCCTCGATCAGGGACAAGCTGGTGACAACGCAGGACTCCTCCTCCGTGGTATCGAGCGTACTGATGTTGAGCGTGGACAAGTTCTTGCAAAACCTGGATCTATCAAGCCTCATACTAAGTTTGAAGCAGAAGTATACGTACTTACAAAGGATGAAGGTGGACGTCATACTCCATTCTTCCAGGGTTACAAGCCTCAGTTCTACTTCCGTACAACTGATGTAACTGGTTCTATCACTCTCCCAGCTGGTGTAGAGATGGTTATGCCTGGTGATAACATCCAGATGACAATCGAACTCGGTGCTCCAATCGCTATGGATCAGGGTCTCCGCTTCGCTATCCGTGAAGGTGGACGTACAGTTGGTTCTGGTGTGGTTGCTCGCGTTATTGCATAAGTGTTTTCTCTCATCTGTCAGGAATCCTGGCAGATGGAGAAGGTACTTAGGTGCTCGTATGAGTATTTAGGTAAATGTCATTGCATCCTTCGGGATGGTCAGACCTTACATTCTTATTTTTCTTTTCTTATGGCTACTAAAAAAGCAGCAACTTCCGCAGGGAAGATCCGTATTATCGTAAAATCTTTTGAACACAAACTCGCAGATGAGTCTGTAACAAAGATTATCGCATCAGTAAAAGATAGTGGTGCTATCGTTGTTGGACCAGTTCCACTCCCAACTAAGATCGAGAAGATTACTCTCAACCGTTCAACATTCGTCAACAAGAATGCTCGTGAACAGTTCGAAATTCGTCGCCATAAGAGACTTATCGATGTTATGGAATCAACTCCAAAGACTATGGAACTTCTCCAGTCTCTCTCTATCCCTGCTGGTGTAGGTGTTGAGATAAAAGTCATGTAATCATAGGTTATAAGGTTAAAGGGTCTAAGGTTATAAAGTTAAAACCTTACAAACCTTAAACCTTCTACCTTACAAACCTTAAAAAATCTTTAACTTAAATTTTTATGTCACGCGTCTGTCAACTCACTGGTAAAAAAACATCAGTTGGAAACAATGTATCACACTCTGTACGTCGTACGAAGCGTCGTTTTTATCCTAACCTTTTCTGGAGAAACATCAAGGATCCTCAGACTGGTATGGTAGTTCGTCTCCGTCTCTCAGCAAAGGCTATCAAGACTCTCAAGAAAAAGGGTATCCTTTAGTAGGTTGAAAGTTTATAAAGTATAAAAGTTTATAAAGTTACGAAACCTTAAAATATTATACCTTATAAACGTTCCACCATTTTTGCCCGGGTGGTGGAATGGTAGACACGGAGGACTTAAAATCCTCTTCCTCACGGAGTACGGGTTCGAGCCCCGTCCTGGGCACCACAAATTCAATGAAAAATTAAAAATTAAGAATGAAGAATACAGAAACCGTCATTTCTTTCCTCATTTGGAATTCATAATTTATAATTCATAATTTATAATTCATAATTTAATTCCTATGTTAAAGATTCGTCTCTCCCGCGTTGGTCGTAAACATGTTGCAAAATACCGTGTTGTTCTCACTGAACATCGTCAGTCTGCAAAGCATGGATTTATCAAAGTTCTCGGTTCATACGATCCACACACAAAAACTCTTGTTATGGATCAGGCTGAGGCAGATAAGTATATTGCCACTGGGGCTCAGTATTCTGAGACTCTTGCAAAGATTATTGCTAAGAACAAATAATAATTTCCCCTGTTTATCGGGGGATTTATTAATTCTATCTTGTTTTTTTACTGTTAATTCCTCTTGTTATGACTCCAACAGAATTCCTCAAGATGATTGTATCATCACTCGTAGAAAAAACTGATGCAATCGAAATATCCGAGAAACATGATGAGCTCGGAACACTTCTCTCGCTCAAGGTTGATCCCTCAGATATGGGTTCCATTATTGGTCGTGGTGGCAAGACAATCGATTCACTGAGGACTGTCCTCCGTGTCTATGGCTCCAAGACTAACACCCGCGTCAATCTTCGTATCATCGAAGAGAATAGAGTGTAAAACTCGCTCTTTTACTTTTTTTGGCTATAAAAATTTTACAATTCGTTTTTTTTCGATAGTATCAGTCTATGCCCGATATATTTCAAGCATTCACCCTCGAACAAGTTCTCCAGGTTGGTATAGCGATACTTCTTGTTTTTGCAGGAATAGTCTCTATATCTTTTGTTATCTGGTGAGGTTTTCTCATGATTGTATCCGGTGGAGCAGAAGAAAAAGTAAAAGCAGCAGTAAACCATATACGTCACGCGGTAATCTGAGTCCTGTTTATCATTGCTGTACTCTATATTATGCCGACATTTCTCGCTCTTATAGGCTCAGAATATGCCGAGACACTCCGTCCGGGTAATATCTATGCTGCAATGTCAGGACTCACAGATCAGATTTTCGGGCAGACTACAGATACATGATTCTGAACCGATGCTGACTTTAATTCAGCACTTCCAGATGACTTCTCAGACTTTTAATCCCTCTTTTATGGACATCTCTTTTATTCCTACAGTGGCTGCTGCCTCTCCAGTTCTCGACTCCAGTGCATCGTACTCCGCGAGCGATATTATCCGAGTTGCAATCTCGCTCATAGTTCTCGTAGGAGGACTCTGTGCTATCATATTCATTATCTGGGGTGGACTCATGCTCATACTCTCAGGTGGAAAAGATGAAAAAGTAAAACCAGCGATTAACTCTATCCGATATGCAGTAATCGGAATCATTGTTATCGTCATTGCAATATTTGTTGCACCAAAAGTCTCTGAAATGCTCGGACTCGGAGAACATGATTATCTCTCACCAAAAAGTATATTCGATACCATCAAGATGCTCATGAATCGTATATTCTGAACGAGTTCCTCTACAGGTTTTGATACATCGAGTAGTGATATGACAGACTTCTCAGACTTCTAGTATATATCCTTAAAAACCCCAGATTTTCTGGGGTTTTTTCATTGCATTCATGAGCCTTTTTCATATACTGTAAGGGATTATTTTAGGCATGCGGAATTGTTTTTTCCTCGTGTTATATCCTCTCTCGTATGTCAGAAACACCAGAAAATCTCGAAACTCCAGAATCAGAAGATACACCTACGGGTGATACTCCTGTTATTATGCAATGAGTGACCTATGATGGTGACCAGAATCGCAATATCGTCGAAGAGATGGAGACATGTTATCTCGACTATGCAATGTCGGTGATTGTCTCTCGTGCTCTCCCAGATGTACGTGATGGTATGAAGCCTGTACATCGTCGAATACTGTATGCTATGTATGAGGGTGGTGTTCGCGCGACAGGGAAGTACCGTAAGTCGGCTCGTGTTGTCGGAGATGTACTTGGTAAGTACCACCCACATGGTGACTCATCTGTGTATGATGCCATGGTACGTATGGCGCAGGATTTTAGCTTACGTTACCCGCTCGTGGATGGACAGGGAAACTTCGGTTCTATGGATGGAGACAATGCCGCTGCAATGCGTTATACGGAGGTCAAGATGGACAAGCTCGGTGAGCTCATGCTCGCAGATATCGACAAGGATACTATCGACTGGAAGGATAACTATGATGCGAGCACCCAAGAGCCCAAGGTTCTCCCGACTCGTATTCCGAACCTCCTCCTCAATGGTGTGATGGGTATTGCGGTAGGTATGGCGACCAATATTCCTCCACACAATCTCGGGGAACTCGTAGATGCACTGAACTTCCTCCTTCATCATCCGAACCCAGATTCTGTCACAATTGAGGAACTCATGGATTTTGTTCATGGACCTGATTTCCCAACGGGTGGAATCATATACAACAAAAAAGATATCCTCGAAGCATATACACGCGGTCGTGGTTCTATCGTAATGCGTGGTCGTGTGGTCATGGAAGAGGGGAAGAATGGTCGAGAGATGATCGTGATTACAGAAGTACCATTCCAACTCAATAAAAAAGAATACGTAGAGAAGCTCGCAGATCTCGTCCTCGATAAAACTATCGTAGGTATCTCTGAGATACGTGATGAGTCCAAAGGGCTCTGAGATGTACGTATTGTTATCGAGCTCAAGCGCGATGCATTTCCAAAAAAAATACTCAATCAGATATATAAGCTTACGCCACTTCAGACGAGTTTCTCATACAATATGATTGCCCTCACTGATAGGGGGCTCCAACCCAAGCTCTTCAATCTCCGAGAGATGCTCCAGGCATTTATCGAGCATCGTCGTGAGGTCATCACTCGTCGTACTCGTTATGAACTCGCTCAGGCAGAGGCTCGTGCTCATATCCTCGAGGGACTCAAGATTGCTCTCGACAATATCGATGCAGTGATCAAGACGATCAAGGAATCCAAGACTCGTGAAGAAGCACATAGTGCTCTTATGTCGAATTTTTCTCTCTCGGAGCTCCAGGCAACTGCGATTCTCGAGATGCAGCTCCAGCGTCTCGCTGGCCTCGAACGCAAGAAGATAGAAGATGAACTCATAGAGAAACTTGCGCTTATTGCAGACCTTCGCGATATACTCGCAAAACCAGAACGTGTTGCTACTATCATCGGTGATGAGCTCATAGAGATCAAGGCCAAGTATGACAACCCTCGACGTACAGAGGTACATGCAGGTGCACTCGGGGAATTTAACCCAACAGATACCATCCCGAATGAAGATGTGGTTGTGACACTCTCGAAGAATGGATATATCAAGCGTGTGAAGTCATCAGCATTCCGTACACAGCGTCGTGGAGGGAAGGGGATCGCTATGGCAGTCAAGGATGAGGATGAGATCGATACAATTCTCTCAACCAAGAATCATAACATGCTCATGTTCTTCACGAATACGGGTCGTGTATTCCGTCTCCCAACATATGAGATCCCGGAGATGCAGCGTACAGCGAAGTGACAGCCAGTAGTACAGTTCCTCGCTCTTGCGAAGGATGAGTCTATTGCTACAGTGCTCGATCTGACAGGAACTGATGGAAAACACCTCTGTCTTATATCAAAAAAAGCAGTTGTAAAACGTATCGATATCTCAGAAGTAGCGAGTATCCGCGCGAGTGGACTCATCGTGATGAAGCCACACGATGACGATGCGCTCGGTTGGGTACGTGTAACTGATGGTACTGACAATATCCTCCTCGTATCCGCTGGTGGTAAGGCAATACAATTCGATGAAAATGATGTTCGTGTTATGGGTCGTGCTGCAGCTGGTGTCCGTGGGATGAAGGTCGCATCTGGTGATGCCCTCATCGTCGGATGTGTCGCAGGAAAAGAGGCTCGTTATATGTTCACTGTATCAGAAAATGGTATGGGGAAAATCTCTGAACTCAGCGAATACCGTGAGCAGGGAAGAGGTGGTTCAGGTATCAAGGTAGGAGCAACAACTGAGAAGACTGGTTCTGTGATCGGGGCATTTACCCTCACAGAAGATGAGCGTCTCGGAAGTAGTGTCATCCTCATATCCAAGTCTGGACAGACGGTTCGTGTTCCACTTGATTCTGTTCGTGTCACTGGTCGTACTACTCAGGGTGTTATCCTTGCCAAGCTCAAGGATGATGATGATGGATTCACTTCTGCAACTGTTGTTCAGAAGAGTGAAGAAGATGAAGAAGGAGGAGCCTCAGCAGAAGGTAGTGATACTGCTCAGGTATAACACTCGGAACCATATACTATGTTCAAAAAAATCCTCCTCGCATCCATACTCACATGTATACATATATGACTTGCTTCAGCTTTTGAGGCAAGTTATTATTCTGATGCATTCGAAGGGGGAACGAGTTCTAATGGTACTATATTTTCTCAGGCGAACCATACTGCTGCAATCTGTTATGAGGAACTCTCACAACTCGCATATGTGAGTACTGCTCAGACGGGTATGGTGGTGACACTCACTGACAGACCCAACTGTAATCGTCACACTGATAGGATTGATCTCTCGAGTTCAGTTTTTTCTACATTTGTTCCGCTCTCACGGTGACTCATCACTGATATATCTGCGACTCCACTCGGTATAAAAACTGGAAAATTTATTAAACGCAATCTTTCGCAAGAAGAGTTTTTGTCTCTCTCTGTGAGTCTCTCAAAAAATATTCCGAATATATATACTCGTTCGGAACTCGTATCCCTGAAGGGAAGGGTCACGAATAATGAGAAGTATGTCATGACATACCTCGAACACAAAACATCAGGGAAAAAATACTCAAAGTCATACCCTGTTGGATCGAATGGAAGTTTTTCTCTAGTACTCCCTATTCCTGAGGAAGTTTGAGAATATTATTTTGTTGTCGCTGGAGGGACGAGCTTCCGTACTGAGACACCAACATCGATCCTCGTCATTGATCCAGTAGATGTACCAGTATCTCCTCTCTCTGGTACTACACTGAGTCGACTCTCACTCAAACAGACCACTATCACAGATACTCCAGTTATCGCACTTGGAGAGTGACTCTATGGTGAACTCTCTCTCGTGCAGGGGAAGAAAAAATACACAACAGCATGACAAGTTCTCTGATTCAGTGGAATATTATTTAACCGTGGACAGGCAAGCTATACTTTTACAGGATACACACTCTCTACAACCTCTTCTCTCGATAGGTCGCCTACACCAAAATATCGTACCAGCTGATCGGTGCTCCTCGATAGAGAATTTGATTCTACATGAGCAGAGAAGGTACGAGTAACAAAACAGACACGAAGTATGACGTTTCGTTTTCGTCTGCCGAACGCTAAAAAAGTGATAGACACATATTATGTCACCCTCCCAAGTGGTGATGTACGAAAATACGAATTCCCATCCAAGTATCGTGACGGTTCAGGCTACTTGAAAACAGGTATACAGATACAAGCAACTTTTCCAACACCAGATATAGGTACCTATAAACTGGAAACTGTTGAGCATGATGGTTTTGCGTATTTCAATATTCCTCTCACTCGTGGTGATGTGTGGAATATATTTCCTGTATTGACAGAATCAGAAATACGTACAGTCACGACTTCACAGAAGGTAGTTCGTGATACAACTTTCTCATCTATTAATACACTACGCTCTAGCCTCGGTCGCACACTCCTCGTCCGAGACGCGACGCTCGATACTCTCGCTCAGAAAAAAGCTGAAAGTATGGCACAGTGACAATACGTATGACATATCACGCCAGATGGTCTTGGTATCAGGGCATTTGCAGAATCCATAGGCATCAACATATCATCTTCTCTCGGAGAAAATGTCGCATGATGAAATGTGTCATGACTCGCACTCCAGGATGGACTCGAAGAATCATGAAGTCATCGTGCCAATATGATAGACCCTAATTGGACCAAGGTCTGAGTCTGATATGTTGTGTCATGAGGTAGGACTTATATGGTACATGTTTTTAGTAATTAAGTGTGACGATTTTGTCACCTTTTTTTGTGTTGTGCGTCTTAGGTTTTGTATTCCTTACTTTTTTCTTATGCGCAATATAGTATACCTCCTTGTTTTCATGTTGTTCATGAACTCAGCACTGACGGTCTCCGCAAGTGATAACACAGATCTCCTCCTCACCGAGCCAACGGTAGAGGCTCCGGATTTTGATGCTCGGACATTTGCTACATGTCAGGAGTTCGAATCCACTATGGAGAAAATCCTCCCAAAGCAAAATAACTACTACTGGCGTGGTGGACCAGTCATGCTCGAACAGGCTCCAACTGATGCTGTCGCAGCACCAGCCCCAATAGCTGCCAAGTCCGCACAATGAGCAGGAACCACTACTCCACACTCAGAGACCAATGTCCAAGTTGCTGGTATCGATGAGGCAGATTCTGTGAAGACAGACGGAGCGTACATATATTCATACCAAGCAGGTGAGAACGGTATTGTGATACTTGATGCAAAAAATCTCAATAAGGTAAAAACTATAAAAATCCCATCGAATTATTCGAATCCAACGTTCTACGTACAGAAGTGAAAACTCATCCTCACAACAACCAAGTATGTGAATTCGAGTCGCTACTGGATGGGTTGGTATGATAACTCACAAAAGACAATCATTGCAATCTATGACATATCGACACCAGCGAATGCCAAGCTCATCCGTCTTACACAAGTAGATGGCTCCCTCTCGGATAGTCGTCTCGAGGATAACTGACTCATGACGGCAGTTGTATCGACATCATACTGGACTCCACCATACTATCGAGTGATGATGGAGGATGGAAAAACTCCGAACTATAACTACGCTACTCGTAACCTCGTCCCTCGTATCTCCGATATCATCTACAATGGTTCCAAGCGTATTGCAACCAACCGTGCTGTTGCTGACTGTAAGGGTATGACTGCACTCCTCCCGAGTGAAAAGACTCTGGGTTCATATTCATTCTCTCCATCACTGACATCGATCATACGTCTCGATACCTCTGTTCGTGACTCTCGTGTAGGTTCGAGTGTTGTCCTCTCGCAGGCTGGACAGATACATGTATCTCGTGACTCCATCTATCTCACGAGCAATCTCTGGACTCCGTATAGTACCAGCACTACCGCCAAGTGCGCACCGAATACTCCATGTGCGGCGAGCCTCATCTGGAATCCAGGTACATCCAATACTCTTGTTCATAGATTTGCATTCGACCGACAGAGTACCAAGTATGTATACTCAGCACTTGTGCCAGGGAATCCACTCACGCAGTACTCTATGGATGAAGATGCGAACAAGAATTTTCGCATTATCACTTCCGAGTGGGGAGATACACAGTCCACTCGTCTCACAGTTATCGGTTCTACAGGTACAGTAGTAGGGAAGCTCGCTGGTATCGCTCCAGGAGAAAACTTCCAGTCTAGTAGGTTCATCTGAGATAGACTCTATCTTGTCACATTCGAGCAGATAGATCCACTCTTCGTCGTATCGCTCTCGAACCCTGCGAAGCCAACTATCCTCGGAGAACTCAAAATCCCTGGTTACTCGACGTACCTCCATCCATATGATGCGAATCGTCTCATTGGTGTCGGATATGATACCAAGACGAATCAGTGGTGAGGTACACAGAATGCCGGTATCAAGGTCGATCTCTATAATGTGAGTGATGTAAAAAATCCAAAACAGGAAGCAACCCTCACACTCGGCGATGTTGGTTCGAGTTCTGATGTCCTCTGGAATCCTCGAGCATTTGTCTACTACAAGGAGAAGAAGCTCCTCCTCATGCCAGCAACACTCATGACATCCGCAGGTGATCCTGACAATAGCTACCTCGCGAAGTCTGCGTTCCAGTGACTCGTCGGACTCTCACTCGAACCAGGTCGTATAACAGAGAAGTTCCGTATCTCTCATATCGAGAAGTCAGAAAGCATGAATACCGACTGGAAGAATGCTTGTAAGAATCAGGGGTATGGCTCATGGACTCCAGCGTATTGCAAGGTCTGAGCAACACTCGAACTCTATCTCGCAAACAACCTCTGGAATTATTCGTCACAGTTCGTGAACCGCGTACTCTATGTCGGTGAGTCTCTCTATACAATAGGTGAGTCTCGCATCCAGATGCAGAACTTCGCATCACCTACAGTTCCAACTGCAGTACAGAAGTTCAAGGTACAGTCTCAGAATATCGGGTATCCGATAGCAATCGACTAAAAAATCAAAACACTCTTCTTGTGGAGGGTGTTTTTTTGTATTTTTGTGCGAGATGTGGTAGGGTGGAGGTATGTGAAAAACTCATATACCACAGAATCATCCCGAGTTTCCAGAAGAAAAGTCAGATAAGCTCTCAAGTCGTGATAAGCTAATTCTTCATGCTGTTCGTGATGCAGTGAATTCTGTACATGATTTTTCTCAGATGCGCAATCTCAAAACACTTGAGGTATTTCAGAAAGTCAAAAAAACTGTTTCAAAGAATCTTGCTCAGTCTTTTGATGAAAAAGTTGAGAAAGCTATCACAAAATGACTCATACTCCAGATCCAACAATATGAGAAGATCTCAAAAGAGAGATTTGAACATCGAATGAATAATGGTAAAATAAAGAGAGATTTCTTGTTCCTCATGAAGGCTGCACAATTTTTGAATCATTATACTGTGGATGCAACTTTTTGAATAGCGGAGCTCTATCTGTGAGATGGTAAGTACCCAACACTTGATAACTCTAGAGCTCTCCGCTCTATGAGAATATTTATCCAGGCACTTGGTCGGTACATGAAGAAAAAAGAGATTAAAAAATTTATCAGAGAGTGTAGGGGTGAATATCAAAATTAGTTGACTTCCATTCTATTTTCCATATCCTCACTGTATCAAAAGCACTTGAGCGGCCAACACCCGCGAGCTGGAGAAAGAAAAAGAGTATGAGAGTATGAGAGCATGAGAGTCGCTGAAGACTCTAAAACTCTAAAACTCTAAAACTCTCCACTAGAATCTCCCGGAGTCGAGAATCTCCGTCATCAAAATAAAATCAAGTACAGCCTCGGTGGCACCTTTCGATAAAACGAACCGAAGCACATGAAAGTTTATTTCGTGTGCTTTTTATATGCTTCAACTTGTTGAGCCGAACATCTCGCACAAAGAACAATGGGAAGAAATTATGGTAGAGTGGGCAGATGATTGGAGAAAAAATCCAAGAATTTTTTTCCATGAGTCGTATGAGTCTTTTTTGGATATGGTTTGATTTATTCGAGAAAGTGATGATCATTCTCGTCAAATTTCCAAAAGTTTATGTTACTTCCTCTATTGTACAGATAAGAATAAGATTCTTTGATTTTTTACGTATAGATATAATCTTATCTTCTGGGATGATGCCACAAAATGATGAAATGTATGATATGGTATCCGACCAACAGAGAGAAATAAGTGATTTGCAACAATATGATTATGACTTATTCTACAAGAAATAAAAAATAGATGAATTCCAGGTGTCTATATATCGTGTGATGATGATAATATATGATCTGTGAAGGCTATTGAAAAAAATGGATGAAGTTCCCCACAGTTTACTCTTCGCCATGGTGTAAAATCAAGAAGATACTGGATTGATTTAATAAAAACAAATACCATTCTAACTCCTAATAACTAATCCCTAACTCCTATTCTTATGCACCGTTCACATACCGCTGGCGAGCTCAACGCATCACATATCGGACAGACTGTCACTCTCTCAGGTTGGGTAGCCAACCGACGCGACCATGGAGGACTCATATTTATCGACCTCCGCGACCGCTATGGTATCACACAGACTGTCTATGATCCTCAGGAAAACGAAGGAGCATGGAAGGTGGCAGATACATTTCGCTCGGAGTATGTCGTGAAACTCACGGGAACTGTCCGCGCACGTCCAGAAGGGCAAACCAATGATAAACTCTCTACAGGAGAGATCGAGGTCATCATCACTCATGCAGAAGTCCTCTCGAAGTCTGAAGTTCCACCGTTCGAGATATCTGAACATACAGGAGCCAACGAAGACATCCGTCTCAAGTATCGCTACCTCGACCTCAGACGCAAGTCCGTGTTCGATAAGATAGCATTCCGTGCCGAGATGAACAAGTATACTCGTGATTGGTTCACTACCAATGGATTCCTCGAGGTACAGACTCCTATATTCACCGTCTCATCTCCAGAGGGTGCACGTGACTACCTCATCCCGTCACGTCTGCATCATGGGAAGTTCTATGCACTTCCTCAGGCACCACAGCAATACAAGCAACTTCTCATGGTTGGTGGAGTGGATAAGTACTTCCAGATTGCTCCGTGTTTCCGTGACGAAGACCCTCGCGCAGATCGTCACTCATGTGAGTTCTACCAGATAGACTGTGAAATGAGCTTCGTCGAGCAAGAAGATGTATTTGCTGTTGCTGAGCCTTTTGCGAAGTCTCTCATTAAGGATATAACTGACAAAAAGATCGTGAACATGAACGCAGATGGAACATTCCGCCGTCTCACACACAAGGAAGCAGTCGATACATACGGTTCAGACAAGCCAGATATCCGATTCGATATGCACTTCGAGGATTTTACTGCTGAGTTTGCGGATTCTGGATTCTCACTCTTCGCGAATACCGTGAAGGATGGTGGTATCGTGAAGGCGATGAAGCTCGAGGGGAAGACTCTCTCTCGTTCTGAGATTGATTCACTCACAGAAGTCGCGAAGGCGAACGGTGCAGGAGGACTCGCATATATCATCTACGAGGCTGACGGTCCAAAGTCTCCGATTCTGAAGTTCTTCACCGGCAATGAACTCGCATCACTCGAGGCGAAGCTCGCACCACAGGTAGGAGATATGATATTCTTCGGAGCTGGAGACTACAAGACGACATGTAAAGTCCTCGGACAAGTACGTCTCGCGTGTCGAGATAGATTCTCACTCGTGGACTCGACTGAACTCGCGTTCTGCTGGGTGACGGACTTCCCGATGTACGAGCAGAAGGATGATGGTTCATATGACTTCGAACACAATCCATTCTCGATGCCTCATGGTGGAGCAACGGCATTCGATGGCAATCCTGATCCACTCTCGATCTACGGATGTCAGTACGACCTCGCATGTAACGGTTATGAGATCCTCTCCGGTTCTATCCGCAACCACAATATCGAGGCACTCGTGAAGGCGTTCAACATCGTGGGCAAGGGGGAAGAAGAAGTGAAGGAAAAATTCGGAGCGATGTACTCAGCGTTCCAGTATGGTGTTCCTCCACATGGAGGATTCGCATTCGGATTCGACCGACTCCTCATGATACTCCGCGACGAGACCAATATCCGTGAGATCTATGCATTCCCGAAGAGTGGTAAGGCAGAAGATGCGATGATGAATGCACCTGCATATGTGGATGAGGAACAACTCAGGGAGTTACATATCAAGGTGAGGGAGACGAATAAGTAGTAAAATTAAGTAAAAACCCTCCGAGTTTGGAGGGTTTTTACTTATAGGGATTATTTCAAGAATCGTAATTTAGTCATTCATAATAAAATCTATTTAATATTCATTTTCGGAGGCTAATTATTGCATTCATTATATATAGGCTAATTCCAGGTAATATTTGACTAAATATAAAACTAAAAATAAATAACCATACTATTATAAGAACTCACGATATAACTTCATTATCTTTATAAAATTCGAACAGTTTTATAATCCAGTAATCTCAACATTTCTTACAAAAATAAAGGATTGCAAAACATCATAGAGTAAATATTCACCAAAATAATCAATTTTTATTCATATGTAGCTTTCACCCAAATAAAGGTAACTGTACTTCCACAGAATTTTTATTTTCTTTAAATTTTTCTATTTCTTTTTTGTTTGAATTAAAAAGGGAATCTTTGCTATCTTCCTCCATTTTAATCTTTGTTCAGTTGAATAGAAAATATTCAAAGTATTCTTCATCGTTAATTTTTCATCATCAAATTATCAATCTATGAATTATTTTGTACCAAAAATAGTATGTGAAGTATTTAAATATATATGATATCAACAAGCTAGAGTAATGATATCTTATATTATTTCATAAACTTGCACTCTTAACGTGAATTCAGAATATCTCATCAATAAACTGTCTAAGACTCAGTTCTTTTTTATTAAAGAGAATCGTTTTTGTTTTAGTATTGTAGTATGCCTTGGACTTTTCCGATGAATGTATTCAAAAGGGAATATGGCTCTTACTAAATTTTTCTATTGATTCCTTTTTGGGGAAGGTTTCATCTTTTTCATTTCAACTAAGCAGAAAATGATTTTTCTGAAGGTATCTACTTTGAATTGATACATCAAAGTTTAGTAGTTTATCTTCTGAAGAATCTCAATTCCTAAATCATAGTCTAATTAGGCAATATAAGTCATTTTTTCACTCATTTGTTTCAACGAAAGGACTTTTATATTCTTTAAATATTGTAAATCAAGTATATGCAGCTTCTTCCCATAACTTAATACTTTCCCCGTCAACTGGAGAGAATAGTTCCGAGAAGTGCTCAGAGTTTTTAATATTCATATCCTTATTATATAGGAGTAACAAAAATATCAAATAATCTCACTTCTTGGTTGGATTTTTTCTTGTTTTGACTTTTAATAAAATATATCTATATTAATTTCTAGTTTACTCATCTAATAGTATGTCAGATAAAATACTTGGTTTTCGTGACCCATATGCAGCACTTACTCATGTTATACTTGCTCAGTGATACGAATATTGAGCAGACGATCAGCCTATGCTCGATGTGGTAGCCAATCTTGAACGTGATGTTGCACTACAGGTATTAGAAGTTATTCGAGTAAAACTTGATAATGAGTGAATGCTCAACCCTCATGAACTTCGGGAATTTATACTCCAGTATTGAGAAACTAATAATACCGATAATACTCCAGGAACATATCTCCATTAATTGGAGATTTTTTCTTGTTTTGATTTTCTCTGAGATTCTCATACAATCGAGGGAATTTACATTGTTTTTGGTTTTTTTATGCAAGAGTACCAATCACTAGCTCGTACGGAATTGTGCAGACTTATCGAAAATAATAATACATGAGTAGATTCACACATCGTATCCGAAATGTGTTGAGCCGTTAGAATCCTCGAAGAAAAGAGAGTTATACAGATTCTGGATTCATTAATAGAAGAGGGTGGTTTGATTACTGCGGAACGCATACTCTCATTGTTGACGGAATAAATTCAGCTCTTATGCAAAAATCCATCCTCATCTACACACTCGTCGCCTGTGTCCTCCTCTATATCACTGAGAATATCTATCATCCAGTCTATAGTGTTCAGATGATTCAGAAGATAGTATCATTTTTGGTCATTCCTCTCATTATCGCATATATATGCAATAGGACTGTATGACGAGCAGGGAAGATGAGTCGCACGAGTGTCATCTATGGTGTCTCGCTCGGACTCGTCTCGATGGTCGTGATAGGGGTGACGTATATGCTCCTCAGGGACATGATAGACTGGTCGGCGATACGTGCGAGTATGGAGGCTCGACATATTACAGAACAGACATTTTTGATTGTATTTCTCTATATCATGTTCGGCAACTCACTCCTGGAGGAGTATTTCTTCCGCGGGATTGTGCACTACCAGATGTCGAGCATATCCAGAGTGGGTGCGTATGCCCTCTCGGCTCTCATGTTCTCACTGTATCATATCACGATATTTGGTACTTGGTTCTCAGGATGGATACTCGGGCTCGCACTCGTGGGACTCATTCTCGGAGGAGTGTTTTTCTCATGGCTCTACGAACGGACATGAGGTATCTGGAGTGCATGGATATTCCATATATTTGCTGACCTCGCGATACTCATCATCGGGTATAGGGAGTTTTTTCTCTAGGAATCAGAGTTGCAAATAGACGATTCATCTATACTATGGAGAGCGTTAACTCTATTTTTCTATGAACTTCATCCTCTATATCATCGCATTCCTCGAGGGATTCACGACTCTCTCTGTCGAGATCATGGCTATCCGCAACTCTATTCCTATCATCGGGAGCAATGCGATAGCGACTTCTATCATCCTCGGTATTATCCTCCTCGCACTCAGCTATGGATACTATCGTGGTGGTGTATATGCTGCAGGGCATACGGCGACAGAGATCAAGAAAAAAATATTTTGGAATCTCCTCCTCGCCTCCATACTCTATACTCTCGTTGCATTTCCACTCGAGAATACGCTCCTCGAGTACACACTCGGATGGAAGATAGGGTACTTTGTGCCAGTATTTTTGACGATATCTGTACTTTTTGTATTTCCAGTATTTCTCGCGAGTCAGACTATACCACTCCTCTCTGAGCTTATACATGGAGAGGAAAAGGCTATTATCATCGGAAAACTCTTGTTTTTCTCGACGATTGGATCTTTTATGGGAAGTGTAGTGACATCACTCGTGTTTTTTGCATATATTGGTGTCGAGCGGTCTATCATCATCAATGGTATCATCCTCGCAGTCCTCTCACTCATCATCCTCATAGTATATATACGCAAGGAGTGACAGAACTGGCTCTATGGTTTTAACATAGTCTATCTCGTATTTCTCATTCTCGTATTTGCCTCTCCGACTGGACTCACACGGACATCAGCGAGCGAGATACACAGAGAGAGTACGATGTACAATGATATTGTTATCCATCAGTTTCAGAACCGCAGACTTTTTTCTATGAATGGTTCCAATAGCTCTGGAATTGATATAACAACAGGCAAGAGCTACTTCGGATATATACAGGATATCACGCGGATTATCGACGAACAAAAACCAAAAAAAGTCCTCATCATCGGTGCTGCAGGATTCACCCTGCCTCAAGATATCGCTACTCGGGACTATATCGAGGTACTCGATGTCTGTGATATCGATGGCGCACTCGATCATATAGCAGAAGAGGAGTTCCTCGGTGAGAAGCTCCACCCCAAGATCAACTTCTACAAGCAGTCTGCACGCTACCTCATCCGTGAGAAGATACTTGCAGGAGAGAAATATGACATGATATTCATCGATGCGTACAATGGGAGGATATCCATCCCTTCTGAACTCCTGACGAAGGAATTTTTTGACAGTGTAAAAAAGATAAGCCAAGGAAATATCTCTATGAATCTCATCATTGACTCAACTTGGCAGTCTGATCTCGCTCGTAAGCTCAGCAATACTCTCGCAGCATCTCTCGGTGAGGTCTATGTCCAAGGGAAGGATACTTCTCCACTTCAGGGATTTGATAACTTCATCGTCATGACGACACCAATGTCGGGATATTATCCTATCGTGACACATGTATGATATGATCTCTATCTCGACAATATGAATACACTCGAGAAGGACAAATATACGTTATTTTATACCGCAGGTCTCAACTAAAACTACTTATCGAGAAGTTTTTCGATAGTGTCTTTTAGGCTCTTTGGACTGACAGTTGGTGCATATCTCTCGACGAGATTTCACTCTTGGTCTATGAGGAACTTGGTGAAGTTCCATGATATCCTCCTCTTCCAGAACCAACGAGTTTTTGACTTGAGATATTGGAATAGTGGATGTGTATTTTTGCCATTTACATCTATCTTAGCAAATAGTGGGAATGTCACACCAAAATTCATCTGACAGACTTGCTCGACTGTCTCGTTGGTCTCAGGCTCCTGACCGAGGAACTGATTGCATGGAAAACCGAGCACCACAAATTCATCATGAGGGTAGGTATTCCAGAGTTCCTCGAGTTCCTCGAACTGTGGCGCGAGCCCACACTTGGTGGCGGTATTGACGATGAGGAGAACTTTTCACTTGTACTCACTCATGGAGATTGTTTCCCCATTTGTTTTCTGGACGGTGATATCGTAGATCGATGACATATACTATTGTTGTTAAAAATCCCTTCCAGTATATGGAAGGGAGGGGAAAGGGCAAGGATTATACAAAATTTGCTGCTCTCTTTTTAATGGTATCTGAGAGTGCTTCATTTTGAACTAGGGTGGCATGATCTAGGGAAATTCCGAATATAGGTCAGCGAAGGTCTGTATCACATACACTGTATGTAATTGGGTTTTCCGCATCGGCTGCGAGTTTTGCCATCACGATTTTCTGTGTGCCATCTATTACGATGACGTGTCATTTTTGGAATTCTGGAGTTTTTACTGGTAGTGGTTCTACATGATGTTGGAAATTCGTTCTTGTTGGTGCGAGCATATGAGTGAAGTTATATGTTGAGATAAATATTTGTTAATACTTTTTGAATACTTTTCAAAAACCACTATCTGGAATCTGGTTCAAAAAATTCTCTCGAGTAAAAAACCGCCCAGTTTTTGAGCGGTTTTAATTTTTCATCCATGACATCATGATAAAAAGTCCCGCTCGTAGAGTTGAATCTTCTTGATCTTGGTGATGGTTGTGAGAGCAGTGTGCATGAATATTGTTTTAAAAAACCTCCCCGATATCTCGGAGAGGTCTAGAGTTGTGCTATAGTTATCACGACAAAGAGCCTATCCGAGTGGAGAGGTAATCTTCTTGGTAATGATAGTTGTTGTAGAGAACATGATTCGGAGTATAGGGAAGCTGGAGAAGAAGTCAAATTTTGCAATAAAAACTCCCCGATTGCTCAGGGAGTTTTTGACGAATGATTTGAACGGCATTGGTCGGACGGAGTATAGAGAGAAAATATTTTAAGTCAATTAATTTTGACAATTATATATTATAAAATACTATGAATAAAAGTTAAATTATATGAACACACCATCTCACATACCCGAGGATAGAACAGAGAGGCTTTTTGATATATTTGCTCGTATGCCCTTATGAGTCAAGGAATACTGTACTGATATATTTATCCATATGGATGGGGCAGTGGATTTTTCTCGGGTTTCTTCTTTTATACGATGAAAGGTAATCCACATCATAGAATCACCTGTTCCTACAAAGCAACACAAGAGACATGTTGGGTTTGAGAGGAAAGGTAGAGAATTGCATATTGACTTATTCTAGAGGAGCACCAGTTGTAGTATGTAAAATATCGTTCCACTCATAATCACCGTGATAGGAAGAGTGAGTACCCATGCCATACCTATGTGTTTCATAGTATTGAAGTCGAGGCCTTCTTTTCCGTATTCGAATCCCATAGTACCCGCAACACCAGATGACATAATATGTGTTGTAGATACTGGGAGTCATACTGTTGAGGCTGATTCTATCGTGATCGCAGTCATGAGTGATGCGACCGTTGCCTGAGCATACGAGAGTTTGTGCTTTCCGATCTTTTCCCCGAGAGTTACGACGATACGTCTCCAGCCTATCATCGTACCGAGCCCGAGAGAGAGTGATATTACTGCGATGACCCATGCAGGTACAGTATCAACGACGAAATGCCCAGGTGCCAGAATAACGAGGATGAGCATCATGAGTCCGACTCACTTCTGCCCGTCATTGGATCCATGAGCATAACTGACGAATGCACTGGTTGCGACGAGTGCGTATTGTATACCGTGTTTTGGGTGTCTATTGTGAAAAACCCCTGGATGTCCGAATATACTCGTATCTTTTGTGATGTGATGTACTGCCCACATTCCACCGAATGCGAGACCGAACCCTATAATTGGTGAGAGAAAAAGTGACTTCACAATGTCGATAGCCTTGTTCCAGTGTGGGAGTTCTCCCCCGAGCCACCACATGACGATAGAGACTCAGAGAATCGAACCGATGAGTGTATGCGAACTCGATGCAGGGATAGCGAGATACCAAGTCCCAAAATTCCAAATAATAGATGAGAGGAGAAGTGCAGATATCACTGCGATGCCATATCCTGTAGGCTCTCAGATGATATGATCGATCGGGAGGAGGTGGATGATACCCATCGCTACTGCAGTTCCACCGATGGCGACGCCGAGGAAATTAAAAAAAGCAGCAATCATCACAGACTTTCGAGGGGAGAGTGAATTGGTATAGATGACCGGCGCTACTGCATTGGCTGTGTCGTGGAATCCATTAATGAACTCAAAAGCACAGACCAAGAGAAGAAAAAATATGAGGAGGAATTCCATAGAGAAGTTTTATATGATTCTCCTATCATGTCACAATCATGAGGAAAAAGCAAAAATTGGATATTGTAGGATAGTAGGTTGATGAGATAGTAGGGTACTAGAGAATCTAAGTATTGGGTATTAGGTTTTATGATATAATTCCTTGACTTCTTCTTATTTAAGGTTCCTGAATCCTGCGTGAAGCGAGGTTTTTTCTATTCTTTTCACATAGCTTATTCTTTTCTGGAACTTACTTTTATTGATTTTTTATAAACACTCTTGTTGATTCTTTTTTGACTTTTTCTCCTCAAAAAATAGGATTGGTTTTGTTATCTTCAGGTTTCTCTGTCATGCTGAGGCTTGAGCCTGTCCTGAGCTTGTCGAAGGAAAGCATCTACTGGTATCTTCGAAACACAGGGCAGATTCTTCCTAACATCAGAATGACAAAAACAACTGACAAAAAATCTTATATCTTCTATCCTAAAAACCTATGTGCTGAATATTTGCTTACAATGGCCAAGAAAATCCTCTCCCACTCCTCATCGAGTGACTTCGTAACCTCGAATATCGTGGATATGACTCTGCTGGAGTATTCGCTGTTGCAGCTGATGGACATTTTTTTCTCGAGAAGGCAGTGGGCAAGGTATCCGCTCTCGCAACCAAAGTCGAGAAAAACGAAGCCAAGAATGATGCCTATATCACAGGAATTGCACATACTCGTTGGGCGACACATGGTGGTGTTACAGAGGCGAATAGTCATCCACACAAGTCGAGCCAGGATAGATTCTTCGTCGTACACAATGGTATCATCGAGAACTACCGAGAACTCAAGGATACACTCCAGAAAAAGGGATATGTATTCTACTCTGAGACAGATACTGAGGTGGTAGCCAAGCTCATCGAGGATATGTACGATGGAGATATCCTCTCGACTTTTGAGCGTGTACTCGCACATCTCGTAGGTGCCTATGCGCTCGCAGTAGTTGATAGGGAGCATCCAGATACACTCATTGGCGCCAAGCTCGGAAGTCCAATGATTGTAGGACTCTCTCCTACGGGAACATTCCTCTCATCAGATATCAATGCTGTCTCTCGTGTCGCAACAGAGTTCGTCATGCTCGATGATAGGGAGATTATCCGTATCGAGGGTGGTAAATACGCCATATTCTCACTCGGACAAGAAGTCGAGAAGAATCGCGAAAAGATCACTGACGAGTTCCAGACAGCGACAATAGGGAATTATGAGACATTTACTGAGAAGGAGATATATGAGATACCTGATGTATTCAAAAATGCTCTCAAGTGACGAGTGAACTTTGAGACGGGAGAGATACGCAGTGATACGCTCGATGCCCTCGGAGATCACGAGATAGACCGTATCGAGATAGTGGCGAGTGGTTCGAGTTACTTTGCCTGAATAGTTGGATCATATTGGTTCCGTGAACTCGCAGGCATACCATGTGAGGTCCGTATATCGAGTGAGTTCCTCTATGATACATTCATCCCATCGAATCGTACGCTCTATGTGTTCATGTCACAGTCGGGTGAGACTGCTGATGTTCGTGAGAGTCTCCGTATGGTGAAGAAAAAATGATGTCTCACATTCGGTATCGTAAACGTAGTGGGCTCAACCATCGCTCGTATGACCGATATGTGACTCTATACACACGCAGGAGTCGAGGTCGGTGTTGCATCCACCAAAAATATCATCGCACAACTCGCTGTCCTCATCACCATGGCACTCTCTCTCGGGCTCAAGAGGAATCTCCAGGTCAAGGATGCTCGTGAGATAGTTCGTCATCTCGCTGAGCTCCCAGCTAAGTTCGAGTTAGAACTCGCAGGTGCACGTACACTCAATCCGCTTATCGAGAAGTATTCACAGTATGAGAATTTTTTCTACCTCGGGCGCAATCTCCTCTATGGAACAGCTCATGAGTGTTCTCTCAAGCTCAAGGAACTCACATACCTCCACGCAGAGTGTTACTCAGCAGGAGAACTCAAACATGGTCCACTCGCTCTCGTGAATCCAGATATGCCAACGATAGTCCTCAATCTGAAGGGTATCATGCGAGATAAGACCGCCTCCAATATCAAGGAAGTAAAAGCCCGAAATGGAATAGTTCTCGGTGTCGTGACAGAAGGTGACGATATGGATGATCTCTATGATGACCGTATCGAGGTACCAACGACACACCCACTTCTCACACCATTCCTCCCGCTTATTCCTATGTGGCTATTTGCTGTCGGTATAGCAAAAAAACTCGGAAAAGATGTGGATAAGCCACAGAACCTCGCGAAGAGTGTGACGGTGGAATAATTGTAAAACTCACTCTCTAGTGAGTTTCTTTTTTCTTGATTTTCCATGATATTATGATACCGTATTCTTAATTCCTAATTCTTAATTCTTCACTATTTTGTGGCTTCTTCGTTTTCATCTCATCGAGACACGTGACTACAACAAGTTCGATAGAATTGTATGAGAATTGTGATATTCTCATCGTAATATATCGACTATGGTGCTCATAAAAGGGATACTCCTACATGTACTACAATGAAAATCATGGAGGCAATCGAGTATACTCCTACATGTATCTCATATATCACTCTATAATTTTTATAAGAGTATATCATGAACACATATTGAATACGATATACTCGAATATGCTGTCGAGAGGGGAATAGTACTCTATATAGAAAATGAGAAATATATCACGGAAGAATTCCTCCAGAGTGATAGTGTCAGAGCCAAGAGTCGAGAGATGATTCGTATACTCAGGTAAGAATGTGGTATAAAATATTTGCTTTTTTCAAAAGAATTATTAGTATATGTGTACAACTTTGGTTGTAGCTTTAAAAAAAATCTCCTGGTCAGAGGAGATTTTTTTATTTTCTTTTTGGCATTTTTGAGTATAGTTTTCTCTATGAAGCTCATAGTCTGACTTGGCAATCCTGGTTCCCAGTATGAAAATACTCGACATAATGTTGGGTTTTTGATGGTAGATATGCTCCGAGAAGTACTCTGATTCTCTGACTGGTCTGATTCCCGATTCTCTGGAGTAGTGAGTGAAGGTACTCTCCATGGAGAAAAAATCCTTCTCCTCAAGCCTACAACCTACATGAATCTCTCATGAGAGTCTGTGTCCAAGGTAGTGAATTTTTATAAACTCACTCCTACTACAGATATCCTCATACTCGTCGATGATCTCGATATGGAGTTCGCCAAGGTACGATATCGTAGAGAGGGGAGTGCTGGAGGGCAAAATGGCCTCAAGTCCCTCATCGGACAACTCTCGACAGATGAGTTCTCCCGTATCAAGGTAGGAATAGGTCGTGATGAGAGATACGCGGTGAGTGACTGGGTACTCTCTCGGTTCAAAAAAGAAGAGCTCGATACACTCCAAAAAGATATATTTCCAGTTGTTCGTGAGAAAATAGATGAGTGGATAGCAAGGGCTCATAAAAATTAATTCTAGATAGTATTAATATGCGACTTGATAAGGCAATCGTGGAACGATATGGATATTCTCGTAATAAGGCACAAGCATTTATCGAGAGTGGTATTGTTATAATTGATGGAGTTATATGTACCAAGCCAGCATACGATGTATCCGAAGACAGTACTATAGTTATGGCAGAGTCTCCAGAGCTCTCTTGGGTCTCTCGTTCTGCAGGGAAACTCGAGGGGTTTTTTTCTGAGCTCTCTGTTGGAGATCTCTCCCATAAGACCGCCCTCGATATCGGTGCCTCTACAGGAGGATTTACACAGATACTTCTCTCACATGGTGTCGCACATGTAGATGCTGTGGATGTCGGCACACTCCAACTCCATGAGAGTATCAGGAGGGATGCTCGCGTGAGTTCCTATGAGAATACGGATATTCGAGAATTTTTTCCCTCCAAAAAATATGATATTATAACGATAGACGTCTCGTTCATCTCACTTAGAGAGATAGTACCAACACTCGAGAGATTGCTCACGTCTAATACTGATGTATATGCTCTCTACAAGCCTCAGTTCGAGGTAGGACGTGAGCATCTCCGCAAGACATGAGTTCCGAGAGATATCAAGATAATAGAAAAATCACTCAGAGAATTTGTAGAATTCCTGAAGGGTGCATGATATGACGCTCGTAAAATATCAGAGTCTACTGTCATCTGAGAGGCGGGGAATCAGGAATATATGATGTACATAGTAAGATAGTAGGATAGCGGAATAGTAGATTAGGGATTGATAAATAATTAAGATAGCGAGATTCTATTGTACTTTTTTCTATTTTCGGTATCTTCTAACGTACTATTACTCCTAGTAATTAACCTACTATTTATGCGTATTATCTCCTGGAATGTAAATGGTATCCGTGCAACTCATAATAAGTGAGAGCTCCAAAACCTCATCAATACCTATGATCCTGATATGATATTCATGCAGGAGATCAAGGCCACTCCAGACAAGCTCACGGATGATCTCCTCTCCCCAATTCCATATGTTGCATATTATAATCCAGCACAGAAGCCTGGATATGCAGGAACAGGCGTATGGATTCACTCTCGTATCACAGAGTTCTATGATATAGAGTGGCAGACGAGTTTTCCTGGAGACCCTACTGCCGACGAGGGGAGAGTGGCACATGTGAGCATGAAGAAAAAAGATACAACAAAAAATCTCACAGATATAGAAAACATCATCGATATATTCGGGATATATTTTCCTAACTGAGGGAAGTCAGAGGATGCATGGCAAGGCAAGCTCGTGTTCTACTCTGAATTTGGGAAGTATATGGATGAACTCAGGAGTCAGTGACATGAGGTGCTCTGGTGATGAGATCTCAACTGTGCTCACCATGAGATAGACCTCGCGAGACCAAAAGAAAATGACTGAAAAATAGGATTCCATCCTCTCGAGCGCGCATGGCTCAATAATCGTACACAGGATAGTTGGCATGATATATGGCGAGAGGCGAATCCTGCAACCCCTGATGTCTACTCTTGGTGGGATGTTATCACTCGTTCTCGTGCCCGCAATGTCGGTTGGCGTATCGATGCCTGGTGGGGAAGCGATACGATAACAAAAAAATCCCAGGTAACGTATCTCACAGAACATATGGGCTCTGATCATTGCCCAATCATGCTCGATGTAGAGTCATAAAAAAATCTCCCGAATTCGGGAGATTTTTTTTAGAGCGTGAATCCTGGAGGAGGATCTCCGAGAGTATTCTCGTAGTCTATGATGAATGGATCTGGGTAGTTCTTGTAACACTCAGGTCCTCATGCAGGGCATCCATATCAGTTTCTCACATTATTGAGATCCTGCATAAATGCTAATACTATATCTGTGGTAGTCGCTCCACCAGATACATAGAGGTTTTCTGGGTCAGCACTTCCACCTATTGTATTGCGAGAGAAGAGGCTTCACTTCAGAACGAGCTTGTTCTGGGATACATTTCCGAGGGTATTACTTGCAGCTGACTGAGACTGTCCATAGAACGACCCTTCTGCAAATAGGATACCGCGCATTGAGGCCACATCATCGTTGACGATTATGTTTCCGCCAGAACCATCAGCACGACGAACAGTAATTATACCAATGATTGGATCACTTGTTTCATGTCCTGGGAATGCCGAATCAATCGTTAGATTTCATCGAACAATAATTGTTCTGAATGAACTTCAGCCCATTGCAGCTATGAGGTCACTATAAGTATGATCTCATTCCACATAGAATACATTATTTACTACTCGAGCATTGTTGAGATCTGTATATGTGATTCCACGAGTGAGGAGTCCTACATTTCTGAGGATGGCATTACGCATCTCTACTGTACTTGCACTCGAGTCTTCACCGATAACTCCCGCATTATTGAGGTTAAAACTCGTTATATTACTCCCTGCAGCACCGATAATTCGTACTCATTTCATACGTTCACCAGTGATGGTAAGTGGAGTATCCTCGAAGTCATCAGCACGTGCAGTGAGTCCATAGACCACACCTCCTGGGATGCTGCTTGGTTGAGTATATGTAGCTACAACTACTGGTCAGCGAGCAGAGCGAGGGGTTGTATTGTTATCTCGTACAACTGTTGCAGTAAATGTTCCAGTACTGCTCCATGCTATTGATCCAGAGAATATTCCTCCCGTTGCTGTAACAGAACTAACACTGACATAACCAGTACGGCAGACATTATCTGTACCATCTACAACAATACGATATGTCATAGGCTGATCATACATGATATTGTCACCGTTATCTGACCATCTACCTTGCTCATCTGCAACCTCGAGGTGTCATGTACATGCCTTGAGTCTCTCGATACAGAGAAGTGGGTCTCCAGCATAGTCTGGCGAGTCACATCCTGGTACTGTTGTTGGTATTGGTGCCCCACAGAAGTTATTGAGCTCAGTTGGAATACATGTAGGATCTGGATTTTCAGTAGAGGTTGTATCATCCTCACATTTTGTTGGCTCTTCAATAGTATTTACACAGATTGTACATTCTGGACGAGGGTCGTCCTCACTACATGGGCAGAAGTCATCATCGTCTGGATCTGTTATATCTGGATTACATTCGGGCGGTGGAGGATCAGTAACGCCACACGTTGGAGTTCCTTCTCCCGGACATCCACGACCACAGAGTACTCCATTGACGACTGTACATATATTCGGAGTACAGTAGTTTCCACTTACTTCCGTATAGCGTCATTCATTGTATTGTGTTGTATCTGGTCCTGCATTGTATTTTTCAAAGTATCTATTTACGAGTGTAGCGCCAGAGAATCTCGATACAATACGACCAGTAGAATACCCGAGTATAGAATTTCAGAACGCATCCTTGATCTCAACACACACATTGTCATTGGTTACACGCGTACGACAATACCTTGTATTATTGACGTCAGTGATTCTCGGGTCACACTCTGGAGTCACGGCTCTAGTTGTAATTGTATCTGTTTTCGGTGCACATACATCGGGAGCATCGAATATAACCTGACAACTACCAACCCTCTGTGTCACAGTTGATGGAAGGGTAAATCCACTCAGTGTGCCTGTAATCTGGGTAAATGAGTCAGCATCACATACAATACGAGGTCTACCATTGAGTGGCGGTTGACAGTTTCAGGTAATTCCGTTAGTAGATCTCAGATATCCTCATGTGAGAGCTACAACAGTAGGTCCAGTCTGTGTACTCATAACTCCTCCAGTCATACTGATACGAGGTTGGTTCAGGATAACGCTATATCTACACTGATCTGGCAGTCGTGGAGGGTGTCTCAGCGGATTCCTCGGATCATTAACAGAATAACGCTCCTTACATGCACCATTATTTACTGTTGGGTCTTCCAGTTCCTTATAGTAAGCATTACAACTTACTGGTGTTCATCCGGCTTTCTGACATGTCCATGTATAGGTAGTTTTTCCCTCCGCATCAGTAGTTGATGAAAAATTTGCAGGGCTACCATCTCTACATCTTGCTCAGGCGGCTTCAAGAGTTGTAGTTCTCAGTGTTGTATTTGCGACAGAAGTATCACAACTCGCTACTTTACAGACCGGAACATCAGGGATTCCACCGTATACCCCAGGAATCAATGTAATTGTCGTTGTTGAGTATCGTGCTATTGCCCATCCTCCATCAGATCCTTGGTGACGCTGAGTTGTTCACCAAGTCAGTCAATAGTCATCTGCTTGACTTGCAGGCCCACTACTAGATGGCCAATAATTATACCAATTAGCCCCACCATTAGTGTATCTATAGTCTGGAGCAGTATCTGGACGATAACACTTCGCTATGCTACCATCCGCGTGACGCGTACACCATCCTGGCCGTTGCTGTGTAGCAATTACAGGATTGTACTGTGTGGGTCAACTGAGAGGTGCCCCAGCAGTACAGATATCAGGACGACTACATCATGCAAAGTAATGTGTTCATATAGGTATATCTCATTGTCACCCAAGGCGCCTATCATTGTTGTAGATAGTAATGTAACCCGCATGACGTACATAGTACCAACGAGTATCGAGATGGTGGACCTTGCTATATGTTCCATCAGAACGACGTTCTCATCAGAACTGAATCTGCACAATACCAATTCAGGTACGTTGGTCACACCAACTGGTAACCTGATTGGATCTCACATAGTCAGTATTTGCATGGGCTCACTGAGCAGTATAAAATATACTTAAAAAGGAGATAATAAGTATATATAGATATTTTTGCATAGAGAAGGGTGGTTATAGTATTGGAAATTATTGGAAATTGAATTTGTATGTACCGTTATTGTCTAGAATCTGCATGACTGAGCTGGTCCATACTCCAGTTTCTCTGTTAAGGTGCCAATATCCAGGGATTCAATAATCGAGTAAAGCATTGTTGTCTAACCATGTATTTTTTGGTACATTTTCTAGATCCATTGGATTTAGGCTATTTGGGCTCAGAGTTCCTATTCCAGATATTGGTTTCGCAATTTTTAGACTCTTTCCATCTTGGTATGCAGTAATAAAAGGCATACCATCAGTAACCATATTACCACCAATACTTATTCCATTTTCACTAAATGTATCAAGTCTAAATGTTGATAATCATTGGTCTTCCTTTCAAAATGCGAAGAAATATACTTGTATTTTTCACTTTGCAGAAGTGCTATCTCATAGAACAAAAGTATCAGGTTCTATGGTATATGTAAATGCACTCGATCATGTGCCAGCAGAGAATACTCCACCAACCTGGTTGTCCATCTCTACGGAGCTATCTGCTCGTGCCATTACTGGAGATATGCTTATATTCAATGGAACACCCGGAAGGGAATTGATTTTGTCATAAGCATCCATGTATCACTCTTTTTCTAGACGCACTCGGTTCACCATATCGCTATAGATATCACTCTGTACGATATTGCTATCAGTTGGTACTGATGTACCATTTATAGATATATTTGGCATTCCAACAAATTGGTCTTCCTGGTCGAGTACACTTCATAGTTCGATGGTGAGTATCTGTTCTCAGCAATTATCTCATTGAGATTCACAGAGCTGCCTTCTCTCTGCAAGGGCGCCACTGTAGTCGCCGAGATATGACTTCAAGAAGGCCCTCTTGGATACACTTAATTCATCAGATCAAGTTATAGAACGTATCATCTGAGGAAAATCTCGTCATGCCAGACTCGCATAATTTAACACATTGAGTACATCTACAGATCAAGACTCGACAGCAATGACTTGCTTATCTACTTGGTCGAATATGGCTTGTAGCTCTTCTATTGTATGCTCTGCTTTTACAACTTCTGGTGTATCTGCAGGTGTAATTATCTCCTTGTTCCACCAACAAGACGAGAGGAGTAGGGGAGAGATGACACAGAGTGTCATGATGATGAGAGATTGTCTCATAGAAGAAAATAAAAAGAATAAAAATTAGAGTATTTGTTAGTTATTCCTCACACAGCGTACCGAGAATCCATCAGCTCTGTCATCATAGCCATATCATATCTGAGAAGTCTGTATACTTATAGCATATGCATAGTAACTACCATATGGTGAACTTGTCCAGTAGACACTATTGGTACCATCACCGAATAGCCATGATGAGTTATTGGCACGTATACCACCGAGTGTGAATGATAGATTGCTTCTCACAGAGGTATTTGAGTAGTATTCACCTCCAGCTTCGTACCATGCGGGAGTTGCATCACAGTATGGTGCACCGAGAGCAGACATAGTGTCACACCATTCCTTAATCGTAGGGACATGATATCAAGAAGGACATGGTCAGGTCATGAGGGATTGGTCTCCGGCTGTTCTATCAGAGTATGTTCCAGCATTATAGGTAGTTCAGTTTCCTCCTAATCTATTATTATCATAGGTATTCAACCAATCACTATGTGGTGCTGTGGTGATAAAACTTCCAACATTCGCATTGGCATTCGCGAGTGTTGTCGGTCATGATATCGTACCAGGGTTACCTCATGAGGCGAGCCAAGCTGCATTATTGCGTCACCATTGATAGAGGACTCATTCACTTCCTATAGTACTCGCTCATTGGTCACACATTGACCATACGTATCACTGTCATGCTCATGTACATATGAGTTTATCTGCCGTATCACATCATGCTTTTGTTGTAAGCGCTGTATAAGTTGTTCATACTGATTGACAGCTTCATGGATTGACAGTACTCCACTGTGCATAGAATGTGGTATTTGCTGTTATTATCCTGTTGGCATCTATCTTGGTTCATCCGCTGGATGCAGTATACCAGCCGGTAAATATATATCCAGCACGAGTAGGTGCAGATGGGAGGAGTCAGACAGGCATACCCTTCTTAACTCACTTAGATACTGGATTGTGTCCTGATCAGCCATTCCCATTAAAAGATACAAGATATGCATCGATAGGATAGCGAAGATATACAACTCATCGTCCACCAGCACCTGCATAGTAGCTAGAGCTATTCGGCATACTTCCTCATCCTCATCCTCATCAGAGTCAGTCTGTACCAGAGGTTGCATTATATCTATCGTTGTATGCGCCATATCATCCACCTGGTCCAGGTGCAGGACGGGATCATCCAGCAAAGGCAGCGCGTCCCGCACCACCACCACCGTAACATGTATATGTATTGGATATAGATGAACAGACTCCTGCACCACCACCACCACCACCACCATTTGCAAAAGATGCATTTCATCCTGCACCTCCCGCACCTCCTCCTCCGCCACTATTTCTACAACAGTTTCACTCTGAATGTGTACCTGCACCTCCTCCTCCGCCACTATCAGTTGCAGCGCTACCGCCTATATAACTATTGGGTCCTGGTTGGGGGTTCCCGAGTCCACCACCACCAGGTCATCCTGTAGTACCAGCCCATGATGTATCTCATCCACCACCACCTCATCCATAAGCAGTAACCCCATTGAAGTTAGAGTATCCTCCTGGATTACCTGCAGTATTTCCATTCACTGCTGCACCCCCAGCACCGACAGTGACCGTATAGACTCATGATGTTATAGATGCGAATGTTCATGCTTTTACACTCCCTCCTCATCCACCACCTCACTGATTACGATTGGCATCTGCTTGTCATGATCATGGCCATCACTTTCCTCATGATCCTCCACCTCATACTATGAGGTACTCAAAACTAATCGTAGGGCAGTTGATATTCACAGTCTGTGTCGAATCGAATCGCATAATCCTCCATGTCACAGACCCATCCCACCAGTCATATACTGCAGACCCACCAATAGCACAATCACAAGGTCAGACGTATACATCTGCTGGCTTATTGGCTTTAAACGCATTCCACTCATTTGTAGTTTTGGTTGGTACAAATATATCGTAGTTCGGACTTGCAACCTCTCTACAATCTGCGTGCACATTGATCTTCGTTGATGTGTTTGCAATAACCTTCCATCACTCAGACTGAGTATTGATAGCCCAAACCACTCATACAAGAGTATACGCGATTACGAGTACACCGAGGAGTGGGTAGTATATATGTGCCTTTTTGGAAGTGTGCATAGGGAGTTATATATAGATTTATTTTCGGAGTTGAGCCTCGATAGCATCGAGACGGGACTTTAGAGCTTTGTTTTCTTCACGGAGAGCATCGAGTTCTGATTGTTGCTTCTCAACAGTCTTCTGGAGAGCATCGAACTTGCCAGCGAGTTCCTTGATAGCTTCGATGATAGGAGCAACGAGGTTGCTGTATTTTACTGTCTTGAACTTCTTACCCGAAGCATCAGTATTTTCTGATACGAGATCCGGGAAGACTTTTTCTATCTCCTGAGCGATAACTCAGATATCTGCCTTATCATCTGACTTCCAGTTGAATGTATATCAATTGAGTTTCAGAATCTTTTCGAGAGGCGATTCTATCTTTTTGAGATTTTTCTTCAGATTGATATCAGATGCATAGTAGTATCATCATCCGTTGACGAATATATCACCCCACATATTTATCTTGCGACCGATACCGTCAGTACGTACTCAGACTATATTGAGTCCAGCAGCAAATATACCGGCACCAATCTTACCATCATTAAAATCTGACTGTCATGTATGAGGAAATCTGAGATAGTTTCATTGAGATATCTGAGCATTGCCTACTATGTCGAGCTTCTCTGTTGGAGTTTCTGTTCAGATTCCTATATTACCATTTTTCTTGATATTCAGTAGATTCGGTTTTGAAGTGCTTCTAATTCTCAGAATCTGATTTGCTCAACTTAGATAGCTGTCTAATGTAAAGGTATCATCACCACTTGTTCATGGGGCAAGGTTAATCTGTCATCATTCTACTCCATTTGTTCACTCCCTATTAACCGTAATCAATCACCCACCATCAGCGGAGTTCCCGACCTCTAATTTTGTTGTTGGTGATGTATTACCAATACCTACATTTCCTGTAGTTGCTAGTACGACGCGACCTGTAAGTGTCCCATCGACGTTCATCCATGTGATACTATTGCTCAGATTCGGAGGTGCTGCAGTTACCTTCTGACAGTAGAGGAGTGCGACGTTGCGAGGACGTGACATACCAGCATGTCCGTTAGTTAAAGTGTATGCAAAATCTCCAGTTACACCACTTGTAGCTCATCTATAGGTAATATTTTTATTTGTAACAATAGATTCCCATCACATAGTAGTTAAGGATGTGCGACTTACCTCCGTCATATTCCATCAGGCTGTTCAATCTGGGAATGCATAATAGATACTTCATTCTTGGGCAGTGCCGAGTCCACGACCAGTATCCACACCTCTTCCACTATCGAGACCACGGACGAACTCACCACGCAGATCAGGAGTGCCACCAACACCATTGGCTATTGCCCATCATGCTGGACATGATGCACCGTTGAATGGCATAATACTACCGACAGGGAGGTCACCTGGCATCTCCTGCCATGTTGCCTTACCACTCGCATCAGATACGAGTACCTTGCCAGTTCACTGTGTACCATCTGTTATCTTAATCGTGCCAACTACATCGAGCTTCGCTTCTGGAGTAGTAGTACCAACTCCGACATCTCCAGTTGTAGCGAGGGCCACGTCACCACTGGCAGTACTCGTAGTATTGTACCATGTCTGTGGAGCTGGAGCTGTATATGTAGAGATCTTGATACAGTAGAGGAGTGCGACATTGCGAGGCCTTGTTAAACCTTCGGCATATTGATTCCCATTTACTGAAGGTAAGTCTCGAATAACACTATAATTAACCCCTGTTACTCCAATATTTGAATACTCAGAAGAATTATAGTTATCTACTCCGACTGAGTCCCTAGCTATAGATACTAAGGTTCCACTTGCTGTAGTATTCCAAAGACCATCTCGATTCATATCAAAAGCATATAAGGTTCCTTTTTGATATGAACTAAGTACACGACCAGTATCCACTCATCGTCCACTATCGAGACCACGGATGAACTCACCACGGAGGTCTGGTGTACCAGATGTACCATCAGCGATAGCCCATCATGCAGGACATGATACAGAGTTAAATGCCATAACTGTACCAACAGGGAGATCAGCAGGGAGGTCTCACCATGATGCGAGACCATTTCCATCACCGTAGAGTACCTTACCGCTTCACTGAGACCCATCAGTTATCTTGATTCGCCCAGCGATATCGAGCTTGGCACCAACACCAGGTGTTGGTGTACCAATACCTATATTTCCAGCATTACCATATATCCAGTTTCAGATATTGAGTTGATTGGAACTAGTGATAGATATATTGGGTTGTACATTGTATCCCAAAAATATGTTATTATCTCCAGATGTAAGTGTATTTCAGGCATTTGCACCGATGGCAGTATTACTATTACCAGTACTGTTTTGAAGTGCGCGTTCTCCTATACCAATATTGTAACTTCCAACACTATTAACTGCTAGAGTATTTCATCAGAGTGCAACATTATTGCTCGCTGTAGTGATACTCGCAAGAGAAAAATTACCGATACCGAAGTTATTGATACCAGTGGCAAGATAATTTGCTGCATATGCACCAAGTCATAGATTCAAGTTTCTTGCATGAAGTATAGACATACTACCATCCCATACTTCAAATCTTCCACCTGGAGTAGTTGTACCAATTCCAACATTTAGTCAATTGTCATAAATAGCTCCAGTACCAAGTGATGTACTCGTAATCCAACGAGCAATACGATTGGACTGCCCTCATGTTATACCTGAAACAACAGGAGATTGCCAGCTCGCAAGTCATGTTGCATCAGATGTGAGAACGAGTCATGATCATGGTGAACCCCCAGTTATCCTGATATCTCCATCAACTGTGAGTTTTGCAGAGAGATTGATTCATGTACCTATACCTATATTCCCAGCATTACCATATATCCAATTTCAGATATTGAGCTGATCAGAGGCACCAGTAGATGCAAAGTTTGTATATGCACCAATCGCTATGTTGTTTCCACCACTTATAAGATTCTGTCATGCAGAGGTTCCTATACCAACACTATCCCAAGATGATATAACTGACGAGAATGCTCCATTTCCAAGAGCAGTATTCCCAATTCATGTTGTATTTGAATAGAGTGCATATGGTCAGATAGCAGTATTGGCTGTTCAGCTAACATTGTTTCTGAGTGACTCTCTTCAGAATCATGCATTATCCTGTCCTGTTATATTTGAATAGAGTGAACCATTTCAGACTGCAATATTATTGATTCAGCTTGTATTCTGACCGAGAGCATCTCCACCGATAGCAGTATTAAAGCTTCCTGTTGTATTGGAACTCAGAGCAGAGTGTCCTATGGCAGTATTCCACCAACCAGTAGTACTCAGAGCAAGAGCATTATTTCCGATTGCAGTATTGAATTCTGCATTTGTATTGGAGGCAAGTGCTGATGCACCAAGTGCAGTATTGGTTGATAACTGTCATCCTCAGAGACCAATAGTGAGACCATTTACTAGTATGTCACTATTAAATACCTTACTTCCAGTGATTGTCTGATTGCTTCAGATTGTAACAGTGGTTGATGCTGGCGCGAAGTATGTACTATCGTTTCCATCGAGGAGATCAGCGTTGAGATTGGTATTGAGTGTATTAGAACTCACAATAAGTGGGGCAGTACCTGGACTGATTGTAGAGATAAATTGGTTAGTTGTACGTATAGAACCACCAGATATATCGAGTTTTTCTCCGGGTACTGCAGTTCCTATGCCAATGTTTGTCCCATCATCAAAAATCTGTGAAGTAACTATACCAGTTCCTGTAGAAGTATATTTTGGTATATAGTTGCTTGTTCCAACAAGTCCTCCTGTGAAGGAAGATGCAGAACCATTATCAGCTGTTGGATTCACACATATAGGGAGTCCATATGTCCCTGCGCTTGTCGAGAAACCTCGGATTACCTGACCTATAGGACAGACTCATCCACTCGTAGTTCCTGTTATAGAGCCACTTCATTCGATAATATTTTTGAAGTAGTAGGAGAATATACCACCAGTATATCCACCAGGTGGCGGTGTAGATGGGGCTGCCAGTGCGCTCGTTCCGATAATAGCAACTATTGCTATCGAGATAATGATGGAGGAGGTGATTGCCTTACGCATAAGGATGAAAGAATGGAAATAGAAGAATTTTTGTACACGGAGGACTATTGCTGCGATTCAAGTCATGGTGGTGGAGATGAGAGGAGTCGTATGTCATGTTCTATCACAATCGAGTAATCGTCATAGATGCTATTGAGATTTGAATCCGTAGGGTGCTCGTATCATCGTAGTATTGCTTTTTCTCATTCTGGTTTGTCTCGCTGAAAATCCCGGAAATGATTCATATCATATATGATTGCAGTAGAATCACTACATGGGTCAATATTATATGGACAATAATTTGCTATGGTATTATCTACATTGTATCATCCAATAGTATTGTTAGATATGAGAGATCCGTATATATGGAGTTGTCTATTTGGTATCTGAAAAAGATCGCTTGGATCATTGTTGTAAATTGATCATGTTCATCCTGCTCAAAACATTCATGAGTATAGATTCCCTTCTGCAACAAGAGTAGATTTAATCTTCGTAACTCATCCATTTATATATATATTCCCTCAGACTCCATTTTCATTCTTGAGTGCTATCAGGGCACGAGGCTTGTCATCTTCCTGTGGTAGCACTGAATCATCTATATAGATATCTCCACCTACCACGATAGCTGTATATACTGGATCTTGAGTATTTCATATATTCTCGAATCGAGACTGTATGTTTGATGTGTAGTTCACACGAGCAGGTGTTGCACTGGTGTTTTCAAAGTATGCAAATCAATTAATAGCCTCTGTTCCTCCGCCAGAAGTTGTATCAAATACATTATATGTTCCAAGAGTATTATTGATGAGACTCTCTGGCAGATTGCGCGTGATTATAGCGACATTTTTTCGAACCTCATTGATGAGGCTGATGGGGGTAATAGAACGTATAGTTGGATTTACTATATATGTAGTATTGTATGAATTATTTCATCCGAGTGTTCAGAGAATCTTGACCTTACCAATTGCACCAGAACTCGTGAGCTCTATAGTTGCACCATCTAGATTGATCCAACCTATTCCGTCATTCCATGCATATCCAGAGAAGCTCGTATTGGAGAGTCTGTATTCTGTCCCAGAAAAATCTACCCAGCCAGCCATCTCTGACCAACCATATCCAGAGAGTGACCATATGCTCGATGCTGTATTGGTGAGTATAAACTCAACATCTTGGAGTCATATCCATCCAATTGTCTCAGTCCAAAAACTTCCTGTGAGAACCTGTGGTCCCGTCTCAGGAATAAAAAGATGAGCACCACTATAGCCATCTGTTGGTCTTGCATCAAACTGGATAGTTCCAGGATTGCCCTCATCTACGAGAAAAGACCCAAGAACGTGTGCCTGTCAACCAACACCCATCAGGAAGCGCACATTATTGTAGACTTCACCAACTCAGAGAACTGTCGCTGCTCATGCAAAAAATACAAAAAATCCAATGAGTATGGAGAGTCATACCCTTGGATATTTTACATCTTTTTGTGACCGAGAAGGCATAGGTGAGAAGATTATCCCTGTTATCGTCTAGGACAGGGAATATGTACTCTCAAAATTATATACTTTTTTCACCAGATGCAACAATATTTCCTTTACAATAAGGGTTTTTGCTGTACAAGTATTGTTATCGAAAATAACAATTTATTCCAGGACTTCACTTCATACAGTTTGCTTCCATTGCTGGTATACGTTTTCCGAGGAACTCAGATGCGCTCATGAGTTGAACATGGATATTCACGAGGCTGGTGATTATGGTATTGGTAGTATCATCTTCATCCTGCATTGACTCTGCCACGGTCTTTACTTGGCCATATACTTCGAGAATAGAAGTATCTTCGAGTATCCTTTTTTTTACTTTTTCATCTCGTGTGATAAATGCATCAGTATCTTTTTCCTTGAACTTGAGTCATTCGAGGGTTCTCTGGAGTTTTTCGTATCAGAGAATCGGTTGTTCCATGCAGGCTACACGTGCTCGAGCCCACTCAGAGAGTCATCATTCTGTTCCCATTTTTGACTGAACACAGTTATATATACGCATAGTTTTTTGTATTGCTTCACGAGAGAGTCACTGTCTCTCGAGTTCCTTCTGGAGGAGTTCACGCTGGATATCGACGTATGTCTTTGTTGTATTGGTTGTCTCTCATTGGAAGAGTGCTATTGCTTCTTTCCAGTTTTTTGTAGCTTCGTCTATATCGCTCCCGAATCATCCTATTTTTTCCTGCATCTTCTGGAGCATGACAGAGATATCCGTATTTTTTTTACACTTTGCCATCTTCTCTGGTGCATATGAGTCGAATATAGCTTGCTTGGTTCTGTCTGTATCACCTGCTTTTCACTTGGTCCCTGCAACCACTCACTTAAAATAATCTTGCATATCTTTGTTGATGGTGAGGAGAGCTACCATCTCCTGTTCTGCCTGTCCATCGAGCTGACAGCGAGACGCGAGGATATCGAGGGTAGGGAGGAGGGCATTTTTTTCTAGGGTATAGAGGAGTCTGCCATGTTCGAACACCATACTCGGAGTATTGACTGCTACTATGCTCGATATATTGTATGCAAAATCAGCAACCACATCGTTCATGATAGGAACTTGTCATACTGCCTTATCATAGGTTGAGAGGGATTTTTTGTATGTAGTCATCGGGCTCTGATATGTGCTTCCACAATTATTCGTCGCATATCTCGATCTCAGTGCATCAGCATTCGCCCTCATCTCTCTGATATAGTTCGCGAGCTCTGGAGGAGGTCAGTTGGCGATACTGCATTCCTCAGCAGCAAATACCTGACTTGATAGACTAAGTCAGAGTATGAGTATGGATATGCGAAGCAAAGAGGTTTTCATAGTTTTTTAAAATCGTTTTTTCTTATCGAGGAGCTTGTGTGATTCTATTGCTTGGGAGAGCATTTCTATCATGGCACTGTTAAACGCATCAAGTTCTATAATATCTGTTGAGAATGATTTGTAGTATTGTGCACGGGGAGCAGAGAGTCATATGCTCATGCAGTCACCGAGTGCGAGCTCTCTGTCCTCAGGCGGTATCACGCAGAGATTCTTCTCAGATCGTCACACGGTATTCTCTGAGGTATTGGTCATATCCATCTGATATCCTACCCCACAGAGTATATTTGCCCTTTTTATATCGCTATTGAGTCAGGCTGTTGCATATGCACATTTTTGTATCTCTGAGAATTTTTTGTCGAACACTTCTTGTGTCTTGTCTGCTTCGGTTGTCTTTACTTGCTGTGGAGAATTCGTGTCGAGGAATATGAGTTGTGAGAGCCAATTCTTCATAATAGCCTGGAATGTCATATCCTGATACGAGTTACGATTCATACGATAGGCTGAGAGGTTGCTGTTGGATATGGGCTCCATGATAGCGACATGTTTGTCTATGAGACTCTCGATAGAGTAGTTCTGTCCACCCCCTAGAAGTGTAGCAGTTCATGGAACCATACGGACTCGTATACAGAAGTTATCGGAACAGGGGAGACTATCAGTTACATCACTTGCAATCGTCTCTCCGATTATCGGTGCAACAGGAGCTGCTCCATAGTTGGCTCATCAGAGTGGAGATGCTCAGCCTGCGAGTACAGAACCAAGTTCACTCATGAACTCATCATCTGCTATATTGGATACTGTAGAGGGTATATTTTCTACAGAACACACTTCTCATATACCGAGACTCGATAGACTCTCAGGTGGAGTATTTTCTATAGTATCCTCAGGTTCTCATCATCCTGATGATCACCCACCACCTCAACCTGATACTGATGGTATATTCCCTCAGAGTGCGAGATTCTCAAATGACTCTCTCGATGTATTTACTTGTCCAAGCCACTCGAGCTCCTCTGTGAAGAGGATACTATTGATCTTCTCGATATCATCCACGATATCATAGTCACTATTACCAGTATCGCCATCACTATAGAGTCAGAGTATTCCCATTTCTGTGAGGGCTTTTTCATCCTTGGTTGCTACATCTCACATGTTACGGTATGTATATGAGAGGCAGTTCACGAGGTTGGCAAATGAATCCGTATCTGATGTGCCGTACTGCCTATTGCGTCACATGATCTGCGAGAGGGGGAGGAGGTTCCCTTGTATGAGGTTCTGGAGAACTGCCTCATTCATTGGTTCTCTATCGAGCCAGGCGAGTTTTTCTCTACATGTTCATCAGAATCCTGCAAATGTTGCGTATTTTGAGAGTTCCTTTTTTCGGAGAATATCTACAGTTGAGTCGATATTATCGTGGATACGACTATAAAACCCTATATCTAGGGGTTCTCATATATTCGATGCTGATGCTCAGTTTCCATATATGAGAGAGGAAAACAGGAGTGCAATGAGTATGAGAAAATACTTCATGCTTCCATTGTATACAAAACTCATAAAAAAAGCAATATTTGCATCAAACTCCGATGGTAAGAAGATGGTAAGAGAGTTGTTCCAAAAATTTGCAAATAATGAAAAAAATAATACAGTATAATTCCGTTATAACTAAAATATAATACTCTATGCGCTCTCTCATCATATCTCTCTCATTGGTTCTCTTCCTCTCGTCATGTACTGTTGGTAATTCTTCTACAGGATCAACTGTTAGTGGCGAAATAGTACGATCCCTCATCTCTCCAGATGAATACAATGTCGCTCTCCAGAAGGAGATACCATCTCCATCATACGGCTCAGGAAAAACTATCGTCACTATCTATGCTGATTTTCAGTGTCCTGCGTGTATCAACTTTTCCAAGTCACTTGCCCCAATATTCGACAGCTATGCTCTAGCAGGCAAGGCTACTATCGTCTATAAGCAGTTCCCACTCACGAGTATCCACAAGAATGCATACCGTGATGCTATAGCAGCTCTCTGTTCTGCTGAACAAGGAAAATATACTGAAGCAAAAAAGGCCCTCTACACTCTCGAAGAGGAAAGAGCTGGGGCAACCGTCTCCGATAAGAACCGTATTGATGCTCTCTGAGCCGTCGGTGTCGATACAACAGAACTCGCTCAGTGTCTCGCAGACAATCGTTATGCTCGTCAGGTAGACGAAGAGGTCAAGCAGGGAAATCTCCTTGGTGTAAATGGTACTCCAACAGTTCTCCTCAATGGAACTCGTCTCGATCTCGGTGTTATCTTCTCTGATATGGAAAAAGGGAAGGCATTCCTCGATAGGGTGATGAATCAGTAATAAAAAATCTCCAGGGTTCTGGAGATTTTTTATTCTATAACCTTGAAGAGTTCATCGAGACTGGTTTTGCCTTGCATAGCTTTGAGTATACCATCTTCTCTCATGAGCATGAGGTCTCACTTGCGAGCTTCTTCTATGATCTCATGAGGACTCGCACCACCTCGTATGAGGCTTCGGACATTTTCTGAGAAGTTCATGACTTCATAGATACCAATGCGTCACTTGTATCCTGTCATTCCACATTCCTTGCATCCGGTACTTCTGTGGAGCTTGAATCCTTCTGCTTTTTCTGCTAGTCACTCGATACCAATATCCTTGAGCATATAGCGGATGATCTCCCGCTCACTCGGATCGGCCTCATACTGCTCAGAACAGTGGGGACAGATACGTCGTACGAGGCGCTGAGCTATGATGACATCGAGACCAGATGCGAGAATATAGCTCGGTACTCACATATTCATGAGGCGCTCTATAGTCTCTCAGGCACTCTTGGTATGGAGGGTGGAGAGTACGAGGTGTCCAGTCATAGCAGCCTGCATCGCGATAGTGGCTGACTCGAGGTCTCGTATCTCACCGATCATGATGATATCAGGGTCCTGACGCATCAGAGCCTTGAGTCCTGTTGAGTAGCTGTAGTTTTTTTTCTCATCGACCTCACTCTGTATGACTCCTGGGAGCTCGTATTCGATCGGGTCTTCGAGGGTGATGATTTTTCTCTCGGGAGTATTGAGATTGGTGAGGAGCGAGTAGAGTGTTGTTGTTTTACCACTTCCTGTTGGTCAGGTCACGAGGATGGTACCATTTTTCTTGTGGAGACTCTTATCTATCTGACGCTTGGATGTCCACATGAATCCGAGCTCATCCACTGTTGGTATAGACTTCGTCGAGTCGAGTATACGGCATACTACATTCTCACCATAGCGAACTGGGAGTGTCGAGACACGGACATCTATGCGGTCACCATCGGTCGTGATGCGATATTTTCCATCCTGTGGCACATCAGTGATGTTGAGTTTGAGGTCGGACTTGTATTTCAGGCGCTCGAGGAGGAGCTTGTACTCTCATCGTGACAGTTCTGTGATATTCTGGAGTTCACCATCGATACGTAGGCGTATCATCACACCAGATTCTGCGGTATCATAGTGTATATCTGAGGAACCGAGTCCGAGAGATCCCTTGGTGATGAGTGCCAGAGCAGATTCACTGTCCTGTCTTCCGAGAGTTGCGTGTATAGATTCTGCGAGCGCGTCAAAAGCAGAGACATTCTTTTTACTACTTCTCTTTGCCCGTTCTGAGGCTATGATATCATGAAAAGCATCTTCATTCTTGATGCTGGATGTAGGAATTTTTTCAGTCATGACTCTACTATAGCGTTTTTTGTTCTTTTTTGCAAAAAACAGAGCTTTATTTTTGAGGTTTTTTCAGTATAGTTCTGTCTATGTCGTTTATCATGCGCAATGAGTCATTCTCGTGTCAGAACTGTCAGAAGGAAGTATCTCTCCATCCGACGGGTTCAGCGCGCAATCACTGTCCATATTGTCTCTATTCACTCCATGTGGATGCGGAATTCCCTGGAGATAGGGCATCTGAGTGTGGCGCACTCATGGAACCAATAGGAATCGACTACAAGAAGAATAAGTGAGACATGATACGTCATAGATGTACCAAGTGTGGCAAAGAGATACTCAATCAAGTCGCACCAGATGATGCATTCCTCGAATTTGTGAGAAAGATGAATAGAAAGATGAATGTATAATAGCTTTATAAAAAACCAAACAGAGAGTACTTTTTTAAAAAAGTACCAAAAACTTTTGCTTCCATGTTTCGTTTTGTATTCTGTTTCCGATTCATTTTTGGAAATTCGAAAAACTCGGCGTTGCCTCAGACAGTTCCGAATTTCTACAAAAATCTCATCGATAGAATATCAAAGTTCACATAAGGAAGCTTTAAAAATAAGCAAAATAGCTATAAAGATTCAAAATATAACTTGTATGAAAAGTTTTACTACTACATTTTCACGACATATCCAACCTACTGACACCATTATCCTCGCTATTAGTGGAGGTGTAGATAGTATGGTTTTGCTTCATCTGGTAAGCAAGACTCATCCAAAGGATAAGATAGTGGTGGCGCATTTTGACCACGCACTCCGTGGTGCTGAGTCAGATGGAGATAGAGAATTGGTTGCGCAGGTTGCGAATGAGATGGAAATAGTTTTTGAATACGAGAAGAAAGATATCGGAAAACTCTCACAAATAGAAAAATCATCTCTTGAAGCAGTAGCTCGACGTGAACGATATGCATTCCTCGAGCGAGTCCGCACCAAGTATGGTGCTCGATATATACTCACAGCACACCATGCTGATGATCAAGCAGAGACGATACTTATGAATCTCATCAAGTGAGGGAAGCTCTATGGACTCTCAGGCATGAGTGTTGTATCAGGCAATATTCTCCGTCCATTCCTCTGAGTCGCCAAGTCAGATATTCGGACATATGCTCAGGAATATAGTATCAACTACAGAGAAGACTCGAGCAACCAGGATACAGACTATGAGCGCAACAGGATACGACGGGATATCATGCCTCTTATCCGCACGATGAATCCATCTATCGAAGAGACTCTCGCGGAACTCGGGAGTTACATACAAGACGTATCTCTCTATATGGTTCAAGAGATGGAAGACTGGCTTAGGCTCGCATCAGAGAATTCATGAAAATCTGATAGCTTCTTGATTCCAGAGTTCGCTTCGGAGTCAGAGTATCTGCAAAAAGAGATTCTCACATACCTCTATCGTGATGCGCATGGTGGCAGTACACAATGACTCTCTCGAGGACTCCTCGATGAGCTCAGGAGATTTGTCCTCGAGGGATCGAACTCTCATGGGCAGAAGATAATTAGAGAACTGAGGCTAGAAAGAAGAGGTGAACGAGTATACTACTCTCTCTAATACACATAACCGTGGATTTTTTTATTTTTTCTTGATTTTAAAATTAGCACGTATATAATATAAGTGCTAATTTATTTTTAATCAATGAAAAGTATGCAAGCACAATTTCAAGAATCAGATAACAGAACACCACTCGAGAAGTACACTATCAACCTCACGGCCCTTGCTCGTGAAGGGAAGATAGATCCTGTCATCGGACGTGAGGACGAGATATATCGTACTATCCAGATACTCTCTCGCAGGTCCAAGAACAATCCAGTGCTTGTCTGAGACCCTGGGGTAGGGAAGACAGCTATCGTCGAGGGTATCGCTCGCAAGATCGTCGCTCGTGAGGTGCCAGAAATGCTCTATGACCGAGAGATACGAACATTAGATCTCACTTCACTTATAGCATGAGCGAGCTATCGCGGACAGTTCGAGGAGCGACTCAAGTGAGTCATCGACGAAGTAGAAAAATCCGAATGAAAAATCATCCTCTTCATCGACGAACTCCATACTATCGTCGGTGCTGGAGGAGGTGAGGGTTCTAGTGATGCAGGAAACCTCCTGAAGCCATCTCTTGCCCGTGGTCGAGTGAAGGTCATCGGTGCTACAACCCTCGCAGAATACCGTAAATATATCGAAAAAGACTGAGCACTCGAACGTAGGTTCCAGCCTGTACCTGTCGAAGAACCAAGTCGTGATGATACACTCGCGATACTCCGAGGACTCAAGGAGCGATATGAGACATTCCATGGTGTACGGATATCAGATGATGCTATCACGAGTGCAGTGGATCTCTCTATCCGATATATCGGAGATAGACGTCTCCCAGACAAGGCAATCGATCTCCTCGATGAGGCAACATCGAGCGTGAAGATGCGTACACACTCTCGTCCTGTCGAGCTCGACAAGCTCGAGAAGGAGATACGTTCTCTCGAGATAGAGCGAGCATCTATCAAGTGAGAAAAAGATAAAACTAATCGTCTCTCTGATATAGAGAGTGAGCTCACTACCAAAAAATCCCTCCTCGAAAATGAAAAATCCACTTGGGAATCATGAAAAAAGGCTCGTGAAAAAATATCCTCTCTTCGTGATGAGATAATTGAACTCGAGAAAAAAGCAGAAAATCTCACATACTCATGAGAGTATACTCGAGTTGCTGAGATACGATATGGTAAGATTCCTGAGAAGAAAAAAGAACTCGAGAATCTCGAGTCATCAAGTCAGATAGATGAAGTGGTACGTGAAGACGATGTCGCGAGTATTGTCGCGAAGTGGACTGGTGTACCAGTAGGGAAGCTCCTCGCATCTGAGATGGAGGTCTACAATCACCTTGAGTCAGAACTTGCGAGGTATGTCATCGGTCAGGATAAGGCACTTCAGCGAGTAGCTGAGGCACTTCGCAGGTCCAAGGCATGACTCTCAGATGACAAGAAGCCGATAGGATCATTCCTCTTCTTGGGTCCGACTGGAGTCGGGAAGACTGAGACTGCCAAGGCACTCTGTCGCATACTCTGGAATGATCCGAATGCATATATTCGACTCGATATGAGTGAATATATGGAATCACATAGTGTTGCGAGACTCATAGGCTCTCCGCCTGGATATATCGGACACGATGAGTGAGGACAACTCACTGAGGCAGTACGTAGACATCCGTACTCTGTCATCCTCCTCGATGAGGTGGAGAAGGCTCATCCTGATGTATGGAATGTGTTCCTCCAGATCCTCGATGAGGGAAGTATCACGGATAGCAAGGGTCGTCGTGTGAATATGAAGAATACCATCATCATCATGACGTCCAATCTCATCACTGATACTACTATTTCAGAATCATCTCTCCGCAAGGAACTTACCAAGTACTTCCGTATAGAGTTCCTGAATCGTATCGATGATATCGTCCTCTATGCACCACTCGGTGAATGAGAAGTGTCTAGTATTGTAGAACTTCTACTCTCAGATGTCTCAAAAAAACTCTCCGAAAAGAATATCACTCTCTCATGGGATAATTCTATTATAGAGAAAATCGCAGTACTTGGTTATGATAGTGAGCTCGGCGCACGCCCACTCAAGCGAGCTATCACAGAATACATCATCAATCCTCTCTCGAGAAAAATCCTCGCAGGAGAACTCGGTGAGATGGGTAGTATTAAAATAAGTCTTGATAAGGATAACGTACTAACTGTTAAAAAAAATTAATATTAGTATTTATGTAGCATTAAGAGGCCTCTCTAATTAGGGCTTCTTTTTGTTTTCGATTAAGCTGCTTGATGGCGTACTCTCGACTCCTAGCCTCTCACTCTGAAGCATACTCCTCTGAGTACACTATACTTACTGGTAATCTTCATCTGGTATACCGAGCTCATGTTCATGAATTGTGTTTTTCTATACGTTTTTCTAGATTATTAGTATACCCTGTATAGTATGTATTATCAGAGCATAGGAGGATGTATGTATAGTGTTTTTGCATATGTTATCTCTTGACTTGTGGTGGATGTATGAGTGATACGAGGACGAAGCTGATGATCATGAGGAGGAACCATGCGAGTATCTTCTCCGATCAGACAGGATGCCAGACTATCTCCTGACTCGGATATATCCAGACTCGAGTATAGGTCGCGATGTTCTCGGCTATCCAGATGAAGAGGGCAACGAGAGAGAATCAGAATGTGAGATTCATCGAGTATGTGCGCACCCTCGGAGTGTAGTATATAGTAGTCCGCCCGAATGTTGCGAGCACCGCTATGAGGAGGAGATAACGTATATCGTAGACGAAGTGATGTGTAAAAAAGTTGATGTAGATGCCAAGTGCGATGATGATGGTGTATATCCGCTTCGGGTATCATCTGAATTGAAAGCGAAAAATTCGCCATACTCGTGCGATATAGCTCCCGACTGCAGAATACATGAATCCTGCAAAGAGTGGTACACCGAGAATCCCTAGATGAAATACATCAGGATATGACCATGATCCTATCGCTGGATGCGTCTTGAATACCTCCATCGCCATAGCAACCAGATGGAATATCAGTATCACACTTGCTTCGCGCATGGACTCGAGTCTCATCATGAGGAGGATAGCCTGGAAGGCAAGTGCCATAATGAACAGGAAGTCGTATCGATAGAAGATATCATCGAGCGGATAATAGTAATTCGTCAGAGTCATCATAATTATGAGGAATCCTCAGAATATACAGGCATATGCTTGCTTGTAGACGAACGCGATGAAGTCGTGGAACAGGTTTTTCATGAGAATACTATAGAAAAATCAGAGAAAATTGCAAAAAGTATTAAAAATAAGAAATTATAATTGACAAATTTCTAATATAGGATACTATTTTTTATATTATCTTTTTCTATAGATTTCATGAACTCACCAGGTAATCATAAATCAGGTTGATCAGATTTTCTGTCTTTTATGGATAAGGTTATTTGAAGTAAAGTAAATGAATATTCTATTCGACTGCGTTATATACAAAAAGGTAATTCACCAGAAATGATCGAAAGAGAAATTCAGGCATATAAAATGAGTATGGAATTGCCACCAAATAAAAGATTAATAGCAGAATACTATATGCGTGATAATCGTCCAACTGTGGCATATGCAATAGGGTTATATTCTACAAATATTGCAACAGGCATCAGATGATAAAAATAAAACCTCCCGAATTCGGGAGGTTTTATTTTTATTCGAGTTCAAGATACTCATCGATTCTCACTTGCCATACGAACTCATCGATATGTGAGACGAGGATCATGGTGCCCTCGTATTCATCGAGAGCCTTCGCTATCACTGGGAGGTGACGGAAGTTGATATGGTTGGTTGGCTCATCGAGGATGAGGAGCCCTGGCTTCTCGAGGGCGAGTTTTGCGAACATGACGAGACCCTTCTGTCCCTCAGAGAGAGCACCAATAGGAGTATTCATGATCTCACCCGTGATGAGGAATCCAGCAGCAAATGATCGGAGATCCTTGTCGAGAGCCTTGCGGTCAGATGCTTCGAAGAGACAATCATAGACCTTCTGAGAGAAGTCGAGTGTAGAGAAATCCTGGCGGTAGTATCCAACTTTTACATTGTCACCGATTTTTACTCACTTAGCTGTACCCTTAGCGATGGATTCTAGAAGGGTAGACTTACCGATACCATTCGGTCCTGAGAGGAGGAGGTGACGATTTTTCCCGAGAGAGATGTCAACTTCTTTTTCTACTGGTTGGTGGTTTTTGATTATCTGGACACTATTGATCTGGATAATCTGTCCTCCGATACCTTCCTGGTTTGGGATGGTGAATTCACGAATCGTCTTATCCTCTCGTCTCACATCACCCTTCATGCTCTCGAGTTCTTCAGCTTTTTCGACCATCTTTTTTGCAACTGCACGGAGTTTTCCTCCCTTGTGGGCGAATACATTTGCTTGGTCTTTGTTGGCTTGGATTTCTTTTTCTATGCGGGCATTTTCACGATTCTGAGCTTCGATACGGCGCTCTACTTGCTCGACTGCATCGTGGTAATCACCAACGAATTGCTCAACCTTGCGAGTATAGACATCGAGGTAGAGGATACCATCAGAGAAGCTGTTGAGGAATTCTGCATCGTGGGAGATGACGAGTACTGTTCCTGCATAGTTCTGGAGGAACTGAGTCATATGCCAGATACCAGCTGTATCGAGATTATTCGTTGGCTCATCGAGGAGGAGTATATCTGGATCCTGGATGAGTGCACCTGCGAGGAGGAGGCGAGCCTGTTGTCCACCAGAAAAACTCTTCACAACACGCGTGAGGAAGTCTTGGAGTTTTACTTCCTTGGGTGGGAGAAAGTCTACAGCCTCAAGTACTCACTCGATATCACGATCGATGTTATGTGCATCGCTACGAGAATACTTTCGGAAATATGCTGAGAGAGTGAGTTCCTTGTCCTCAGGGTGCATAACCTGACGCGCGATAGCAATATGTTTGCCAGCAGTTATGTGGATTTTTCATTCATTGACTTTGTACTCACCCATAATCATCTTGAATATGGTGGATTTTCCTGCACCATTCTGTCCCATGAGAGTAATCTTAGAGCCTTCTCGGACAGAAAAACTCGTTTCATCGAGGAGCCACTTTGGTGCCACGTATCAATAAGTAACCTCATCGAATCGGATAATAACATCTCAGCGTGCCATAGGGTAGGGGGTTAGGGGAATAATTGAGTTGATTTTCGCGCGGATTGTATCGAAAAGATGAAAAAAAGCAAAAAAACTTCCCAATATAGGGAAGTTTTTATATTTTTGTGGTAGTGCAGCGGGGAAAGGTTACTTACGAGTTTCTATATATTCCAAGGTACATAAGCACCAGTATTGACAGCTGTGGAGGACTCAAGTGATTCCTTTATCAAAAGAAGAGATACTTTGACTGCACGAATATGAAAAACAATATAGATTTTGAGAGCCCCAGAACTCGGTTGAATCCTTCCTAAAAGACGTTTCTCAGACTACCTTTATAGCATAAGAATTGATGGGGTTACTATCAAAAGTAATGTAGGAAAAATCCGTCCATCTGTAAGACTCTATTTTCTATTACAGATATGACCTAGTAATTGATTATGAGTAAATAGTGGGAGAGGTTTCCAGACTTATATCCTAATGATTTCGACATTATATGGCCAACTATAAACCAGATAGAAAAACACTGACGGATGAAGTACCGCTCAGTATAATTCTGCGCTGACATAAACATATCAAAGATAAATCCAGTTTGTCACAACTTCCTGCATTTCAATGTTGATATTTTTCTGAGTGGAAAGACTGTATTGGAATCCAGTTTGAAATATGTGAAAAAAAAGTATTTCTCCTTGCTACTATAAAATTCCCCCAATATGAGCATTGATCCATTACTTACAAAATTGAGATAGTGCCAACACGATGCAATTATGGTGGTATCCGATGGTGGTTTATTTGCCCTATAACAGGTGGAAAATGCCTGAAACTCTATTTCGATCAATCAATTGGGTCCAGAGAGGGTTTGGGACTTAAATATGCGAGTCAATTAGAGACAAGAACTTATAGGGAATATAAAAAAATGTCTATCTAATTTAATAGACTATTTAATGTAAATTCGTATAAGTCATCCCTGTCCCTTGAGGGCTCTATCAATATCGATAAATATGCTTTTTATCATTTCATAAGTCGTAGAATTATCGATTTCATCTTTTATTTTACTTAGTTCATCAAAAGCCGGATTACTTATATTTTCTCATAATATATCTTTTTCAAGATAATTTTTTGCTCAACTCTTTTTTAGTATACATGCCTGTATAGATCTTGATGGTACTTCTTCAATCGGAATCTCTGGAATCGGGGCGCGTCATAAAAACTGTATTTTATACGAAGTATTACCGTACTTACTTACCTTCTTTTCTAGTATTTCGGCAAATACATTTTGACAAAAGATTAAATCGCCATTCTCGAATTCTTTCTGATGAGTGTTTTTATAGAGTATCGGCGCGTCTATTTTATCAGATTTGAACATACTTTCCAATTGTTTAGATCAGCCTGTCTTTTCTATTCAAAGAATTTCGTATAGCCACATAATGATTCTAGAACAATACATCCAAGCTAAATAAAACTCAGCTTTTATATGACCTAAAGAAATTTCTGGATCACCCACTCAATCATTTGCATGAACAACCTCACTCAATCTTCAATAACTATGCTCATAGGATGGCCCCAATATAAGTCTATCTGTTGGATCGGTGATGCTTCCAAGCGATATCTTTAGAAGTTTTTCATAACTACTAAAAATAGGCTTCATTTCCTCTTTCTTTCATTCAAGAAAAATAGGCTTCATTTCCTCTTTCATGAAGAATAAGTCATCTGCAACCAATTTTTCTTTTTTTACTTCATATCGTATATCGTTCACTAGGTGCTTTATTTGATATAAAACATTTTGATTCTTACAATTGTCATATTCTTTTAGATCTAAGTATCTACTTATAGTTTTCTCTAATGATCTGCTTGCTAGCCAAATTCTATATAATGACTGTTTGTTATGTTTTGAAAAAAGAATGATTGAAACAAGATGTTCTGATAGTTTTCGGCACCAAAGTTTTTGCTCAAAATTTATGCTTTCATATAACAGTCTTTCAATTCAATCATTCGGATCATCTTTTTTTCTCTGAATCTCTCATCAATCAATTACTTCTTTCCAACGGTGCATCGTAAGGGCCACACGAAGAACTTCATCAAGTACTCCATAGGCAAAATGACCTCGAGCGTCTTGTTTTGAGTATCAAGCACCTTGATGAAAAAATGCCTCACTCATCTTAATTTTTGTTCGAAGTTGAAAAGCTTCTCTAGTTGCACTTTCTATAAAGAATTTTTCCCCTTCATTTCATGGTTCATCCTTATAAGGCTTCTTTTGATTTGTATCATCTTTTGTCGTTTTCTTTGACATATGTTTTTCAAGATTAGGTCTCAATTATATATAAACCAAGAATGCGCGCAATTATATGCTGGCTTTTTCCTCTTTTTTGAGTATATTTCTCCGTGCCAGATTACCGCTTCATACACAAGCGCACTTTTTGCGTACATCGATAGAAAACAAAAAGGCGGCTTGTATAGCTTCCATTGTCTTTTATCGAGGTAATGTTGAAGTGGTAGTCTGGCGACTCATTATACAAGTCGCCTTTTTATTTTATCATTTTTCCATATATGAAATCTCGTTTCTTGGCTGGACTGCTCGGGATACTCTTAGGGGCCTTCTGAGCACAAAAATTTTACCTCTGACGCAAGAAAGAAGGTATCGCCTGTATTCTGCTCTCTTGGTCCGGAATACCTCTATTTCTTGGTATATTTGAGGGTGTATGGTTTCTTACTCGATCAGAGAAAGAGTGGTCCAATTACCAAGAAATACTCAAGAAACCAAAATCATATCTCGAAGAGGACATTATAAAAATGTGGCTTTATCCGATTGGATTTTCAGGATTTATCCTCGGTTCTGTATTTATGGAAAATCCACTGTTACAATATGCCGGGATGCTTCTCATACTCGCAATCTGGCTCTATCCATGAAAGGATGAAAAAATCCTCCAGAATCGTATCAAGAATATCAAAAAATACCCCGGGAGAATTACTGGAACTCTCTTTTCCGTACTACTTCTCACTATCATTATATCTCAGGGAAATGCGCAGGCTCCAGTTATAAAAGTCCTCTCAGATATCAATACTTCTCAGACAGGATGAGTATATAATTTCCAATTTGAAGCAACTCCAGTGACAAAGATTCTCGTAAATAACAAAGAAGTTGGACCAAAAGAAAAATCAATTTATGAGATTCCTGTCGAGCTTACTCAGAAATCAAAAAGACTCCATATTGTCGCAAATTACCGAGGAAAAGAGACGATACAAGACATCAACATAAATCGAGCATTGACGGAAGAGGAGAAAAATGCTGAAGCTCTCGAAAAACAAGAAATAGAAAATAAGCGCATAGCTGAAGAACAAGCAAAACAAGCAGAAGTCGAGAAACAAAAAGCAGAAGAAGAGGCTTGTATGAAAAATCAGAAATGCAAGAAGGAAAAAGAGGACCAAAAGAAACTCGCAGAGGCCATCGAAAAAGATGCAAAGCTTGATGAGTGGCTCAAAAGTCATGATGTGACCGCCTGGTCCTTCTGTAAACAAGCAACCACTTCACAGCTCAAGTCTCCATCGACGGCAGATTTCCCATGGGCTGACTACAAAATTTGGGCCGCTGGAGGGTTTATATATGTTCACTCGTATGTTGATGCCCAGAACTCATTTTGAGCGAAACTACGATCGAATTTCACCTGTAAATTCCAACTCGAAGGAGATGAACTCAGTCTTGTGGATTTGAGTATAGAATAAATCTGACTACCCAACCTCAAAAACTGTCGGAAGTTCTCGACTCACTTTCGATTCCCGGATAAATCCCTGGTGTACGATATTCTCACCGAATCGCTCCTTGAGCTTCGTAAGAGTATTGGATATTTTCTCGCTCTTTACCTGCACTCTATCATCGATATCGAATACCGAGAGTTGCTTCGGGGTAAATGGAGAGAGTTCGGAGAACGTCACTCCCGTGGTCCGATAGATAGAGTTCTTATCAAAGAGTGAGAGGAGCATCTCACGAAGGAGTGACACCATTCGTGACTTATCGATATTGGTCTCACTCATATCGACGGCCCTGGTCTGATAGGTGAACTCCTTGGTGCGGAGGAGGAGTCATATCACTCTCGCCCCTTGCTTCTCACTGAGCATAGTATCATAGGCACGCTCGAAGTTCATGAGTATCTGTCTCCAGAGAAAGTGAGGATTCGAGCTCATCTCGTGATTGAACGACCTCGTGCAAGCGATACTCTTTCGCTTCTTCTCAGTATCATGAGGGACCCAGCTATCCACCCCATGCAGTTCGAGCCAGAGGATCACTCCATTACGACCGAGAATCTCCGAGACTCGTCGTCACTCCATCGCATAGAAGTCATATACTGTCTTCACCGTCGACCCGAGTCTCTCACTATTGCCACGAGCGATATATGGGACCTCCGTGACTGCGAGAGTCCGAAAGAGTCACTCGATACTCTCCACATTGAAGTCGACATATGAGCCGTATGGTTTATTCAGATCTCCGAACATCTTGGCCCTGATACGAGTATTGGATATCCCGATCGATACAGGAATCCCGATATCGTGATATATCTCTTCTTTGAGAGTCTCAGCAAAATCATCATATCTTCCAGAGATATTCGTGAGTTCTGCGAAGAGCTCATCGATAGAGAATACCTCTATCTTCCCGAGCTTTGCGGTGAGATACTGCATGAGTCGCTCGGATACTTGCCTGTACCACGAGTGATCTGGGATGCGTTTGACGAGTTTCTTCCCGAGCATCCTCTCAGCTTCCCAGAGTGGAGTCCCCGTCTTCACTCCATACTTCTTCGCTTCATAGCTTGCGGCTATCACTATCTGATCTCACACACAGACACACTTCCCCTTGAGTGAAGGGTCTCTGAGAACTTCACAGGAAGCATAAAAACTATTGCAGTCGATATGTGCAAAGATGCGAGTAGATGTATGGAAAAGCATATATTAGTGGTATTTGCGTACAGAACCAGCGATGACTCCGAGTATCTCACACGGACCATTTACGATGATGGGCTCATATTTCGCATTTGCTGGGATGAGCCTGAGCCTCTCTCACTTCTTCTCGAAATACTTCAGTGTCACGTCACCATCGAGCGATGCGATGACGATATCTCCATTCTTCGGAGTGAGGGACCGATCGAGGATAACGATATCTCCCTGCCTGATCCCAGCATCCTCCATACTATCTCCCTTCACTTTCACGAAGTAGGTACTCGCTGGATGCTCGATGAGATATTTCTCCAGGTCCATCTGACTGGTAGGATGTGTCTCAGGAGTGAATGGAAGCCCGGCACGTACTGACTCAAAGAGTGGATATCCTGTGAGTTTATCCGTCGGAATATATCCCTTATTCTCGAAAAAGAGTATCCCGGACTCCACGAGCTTCTGGAGAAAGAGCTGTACCCCGGAGCGGTGAGAGTATCCGAGGAGTTCTCGCATTTGATCAAGTGATGTATAGACTCATCCGCCACGGAAAAAGGTCCGGAGTATATCTATTTTCTGATTGTATTTTTTGTCGATTCTCATACTATAATGTACAAATGTACATAAATACTATGGAGAAAAGATAGAAAATCAAAACTTTCTCAAATATACCCCGACTCTCCTCACTATGAAAGAACTCTCACATATTGAGAACTCTCCAGGATATCAAGGAATGCGATGAGAGATTATCGACAGTGAATATGTTAAGTAAAGTTATCTTAACTATTTCGTAAGAATTCTAATACTTCACTCTTATCTTCCTCATCAATTGTTATAACGCTCATATAGTCTATGATAAGCTTTGTATTAGTGGAATCAATAGTGCCCAAAGATTGTATAATATCATATACAGAATATCCACAAGAGGGAGAGTACCCATGGAGAAATATTTTCACTGAATGATAGAATATATCATCAGGAAAAACTGCTTCTTGGGCATTCGAAATAAGGACCTGGACTAATCTTATCTTCTTTTCAATGTTTTCTTTTGTATCAGAAAGAAAATCTAAAATATCACCAAATTTTTCATATAGATAAATAAGTTCATGTCTTGAGAGCATAAATCTACTATCTGCTCAAAATCAATCAAGATTAGTTTTTACATAAGCAAGTAAACATCAATCGATTTTATCTTGGATTTTCTTTGTATATATATCGATTTTCTGAATGAGATTATCGACCTCACTTTTAGAGTATTGAATCATTCCGCTTGGATGTGCGCAATGATTTCTTTTTTGAACAAAGTTTGCGATTTCATCAATCTCATTTTTATGAAGACATCTTATAAAATCATTTATTTTTCTACAAAACTCGTCTTCGCCAATACTTGATAAATCAAAAATGATATTCAAGTCGCATTTCAATTTTGACTGAACAAATACCTCAATATCAGAAATTATATTACTTGCTCAGATTGATCGTAATTCCCAGATAACTTTATAGAGATAACTTACGAAGAGCATATAATATGCTATATAAGCGAACTGATAATTTCAAATGGTATAATTTGATTGGTAAGCTTGTACTGTCCTTTCTCTGAATTCGTCATTCTTAGGGTCAAAAAAAGTAATAGGAAGATACTCGTCAATTTGGACCGAAACATCACTTATGGAAGCATCCTTTTCGATATACTTTATCACTTCTTTTATAATAACCTCTTTTTCTTCCTGAGGTTTAGCTATGATATTCTTCATAGCAACTTTATCATCTTCATTAGAAAGTAAATCATCAATTGCATCACTCAGTATCGATATTTTTGTTTTTTCAGAAATATCTTCTTCCGAAATAGTCAGAGTCCATTGGTAAATAAGTTCAGCTTTTGTACTCGTGAAACCTGGGTTCGAATATGATTTCATCGGAAAATCAACCAAATATCCAAATACTTTATTTATCTGGTTATAAGTAGCCTGATCCTTAAGATCAGCAAATTTTATAGCAAATCGCTTCCAGTTCATACTATTTATTTTGAGTTATTTTCTCCCCACACTTCCCCAATTCTATCCTTGATTTTCTCCTCATAAATATCAATCAATTCCTTAGTAGCCTCTATAAGTTTCTGCTCCTTTTCAATTCTCTCTACAATCAATTGTTGAACTTCGAGAGATGGTAGAGGGATCTTAAATTGAGACAAGCTTCTAATTGGCAATTGAGGAACTGCACATCATGAAAGTAATTCTTCAATTTGCTTTAGAAACCCATTTGAGTTTATATAATTTAATATATAGCTTGATAGAACATTGTAACTATTAGGTCTTAAAATAACCATTCAAGAGTTAATACGGATATTGTTAAATTCAACTTCCTGGCTAAAGTTTGCAGAGTTTCAAAGTGTCCCTCTGGTAGTCAAAACTAAATCTCAGCGAATAAGTTTTCATTTTCAGAGCTTATTATCTCTTTCTTCGTTTATAAAGTCGCACTTACTAAAATCAAAATATCATTTCCTAACATTGGAAGTATTGAGGAATAAGCAATATCCATTTTCAGTAAATTCTTCTTTTTTTGGGTAATTAGAACCTCGATCTCAATCTAATATCTCTATGTACTCTTTATTCCCTAATTCAATCAATTTCCACTCTGGATCTATCTTGATAGTCGGCTTATAGTTCTCGACGACTGCACGAGCTCAATCGATAATCCGCTGATATCCATCGAGCTCTGCTACGATCTGTTCTTGGATTTCAAGAGGAGGAATAGGGATTTCAAAATCTGTAAGCATTCAGAGTTTTATGTATGGCATTGTATTTCCAAGTTTCTGCACTGAAACGGTTTCTTTGAGTTTTGCATTCAGAATTTGAAAAAGATAACGAGGGAGTACATTCTGGAAATTAGAAAGTACATAAGTTCTTTGATATGCTTCAAACTTTCATTTATAATACTTCACAGCTCATACATCACCATTTCATGCAATAAGTAATGCCTCAGTGTCAAAAGAGTAAGTATTCGAAAATGTATACTCCTTCGCACAGGTAAAAAATGGATACTCTCAATCCGGATTTCACTCATTAACATCCTTTTTTCCTGTTTTTATGTCTACTATATCTCATAATTTTACCATATCCCAATTACTTTTCCCTGATATACCTGTTACTTTATATCTCTCACCACTGAGACTATATTCACCTGATTCAGCAATTTGAGTTTTATCAACAAGATGAGCAAGTGATGATGAGATATTTTCTATATTTCCAGTCTCGATACTTTCCTTATATCTCTTCAGTACTTCGAAGGCTTCTGGAAGGTCATTCTTATTGATCGGGCGACGCTGTGCTCCGAGGTCATATCCATCAGCAGATACCTTCAAGAAGAGGACTTTATCAGTCTTCTTGGCGAGCTGACGATCGAAGAAAAGAATGGAGGTCTTCACACCACTATATGGCTGGAATACTCCACTTGGGAGAGAGACAACAGCCCAGAGGAAGTTATTCTTTATCATATTCTCTCGGAGCTCCTTGTATGCCTTTCCGCTCTGGAATATCACCCCTTCAGGGACTATGATGCCCGCTTTTCCATGGATTTTCATATGCTCCATGATATAGTCTACGAAGAGGACCTCTGACTTCGTCGAAGTGATAGAGAATCTCTTATGTGGCTGACTTCCTCCCTTTGGAGTCATAAATGGAGGATTGGCGAGTATACAATCAAAATCATCATGCCATCTCTCTTCACTTGAGAGTGTATCATACTCATAAATCTTTGGATCGGCAAAGTTATGCAGATACATATTCACGAGTGAAAGTCGGACCATATCATGCGATATATCATATCCAGAGATATTTCTCGATATTCTCTGCTTGTCATCGATAGAGAGATTCTTTCCGTTTTGCTCAAGGATGTGTTTATATGCAGAGATGAGGAATCCCGCGGTCCCACAGGCAGGATCGAGGATAGTATCATCTTTGGTCGGCTCGACAACCGATACAAGGAAATCGATGATATGACGAGGGGTACGAAACTGTCCTGCATCGCCTTGGCTCCCTGCAGTAGAGAGGAGATATTCGAAAGCATTTCCAAGCTCTTCGGAGTGTTCATAATGGAACTCATCAATTTGCTTCAAGAATCGGTCTAGAGTGGTGGGGTCCTTGAAAGGGAGATAAGCGTTTCGAAAGATATCTCGAAAAAGGTCTGGGATATTACCATTGCGAGACATACTATCGAGACCCTCACTATAGAGATTGAGACGTTCTTGTGCTCCATTTCTCTTATCCATGATATTCTTCCAGGCATATTTCTCGAAATCTCACTCGAAAAAACTTGCTCACCCGAGTTCTCTATTCTCTTCATCGATATCAGACATAAACTTGTATGTAAGCGCGAGAGTGATTTGTTCTATCTGACTCATAGGGACCGGGATTTTTCCAACGAGAGTATCACGACAGTTATCGATTTTTCGTTTGGTTTCTGGAGTGAGCATAGATTATAATTTTAGTAAAATTGATTGAGTGGAACGTTATCGTGTATATAACTCGGGATAGATTCGAGATGCTCTTTTCCGAGTGACTTGAACATAGCTGTTATCTCAGGATTTCCTGCATAATGCCTATATGCTCGATTGTTCACGGTTGTTCGAAATTCCTCATTTACGAGATAGAGCATAAAGAACTCTTTCGTCTCATAATAGAGATTTTCTTTGATACCATTTACCACGAGAAATTTCTCAAACTCTTCCTGAGCAATCTCTTTCTTTGATTTGAACTTTTCTCCGAAGAAAATATGATCGATAATCTCCCAAAGTCACACTTTTCGGTCTGTTTTATAACCTTCACGAAGCTTCTTGAGATTAAAATACTCTTTTGGACGATCAAATATACGGGTTTTAATATATTCTTCCAGAAAATCATAATCCTTAGAAATAACTGCTTCCTTAAATTCCAGGCTTTCAACTACTTGATCCTTTAGTGTTTTTTCAAAGGTACCTATATAAAGTTCTCTATCAATTCTCATTCCCTCAGATCCGATATCATTCTCATTATAGATAACAATATAATCATCCTCACAGGATTCAAAGATATTAGATTTAGAAACCTCTTCTATAAAAATAGGCTTAAGATCCTCAATTTTCTTTTCTCATACTTTCGGTAAATGTAGAATCTCATCATATGGATATTCCTCTTCAAAGTATTTATAATTCTCGAAATAGTCGAAAAGCTTAAAATGTTGTTTCTTTATTTTTTTACCTCCAAAATCGAATGTAAAAGTACGAGTTCCACGTCCCTTCATCTGAACAAAATCACTTGGAGAAAATATCGGACGAGCTAAACAAAGATTGAGAATATCTTCACAATCATATCCTGTTGTCATCATTCAAACTGTCACGCATACACGAGTTTTACTGGACTTATACCCTTCAAGCCAGTTCGTATATCCATTAAGATTACCATTTGAAAAGTTGATAGTATATTGTTGAGCGGCTGGGATATCTGAAGTTATTTGAACAGCAAAATCCGATTGATATTTCCCTGGAAACAGTACATGAGCCATCTCATTGAGCATCTGAGTAATCTTAGTAGCATGATGACGAGATACGCAGAAAAATATGGTCTTCCCAATCTCTCCTGATAGAGGGTCTCGGATAGCATTTTTCATAAATGCCTCACAAAACTGAAGATTTGTATTTTCAGAGAAGAATTTTCGTTCAAAACTCGATCATTTATAGATTACTTCTTCACTCTCTCAAGAATCATTCTCTACATCTACCGCATATCCTTCATCGGAAAGAAGTTGTGTAGTAATATCTGTCTTACAATTGATAAGTAGTGGATTCACGAGATATGGACCATCCGTATCGGATACCCCGTCGAGTAAACTATATCTAAAAGTTGGTTCACCTGATTCGCAACCAAAAGTCTGATATGTAGAGAGAAGTTGGCGCTTTTCAAGTTCACGCGGATCCCTACCATCAACATTTTTTTTATCAAGATTCTTGAGGTAGTCTTTTGGGGTCGCGGTCAATCATAGCTTATATGCTATGAAATACTCAAATATAGTACGATTAGATCCAGAAATACTCCTATGAGCCTCATCGGAAATTATGAGATCAAAATCTGTTGGAGAAAATATTTTCAGATATTTATTCTCATAAGAAATCGATTGAATTGTAGTAACTACTATCTCCGCCTTCCTCCAGTCATCTCTATTTTCTTTGAATACCGTTGTTTCGAAATCATTTCATAAATAACGAACAAACGCTTTTTTTGCCTGATCCTCAAGCTCCAATCGATCGACCAGAAAAAGCACTCGTTTTGCAAGTCATGACTTGAGAAAAAGTTTAATAACTGCAGCTGAAGTCAACGTTTTACCTGTACCGGTTGCCATCTCAAAAAGAAATCTATTTTTTCAGTCTTTCACTGCTTGTTGGACAGATTCAACTGCTCATATCTGATATTTCCTCAGAAATTTGAGTCATCTATCTTTTATGAGATCATTTCTTTTTGACTCATCTTGCCATTTTGGATCTGTGATATAAGTACTATACTGGGTCTTTACTACATAATCAGTCTCAACTTTTTCAATGATAAAAGGAGTAATATCAGCACTGGATTCTTCTTGAGATTGTAAAGATTCGAGTCTCGGAAAATGACTTATTCGAGTGGGATTTCATTTTTCTTTGTCCCAAAAATAGTGGATATTCCCATTTGAAAGAAGAATGAAACGAACATTGAGTGAATTTGCATATTTTCTTGCCTGTTCTTTTGCTTCTCAGAGAGGATCCTTATCCTCACTTTTTGCCTCCAATACACATATAGGAAATCATCTATCATCGAGCAGAAGATAATCTACAAAACCTCAAGATATATTTTCAAAATCATCTCAAATATCTTTCATTTTTATATTTGTTTCAACCTGGATATTAGCAGGTTTTCAGTCTTTCTCAAAAAATCTCCATCCTGATTCCTCGAGGAGAGAGTTAATTTTCAGACGTGCTTTTGCTTCTTTTTGCATAAGGCAAGAAATTAGTTCTTTTTGCAAGTATATTGAGGAAGCGTTCTAGGGCAAGTGGAAAGTGACGGCTTTTGCAAAGAAAAAATGACAGATATAAGTAAACTTATATAATTCGTAAGTTCATAAACTTTTTTTATGCAAGAACATGGGTGGATTTCCATCATAGGCGCACCAACTCAATCTGATATCAGAAAGTTAGGATACAATTTACATTTATATCTTGCCTGGTTCTTCTTAGGCTATGAAAAGCAGTCCCTTGCATGAGATAAGTCAAATGACCAAAAATCTCTTTTTAGTTGGACTCCTTTTCCAGTTGATGGTCCAGAATGGTATAGGGAATTGATTGGAACGATTATAAACCTCGTTGATATTGGAGTAATAGTATCCACAACACTTCAGTATGTACGGTTATCTCCTCATGATATTCCTGAAATATACAAAAGGCTTCAGATAGATAAAAATTCTCTAAAAAATCTCGATTTATTTGAAATAAACTATGAGTTCTTTCAGAAATACCTTCATGGGATATCCTTAGTAATTGAGATTGACGAAAATACTACAAAAAAGTTTGTTCAAGAGTGTTTAGAAGCATGGATATTAGGAGAGATATATCACTATGAGCATGATTTTCTTCCAATAGAAGATCAAGAAAATCATATTATGGAGATACTAAAAGAGAAGTATCTAGTATATAAGCATCTTCCATTTTCTTTGAATTTATCGGATTTACCACATTGAGTAGACAGAATATGTACTTTGCTCAACTTGGTAAAAAAGTGAACGATAAAACTGTCTACATCTTGAAAAAATAGAAATTTTACTCATCAGATCCCGGAGCTTTTTCAAATAGAAATCCAGGAAATTGGAAACTTAATACCCGAATTAAAATGACCACAATTTCGCTTTGATTCTGAAAGAAACATAATCTTCTTTCAAAATAAACCCCTCATTTTATCAGTAGAAAATACTCATTTTCTTGAGATATATTTTGATCTATGTCATAATAAACTTATTTGAGTTCAAGGAGATATTTTAGTTGAAGAACTCGATCAAGCTGTAAGTAGTATGAACCCAGATGAAAGAGTAAAGGCTTATAATAGACTCATCTATTATAGAATAGAAGCCTTGAATACTAAGATACAAGAACAAACTAGAGTGGCAGATTTTTTTTATAAAAAAGATAAAGTCATTCTGCTAACAAGCCCAGAAAATATAGAGATCTAATATCAAAAAAATCCTGAAAGAATTCAGAAGATTCCTGAATGTTTTTTTCTATGCTCGGACGTGTAATCGTAATCCGACATGGAAAACAAGAAAAATAACATTCTTTTATGAGTTATAGAGCCGAGCGGGAAAAGAACAATTCCGTTTCGTATTGTTGCAGTATTTGCAGAACCTGATGAAGAAAAATCCTATGAAATAGATCAGCATATTGTTTCATGTATTTTCTGAAAAATGGATAAATAAACTGTATGTTTTTTGAAAAATTGGTATGCTAGATGAGTTTATACATTATGCTATCCACCATGAAATCAGATCAAATAAGAATCGCATATTATATTCGAGTCTCGACTGAGGAACAGAGTCGGGATTGATTTGGGGCTGATATGCAGCTTGCATGACTCGATGACATGATGGAATATAAGAAAAAGTTTCAATGATGGGTACACGAAAAAGAGTGGGAATATAAAGATTTATGATGCAGTGGTGCTGACCTAAATCGTCCCGCATATCAAAAAATGATGGAGGATGCCAAAAAGTGAAAGTTTGATATTGTAGCTGTATGGAAGATTGACAGACTGTCTCGGAATTTATCTCATTTGCTCAGTACATTTGAGATCTTACAGAATTCAAAGATTGGATTTTACTCTTTGAAAGAAAATATCGATTTTTCTGGTCCGATAGGAAAGCTGACTTTTCAAATCTTTTGAGCCCTTGCAGAATTCGAGAGAGAAACCATCAAAATGAGAACTAGGGAAGGAAAGAATGCCTCAGCCAGAAATGGAAATTATGTTTTGAATTCTGCACCATTTTGATACATCAAAAAGGATACATGAGAAAGAGTTTGAAAGTGATTAGAGATTGAGAAAACTGAGGCTGCTTGGGTAGAAAGAATTTTCAAAGAGTTCATCAATGGTAAGTCCCTGTGAAGTTTAGCAAGTATGCTGAATGAGAATAAAGTCCTTAAGTGAAGATGATCTATAAAATCAAACCGGAATACAAAATGGTATGACACTTTCATAGGTGATATATTACGAAATCCTGTATATGCAGGGCAGGCTGTCTTTAGATCAAAAAATGAAAAGGATGAAGTAGAGGAGATACTAATCTCTGTTCCAAGTATAATCTCGCGTATTACCTTTGAACTTGCTCAACAAAGACTTGAAAAACTCAATGAAAATTCAAAAAGAGGGGGATGAAAAACCGAATATATGTTGTCCAGAAAAATTATCGATATGGAGACTGGGAGAAAGTATGTTGGATTTCTACGGACCAAATGAGGTCATAGCTATAGGAGAAAAGCATTTATAGACCCAGATGGAAAACAATTTCCAAATAGAGAGATTCCATGAGGAAGTCTTGATGAACATGTCTGGACCTTGGTTGAAAAAGCTATCGACCGACCGAAAGATCTATTTGAAGCAATTCAGAAACAATCATTAGAAAAAAATGATTTTAACTGGCTCATCAGTGAAAAGGCATCTTTTGAAAAGAAATATGAGGAATTAGATGGTATGGAAGAGGCCACAATGATAGACTATTATGCCGGAAAGATGACGGAGGAAATGAAGGATAAGCTAATCAAAAATTTTACTGAGAGACGATGAGTGATCAACTCGGAGATTTTAGGAATTTCAGCAAAGATAAAATCTTTTCTAGAATTGGAGGCAACAAAGGAGGCAATTGAAACCTTTTCAAAAGATTTTGAGATTCGTAAGGTCCAGCTTTCAAGTGAACAGAAACAGTTCTTAGTAGATTTATTGGTAGAGAAAGTTGAGGTTACATGGACTAAAGCAGAAGCTATTGTGGAAGTTGTGCTCCGGTTCGACCAATCTAAGGTAATTAGAAATACCCAAAAGGACGAACCAAAAAATCCCATTGATAAGCCAAAAGGTGGTTCATCAATGGGAAATTCTAATCATTATGGTGGAGATGCCGGGGCTCGAACCCGGGACCTTCGCCTTAAAAGGGCGCTGCTCTACCTACTGAGCTACATCTCCAGAGTCAGTGCAGAGTGCATAGACATAGGCATAGTTTTCTGACACCAGAAACCAAGTGGGCGCATAATATACAAAAAATATCCTTTGTCGAATTTTTTTTCATTTTTCTCGACTTTTTCCGTTGCAATAGAGAGAAAAAAGCATATATTTATACAAATTTTTCCTATGCGTAGAATACTCAGAACCCCACGCGAATACATAGCGACACTTCTTGTCTTTTTCCTCCTTGTATCTCAGACGATTCATGTGAGTTTTTTTGACTCTGCAAATGCGAGTCAGGAGGAGTATAGAGATATAGTATCAATCTATGTCGATGAGACGACGTATGGTCGCCTCGATTCCGAGATCAATAGCTATGCTGAGGATATACAGACATCCCTGGGATCTACACGTGTCTCTCTTTTTGTTATCGATGAAAATACCAAGCCAAGCTATATAGCAAACCAAAACGAAAAACTCTACTACGAATGAGATGGGGAAGATGATGTGGTATCGCGTCTCGTTGGTACAATCCTCATCGGTAATGTTCCAGTTCCGATGGTAGATACTGGAGAAGATCAGTTCCCGAGCATGTATCCATACACTGACTTCGTGGATAAGGAATTCCTCTACGATGAGGAAACAGATACCTACAAGGCATATGAACGTGAGGCTCCAAAAGTCGTAGAACCAGAAGTATGGCATGGAGTTATCAATCCTGCTGTATGACGTGAGTTCCAGCCTGATTTTATAGAAGCAGATCCGAGAGTTCCAGACTCTGTTGATATACAGTCTGATATTGAGAAGATACGAGGCTTTCTGGATAAGACGCATGATTTTTATCTTCAGAGAGGAGTATTTGCTCCATCAACATTACCCCCGAGGGTATTTTACTATGATGGATTCTATGAATCAAAGAGTTTTGATATACAGCAACTTGGTGCCTACGAAGTCTATATGGAGAGTGCAGAGGAGCTCATATATGAGCGCTTCAGTAAGCACTTCCTCCGATATGTCATAGGAGCAGTAGATGCAGCTAACAAAAAATTCAATCAAGAAGAATTCGAGTTCATTGATACTCTTGGGATAGAATGAACAACTTCTGACATGTTTCCAGATGCCGAGATAGACACCATGCCAGATATCCAGACTAAGCCAATGGTCGTCCAGCTCCTCAAGAAGTTCCACGAGCTCATCAATCAAAAATCTCTCGCTGATATACGTGGATTCGTTGCCAATGCAGGAAGATATAATAACTGACAAGAGATACGTGTAGATCAGCCTGCTGTGCATGTATCGGCTATGGATTATTCTGCTATGAATACCATCCGAAAAGCCAATGATAAACTCGAAGATTGGGTAGATAATGTTGAGATTGCTACTCCGTTTTCGACCTTTGTCATGGACTTTCTCACTATCAAGGAGCCTATACCACCTCCATGACTTGGTATTACTCGTCACTATGATAATTTTCTCTTCGGAAGAAAGGGGTCTACCATATTCGATCCACAATTCTGTACAATAGCACGAGGATCTGACTATGAAGAGGGTCCATACAAGCAATGACTTCTCGTAGAGGCCAATGGTGCATTTGATGTGATGCGAACACCAGATAGTGTGAAGCTCTATGAAAAAGATGGACGAAAATGAATCGACTGTTGACCCGTAGATACCGAACCATCTACATATGAGGTTGATTCGTACTGGTGAAAAAATATTATCACCAATGTTAATACTCAGAATTGGACATTCAATGAACCATCGTGGACACAGGATTTTTATATCTCTATATTTTCTCTCTCGGGAATGAAGGAGATTAATCAGAGGGGATTTGAAGTAGAACATACATGACCACAGATTACTGATGCAAATCCAAAAGACTGTAATGCAGCATATTCTCCATATCCATATATGCTCCAGTCATGAGCCATCCGAGAAGATGGTCCATGGCCAGATGATCTCGGACGTTCCCGTGATGATATCAGTTGTCTCACTGTTCCGGAGGCATGGACACAACCAACATGGTGATGAGAGTTCAATCCACCAACTCGTCTCCTCGGTATGGAATGGGAATCACATTATCTCGTAGGAGGTGAATGACAGTGTGCCAATGGGATGGTAGCTATTAGTGTTGTTGGCGCCAATCTCTCATGACTCATTCCTCCATATATGTGGGCATGTCTTCCTGCTTTTGAGTGTCCAATGCCAGAAAAATGAAAGACACACTATCAGTGTATTGCTCCACAAATAACCTGATATATATACTCTCTTATCCCACCTGAGAGTGAAGCGCCTCCAGTTGTCTATCCGAACTGTGATGCAACGGAAAATAAGCTCTTCAGTCGTCCATGTCCATACAATGCATGAAACGATCAGGAGCGTTATTGGACCAAAATACCGAATGGCGCCGACTATAGATCTCCATGTATCACTGGATTATTTATATTCAATAATGCAGTCGTCCCAAATAAGAGGCTCAATTATCCATGTTTCAACCTCGCAATGTCTGCTGGTACATGATCCACAGAAGATAGTGGGGGCAGTAGTAGTGGAGGAGGTGACTCTATGAGTGTAACTATCAATGCTGTCTCTGACTATACTACGTATGAGACGCAGAGTTTTCATAGTATATTCGACTCTCGACTCTATCATAAGTCACCAACTCTCGAGGAGATTGCAGCAGCAAAAAATACAGCAATTACTCCTTCTATGGCAATCGATCATGATCGTCATGTGATATTCATGGAAGAATCTCCAGCAAATAAAGATAAGAAAATTGTCTATGCGAACCTTTTCCGTTTTGATGAAGAAGAAATACTCGAACGACACAAGAATCGTATAACAGTAAATCTCAGTGATGCTCGAGGGCAAGAACGTATCCGAAAGTACGGTTCATGAGCTATCATGATTACTGCATATAGACTCGAGCTGGATCGCCTCGGAAAAGAACAGTGGGAATGATCACTTCCTTCTACTGAGCCAAAATTCTATCCTCCAGCACCATCGTGTTGGTGAGGGCAACTCGTAGATAGTCCTGCATGTGTTCCTGCAACGGTGGATTGACCACTCTCAGATGAGGATATTGTTGCAGCTATTAGAGCCAATAGGTGGCTCCATCCAGATGTCACAGTCAAGATGCAACAGGCTGTTGAGACATGACTCGCATATTCTCATGCCTATGGTTCTGGAGGTGAATTCATACTCGAATGACTCAACCAGGCCCTCCTCGATGTTCCTGCAGTTATCAGATCTATAACTGGTAGTCTCTCGAGTCCTCCGCGGATTCCGATTCATACCGGAGCATACGATATTGCATATCTTGGACTCACACATTTTATACCACAGTGAGACGACTCAGACTCGAGTACTATAGCTGCTGATGGTTCAGTATTTGCTGACAGGGCTACAGAGTACTCCACAGCACGAGAGGTGATCAATGCATACAATCTCTCCGAAGAAGACAACAAAAATCTCGACTCAGTTACCCCATCTCCGAGCGATGCATGTGGACCTCCAGAGTGAGTGTCTCTCACAGAATGGCCATCTGCTATTATGTGTTGGATCAAGTCACTGACACCAATCCGTATCGTATGACAGGCGTGTGGAATCAACACACTCTGACTTCCAACAGATATGCTTGCTAATGCTCTATTTGCTGGCGATGGCACGAGCATGGCTGGTATGAGTCTCTCGACACCAACCCCCGTACATAGTGCAACTGTACCAGCTATGGCTGCATATTATAGTGGTGCGAGAATGACATACCACTTGGAGCGCAATATTCTCCTCCCAGATGAGGCTGTACAGGCACAATTCCTCTACTCGAGAGGCAATACTCTCTTCACTATGCCAACAGGTGCATCGACACGTATCGATGTTGTATCTATCACTGATGGGGCTGGTAGGCCAGTGAATGCATCTGAACGAGCAAGATATATCAGCATAGCACCGAACCCTACTACACCAACAGAAAATGGTTCAGTATTTATGATACGTGCAGGTAAGAGTCTCTGAACTGTATCACTCAGGGCTACGACGAGCATACCAACGACAGATGGATGAACCTATACAACACAGTCGGATATATTTACTATACGAATCACGGATGAATACCTCGTAGCGACACCAACGGTTGATGGTCGTGTGAGTATCGAAGTACCAGTGACGAGTGCGAGTGGTATGGTTTTTGACTTCTCAGTAAAAAATCTCAGTGGGACATCTATGAATGTTTCCTATCCTATCAGACTCAGTATATATGACGATATCTCTGGGGGAGTAGTCGGCACCGGTATAACTATCAATGCCAATAACTACACTCTTCCGAGAGAGTACCTCAGAACTGTTGGGGTCTATAGGCTCGAATTCTCTGATGCTCTCTGACGTCACGCAACTCAGAGTATTGCTGTTGTTCCGGGTGGACTTGCTCGTGCATCGTTCTCTCCTGTGTCATCCGCGTTTATCCGAGAATCCAATACTATAGTCTATCTCAGACTCCGTGATGCTCTCGGTAATCCTGTTGCCCCAGACCTCTATAGTGTTGATCTCACGGCTGATGGTGGGTATTTTATCCTCGCAGATGGCTCCAAGAGAACAACACTTCATATCGATGCAACAGAGTCAGAGATCCCTCTCACTGTGTGATCGGATGTTGGTGGAACTGTGAGACTCTCTGCTGTCATAGATGGTTCGGTTCGATCAGAACTCGATCTCAGGGTTTTTGAAAATGCACGTATAATCGTCTCGCGTGTTGGTACACCACGTGTAGGATGAGAGGCTATACCAGTAACTGTTCGTGTGGTTGATGAGAACAATATACCGCTCTCTGGGTTCCGTTCACTCGTATCACTCTCTACGAGTCCATATGGTGGCACATTCTCACCTGCAGTAGTAGAGATAACTGATGGAGTATCTGCGCCTATGCAATACATACCAGGAACTCTCGCATGAGATCACAGGATAACTGCATCTGTACCATGACTTGGCAATGTCTCTGATATCATATTCTCAGTACTTCCAGGTCTGGCTATGTATATCAGTCATTTTGAGGATGATACGACTATGCGATTCTCCCTGAGAGATAGATACAACAATATAGTTCCTCTCTCAGTACCAGGAACCCTCGAGGTTGGATGAAGTCCTATTCTCCCGATAGCATTCTCTGGTGGAATCTATGAGATGGTGAAGCAGACTGGATATATGACAGTAACTGTTCCATCACTGAGTGAAAATAGTCTCTCGTATACTGATTCTACATGACCACATACTATATACGGTATACCGAGCTATACTACTTTTGTAAAAAGACTCAATAAGAGATTTGATTTCACTGAAGATTATAACGCCCGATATACTGTGCTTGCTGGTGGAAGCTTCTTGCGCGAATGAGAGGATATCCTCTACAATACAACACCAGGATCTGGGCAGAGTCTTGCTGTCACAACACTCCTCGATACTCCATATGAACGTGAAACAGTATTTTCCGTAGTTCCTGGATGAGGCCTCTCTGTGTATGATCTCGAGGATGTGCTCCCTGAGCTCACACTCACACTCGATGGTGGATATCCGAATGTGTCCGCACAGGATCTGGTATCCAATGCGATGATCACACAGGCTCGTTATCGTACAGAGAGTCCGAGACTCGAGTCATGTACATGAGACGCATGTTTTGTCTATGAAAATACAGACTCTAATATACGTATAGAAGCTGCAAATACTGGATATACTCTCTCAAGAGGAAATACGAGTCTCTCACTCACTGAATGAACAAAATCTCTCGTTACGGTCTATGAGGATGGACGAATCACACATCTTCCAGGTGTGACACTGACAATTCTCCCTGATTTATCAACACAGGCCCTTGTTCTCGAGGTCAAGAGTTGATTCGATATTGTGGGTCGAATATACTATCGTACTGATGCATGACAGACTATCATGACAGGATCTATCATGGATAGTACTGTGCGTGAGACAGTCTACATCGATGATGCATTCTCCGTATTTGCCAAGGAACAATTCTCTCACAAAAAAGTAGCAGATAGTATCTATGGCTACAGATTCATGAAGCGAACTATGGATCCACTCTATGACGAGGTAAAAAATGGTCCTATCGATATCGACTCTATCGGTATGACTGTCAATACTCCTGGTATAGGCTGGAAGGATAATAATAGAACTCTTCTCTCATATGCATGAGGGGATACAGTTGGTGAGGCAACGAGATGGTTCCAGAGTTTTACTCTCATCAATATGGGTGACCCAGTTGCCCATGTGGATAAGAGAGCCCCAGGAACGGAAGTTGATGGAGTAGATAGAACTCTCGGTGAACAACTCACATCTTCGCGTGCATCACCGATTCGCTCATATGCACATAGAGATATGGATAATGATGGATTCGAGGATCTCGTCGTGCTCCATGCAGATGGATTTGTCGAGTTCCTCCATAATCTCGGAGATAGGATAGCGAGACGTGGAAATATCGCCTATATCCCGGATATCTCGAATAGGGGATTTGATGTTGGTGACTTTACACGCGACGGATATGCAGATCTCCTCTGAGTTGATCAGGAATGAGCACTCATACTCCTCTCCAACACTCGTCGTCAGTTCACTCGTATGCGTATACAGATATCCAATGGTGAACTTGCGCCAGTATGAGTCACACAGCTCAAGGTGCGTGACATGGACAATGACACCCGTGATGATATCGTCTATCTCACAGAAGGCGGTGAGCTCTCTATCCTCTATGGGACAGCGACACCTGGTATTTTTGATAAGAGGCTTCTCGATCCAACACTCGGTATCACTCTCTCGAGAACACCTATCAAGACTGGTGGTGCAATTTTTATGAACTCACTTCCGCAGGTGTCTCTGGATTCCAAGTCATGAACATGAGCTACAGGTATCGATGAGGCTATCATATGGAATGAGGTCTATACTCCGTTTCTCTCGCGCGAGGGTATAGAGGAACTCGAGGCAGATATATCTGATGCTGAGACATTTGCATCGGTTGAGGCAGAGTTTGACAATACATACTCTTCTCCAGAGAATTCTCGTGCTATGACACAGAGGAACTTTGCTCGTATCGAGTATGCTCGTGCATGGAATATAGACGTATCCAAGACGTATTCTCTCGGTACAGGTTCGATACTGAAGAGTGGAGAAAAGGTCAGAGTTGATATAGAAATCCGCAATACTGGTACAACACCACTCACGGGAATAGAATATATAGATACAGTTCCTCCTATATTCAGCGACACTGATACACGAGCCTATACTGTTGTCTCTGGAACAGAGACTATAACACGAGAGTATGCCCGTGCTCCAGGATCTGAGTATGACAATTATTTTAGACTTCCAGATATTGCACCAGGAAGGAGCGTGATACTCTCATATGAGCTCACAGCACTTCCTGCGAGTTATGGAGAGTTGCTCGTGGGGGATTTTGAGATAGGGGAGACTGGTGCTGATGCATACGGTGATGTTGGATTCAATACTGATACAACGTGTGGTGCAGACATGCTCGTATGGAGATCTACAGCAGCTCGAGAATACGAGCGTGGAACTCGCACATTCTCTGATCCTATACTTGGTCCAGATATAGCAGAAAAACTCCAAGATGCTGATAATAACAATGTTCTCGATAGTATCCAAGATATCTCTCAGGAAGAAAAACAAGAGATATTCGATCGTGTAACCAATAGTCCATGAGTTGGCGGATCACCAGTGACAGTCTCTCGAGATGATAGAACAGTCGAGCTCGGATACGATGAAAATGCCGTTGATGAGATGGAGAACATGATCACTGATATCTACCAGACACTCGGTGGTTGTGGTCGCATGAAGGATGGATGTCTCACATTCCCGATCAACTACGCACCACTTGCATCAGGAAAGGATCCAGTAGCATTTGGTTATCCTATTGGTGATGGATTTATGGTAGGGGAGGGTGTGCCATTATTGAGTGGATTAACTCGATTTGATCTGGAGACAACATTTGGGTGTTATCAGATTCCAATAATATGGCCAGTTGCACCACTCAAGATGGAGGCGCCTGGATGTAGTAACTCGAACAATGCTCAGGCTTGGGCAGAGGCTACACAGTCTATTACCGAGTGATATGCACGTGAGGCTCAAGCTACAGTAACATGACTCTCCAATCTCAGTGTGACGGCACTCCTCAATGGAGTCGATAGTATAACTGAGACCGCATCTCCAGGAGAAGCTGGAAGAATCATATGAGCATGATGATATGTAGGTATTGACTCAGTTGCTAATCAGTTCCGTATATTTGCAACTCCGACACTCACTCTCGGCGCTGGTGTTGGTATATGTTTTGGTTGACCTGCACGTACCTATGGTGGCAATCCGCCTCCAGCTATATGGCCACTCAGCCAGATGGGGAACTGTCTTGTTGTGACAGACAGCCTCAGTATGTGTAAAAATGATGGAACTATCGCAGATGTGGATATCCGTGGAACTGTTGGACTCGGTACTATCAACCCAACATGGAACGCTGGTAATGGAACCAATGCTCCTGGATCTGAAGCATGTAGTATCAAGGCTCGTACAGCTATAGAGACGGAGAATCAGGAATTCGTGAATGATGTTGTTGATTACATTACAGCACCATCTCCTACCAAGCTCCCATCCCTCTACAATGCATTCTCACAAAAGACTCCTCGAACCACGAGTTCTGCATGACCACTCATATCACTTAGATGAGCATCTGAGGACAGTGCTCTCATGAGTGTAGATATCACCATTGACCTCGCGAAGCCACTCACAGCAGATAACATCATCAATCTCAAAAATAAGAGAATCGGAGGTTTTCCTGATTTTATCATGGATTGGGTATGGCGCCAGACAGATGAGCTCGTGAATTCATTTTTTACACTGCCGAGACTCAAGGTTATCATGCCAACGAGTGTCTGACAGAATGCACACTACAATGGATCTCTCACGGGTACTCTCGAGAGTTGGGGCAAGTCATACAGTCAGGTATCTACGAAGAATCTCTCTGAGAAAATGTGAAACTCGTATGAGCAAGAGGCGAATAGTCTCGGAGCTTCTCGTGGACTCCAGAGGAGAACCCAGTCAACTACAGTCAATGCCACTTCAGATCTCGGTCGATGGATGCAGGAGACGCAGAACTCATTCGATGCGACACAAGATAGTGCATTCCAATGAGAACTAGGCAAGATAGCAGACCAAGGAAAATGAGGTATCGCAGCTATCCGATCCGCCTACAAGCTGATTGGTAATCTCCCATTCATCTCTATCAGGGAACAAGATGTAGCTATCGATATACCATGGGTACTCCCTCAGGAACTCGATAGATATAGTCGATCTCTCGATGCTTATGCTCGTGAGGTCAATGCTGCAATAGCAAACTATTGTCTCAACGATCCATCTCCAGAGTGTGCGAATAGGCGGGCCAATATCAATGCTTGACCTCTCCTCGCATCAATCAATGAAAATCTCAAGCGTATCCAGGAATACAAAAACCTCCCACTCAAGATACAAAAGTATATCACATGGAAGCAACGATACCTCGCACAGATACTCTGTTATATCGAAGAAGTACAACAGATGACGACCGGTTGGATGAAGGATAATTCCATACGATTCCGCAAGTGGGCAGAACTCATCGTCCTCCTACGTGCTATTGCTGATGGATGGCAGCCACTGCTCGATATCCTCGCAGACAAGGAAGCATATTGTTCTGTCTGTCATAATGAGCGATATAATGCAAAATACTGGAAATACAAGCTCATATCTCTCCTCATTCCATCTCTTCCAGTTATCAAGTTCCCACGTTGGCCAGATATCATCCTCGATCTCAGTGATGTACGTCTCGGGGTAGTTGTTGCAGTACCGAATTTTCGACCGAATCTGAAGCCGATTCGTCTCCCGAATATTCCATCATTCTCTCTCCCAACTCTCCCTGGTGCAACTATAGGAGCACTCGATATACTTCCTCCACTTCCACCACTCCCAGATCTCCCAGAGCTCCCAGCCATCCCAACTATCAAGCTCCCAAATCTCCCTCCACCACTCAAGCTCCCAAAGATTCTCGACGAACTCAAGCTCGTTCTCAAGATTCTCAAGCTCTGGAAACTCCTCGAATGTTATCTCAATAAGACTCCATTCGTACCAGAGTGGACTCTCGGTGATGTCATCGCACAGCGTACAGAACGCTATGGGTATCTGCCTATTGATTTTATCGATGTATCACTCCCGCAGATTGCCATCCCATGGACTCGTGAGATCCGCGTATCATCGCATGTGAACTATGAGATCCGATCTGAGTTCATCACTGAGTTTGCTCGTGCAGCTGTCGCACCACTCAATGAATTTACCACAGACTTCGGGCGCAGTATCCCTCGTTCTGTTGGTGAGAGCGTCACTATCGATGCTCCATCCAATATCAATATAGACCTCCAGTCATACCTCGATACAGAGTCTAACTGACTCGAGAGAGAGATAGCACGACTCGAGAGGGAAAAAGATATCTACTATGATGTCGATGAATTCAAAAACTCATTCCTCACCAATCTGAAGTCTACACCAGAGCTTGCTCACCTCGCAGTCGATGTAGAAAATGCACTCAAAAAAGTCGCAATTGAGTCTGAACAAGAGACAACAGAGCTCCTCGCAAAACAGACTGAGAGGTACGATATGCTCAGAAAATATGTAGAACTCCAGTACAACGAGACAGCAGAACTCCAGAATATCGTAGATCTCCTCACTGAGCGACATGATCTCCTGACTCAGACAGAGTTCGATCGTGCACAGTTCGTATCTGATACGAAGGAGCGAGTATCGCGTAATATAGCACAAAAACTCCAAGACACAGAACAAACTGAGTTTGAACTCACAGAGAGTGAATCTCGATTCTATGATCTCGAGTCTGTGGGTGAGTGACTCTCTCGTAGTGTCGGACGTATCGCAGCCCTCTCCAACGACGGATCTATCGGTTCTACGAGCAATGTTGCTGGTGGGTATAATCCGACATTCCAGGGTATATATATCGTTACACAGAGTGGGTATCAGACACGCCTATTCGACTATATAGAACTCCTCTCTGAGGACGCACCATCGAGCCGTACCGATATCGACAGAGATGGAGACCTCGACTATCTCTATGTCATGGATGGAGCTCTCTACCTCAAACGTACGAGCCTCAGAGATCCAACCAAAATCATCGATACAGAGATACAGACTCAGGATATGTCATCAGATATTCCGAGTGCTCCAGACTTTTTTGCAGAGGATGTATCCCTCCCAAATACTCTCACATTCTCCTACAATCCAGCACGACCTACAGAGGAGACATGGAGAGTAGAGCTCTATGATAGATACCTCGAGTGGGATAGGAACCATCTCGGAGATGATACTGAGAGTCCACGTGACATCATCGATATCATCAAAAAAGAAGACAAAGTAGACTGACAAGTGGATGTACTGAGATCACTTGCACGTGTCGAGAATCCTGATTCTCTCATGATAGAGTGACCTCGTGTTGAGATTCTCACTGGTAGTGTTGATTTTCTCCTCTCACCAGGGCGAACTCTCTATACTGGAGATAGCCCAGCTACTATCCTCTATGGCTCTGGTAATACAACTCCTACAGAGACCAAGGTTATCGGTGCACATCGAGGTTATACATTCCCAGAATCTATGTCTATCCGGCTCGAGCGAGGACAACTCTATATCGTCTATCCGAGCATCGTACCAGAACAATATACATTCTCTGATGAACTCATCGGTATGCCGATACTTCCTGGGATGAGACTCACTGATTCAGATGGAGAGATCACACTCACTGATCATGCGAGAGATGAGGATATCGTGATTGCTCCAGGTGCTAACTATAACCTCGAGACTCTTCGTGAATTCGCATGAGGATATCCAGTACAGATGGATTATCCGAATGGATACTATCATGCCAAGATACACAATCTCGATACTCGTGAGTCAGTATATGCAGGAGAGTCTCTCCTCACACCACAGCTCTCGAGCGATACGAGTGCTCCTGATATCGATCTGAGGGATACTATACGAGTTCCAGTCTATCAGACTCGTTCTATACTTCTCAGAGATGTCATCACTGATACCAATGATTATCGTCTCACTATCGATCCAGATGCGACTCAGGACACCAACGGCAATGGCATCTATGATGATGACTTTACGACCTCATGATCCACTATCTCTATCACGTCAGAGGCCATCACTATCGGTCCATATGACACACTCGGACGCAGATATATGATGCTCAAGGTAGTTGATGAATTCTACAATACTACATATCTCCCAGTGACTGTAGAGATATATTCACCGATTCCAACTATCGAGACTGGCACTATGACATGAGGCATAGATGGTAGACTCTCAGAACCACTCCATGATCAACCAATAGACCTCTTCCGTGTGAGACCATCTACAGATATCACTTCTATCTCGAGTGGTGCGATATTCTCTCAGAGTGGCTGAGTATTTGACCGAGATGCGTATCAGACAGAGACTGGAGTTCTCCTCTCGTCTTCTGGTAGTGCAGGACTCCTCCTCTCATATCTTGGTCTCCCAGTCAATCCTGCAGCATGATATCAGACTCGTGTAGTCCTCGCATCAGACTCCAATCCACTCCATGTAGTACTCTCTGATAGTAGTGGACGTTCTCTCTATAGACAGTACTTTGCCCTCCGTCGTGATGCAATTATCCGACCGAGAAGTGGTACGAACGATACGACTACAGGTACTCTCGTCCTGAGTCCGACATCTCCATATACTCTCGTATCTGCCCTCGCAACAGATCCGAGCATCCCTGGTGGATACTATCTCGTCGATACCAACCGTCGAGCAGTCATAGCAGTAGCGCGTGATGGCAATATCTATCCAGTCTCTGAGTGAGTTACTGCTACCTATAGCGAGAGGAACTGATACCCAGTTATCTCTGTACGCAATACTACTACAACACTCCTCGAGCTCGAGTATCGATTCGACTTCTTCTATACTGCCAAGTAGATTTGCTTTTTTCACATTTTCTTGTATTCTCCTGACTCATAACTTTTTCCCATGCTTCCTCGTATCACCATCGTCGGCCGTCCAAATGTCTGAAAATCCAGTATTTTCAATGCACTCTCTGGGCACCGTATCGCTATAGTCTCCGACATCGAGAATACTACTCGAGATATCATCGAGTATCGTATCGATGATGCAGAAAATGAGATATCGTACACCCTCGCAGACAGTGGTGGTATTGTGCAGGCTGACAATGAGACACTCCTCGCCGATGTACGTTCTCGTGCTGATGACGCTATCGCAACCTCAGATATCATCCTCTTCATCCTCGAGTTTGATCGTATGACAGAGTTCGATGAGTTTATAGTAAAAAAACTCCGTCGCGCAAAAAAACCAGTATTCATCATCGCGAACAAGGCAGATAATCCAAAACGTGCTATCGAGTCTTTTCAGCATATGAGTCTCGGACTCGGTGATGTCATCCCTGTGAGTGCCGTACAGAATCGCGGATTTACAGAACTCAAGACTCGCATCGCCGCAGAACTCAAGTCTCAGGGTTTTGGCTATACGCCAGATGAGACCTACGATGGTATGCTCAAGATCGCTATCATCGGTCGTCCAAATGTCGGAAAATCATCTCTCGTGAATGCTATCTCAGGAGAGGTTCGTTCTATCGTGAAGGATTTTGCAGGAACAACTCGTGACGCTATCGATACAGTCATAGAGTTCCAGTGAGAGGAGATATGTCTCATCGATACTGCTGGTATCCGTCGGGCAGGCAAGATAGGGAATGCCAATATCGAACAGTGGTCTGTGATGCGTGCTGAGCGTTCTATCGAGCGTGCAGATGTCGTAGCTGTCGTGATCGATGCCTATGAGGGGATCACACACCAGGATGAGCATATCGTCGGTGAAGCTATGAAGGCAAAAAAATGAATCATCCTCGTGGTGAACAAGTGGGACAAGGTTCTCGCTAAGCCAGGAGTAGATACATCTACCATCCTCGATAGATACATGGTCTACCTCTCGAAGAAGTTCGATTTTCTCTCGTATGCTCCAGTAGTATTTACCTCTGCTATCGAGAATCGTCGTATCGATCTCGTTCTCGAGCACTCTCTCAATATCCGCAAGGAACGAGAAAAGCGTGTCAAAACAGGAGTTCTCAACAAGTTCCTCGAACAGATCACCTACGACCATGCTCCGACAGGGAATCGCAAGTCACACAAGCCAAAAGTCTACTACGGATCTCAGGTGGATATCAATCCTCCGAAGTTCCTCATCTCAGTGAACAATGCTGATCACTTCCACTTTTCTTATATCCGCTATATCGAGAACAAGATACGTGAAGTATTCGGATTCGAATGAACACCTATCGATATAGAACTCAAGAGTCGCAAGAGTATGTTCAAGTCCAAGGACAAGTGAGGTGCCAAGGAAGAATACTTCTGAGAAGAAGTTGTCCGAGAAGAAGAGGAAGAGAAGAGAAAACAGCGAGGAAAAGCATATGGTGCACGCGCATACAAGAATAGAGTTCATTCTCGTGACTAATTCTCATAACCCTCGGATATCTATGGTATTTCCGAGGGTTCTTTTTATCTATCACTCCTATGAAATACATCCAAAATCATCCCATACTCACTTTTTTTATCCTCATCGTCATAGTTTTTTATGGTTATTTTGGGATTTTTTGATTGGTATGATTAGTATTCCAAGTCATACCATGAGCCCTTGTACTCTCAGTGATAATCTTTCTCACTCGTAGAGACAAGTCTCAGACTTTTTGATATGCCTTTGCTCGAGCATTTTTTAGTCTCGTTGCTCTATTCTGAGTGATGATTACACTGCTCGGGATTTTTGTTGGGTACAATCATCTCCGTCCCGCATCTCTCCCAGATATCACTCTCTCCAACGGGAGTGGAACTATCGTATTCATGAGTATGTCACATATAGCGACCGATGAGTTCTATACTCAAAAACACCAAAAACTCCTCTCACTCTCGCAGAGTGGATATACTATTATCCTGGAGTGAGTACGCCCTGGAACCGAGGAGAATCGTAAAAAGTTCGATAATTATATGGGATTCCAATTCACGAAGTCTCTCTATAGCGTAGTCGCATGACTCGGTGGACTCGTAGCTCAGAACAATGATACTCTCTATGCTGGTATAGCGACAGGTTCAATCCTCTCACTCGATCTCTCTATAGACGATATTGTTCCCCTCATCGAGGCAAAAAATACTCTCCCAACCGTCTCTGGTGAAGTGCCAGCTATCGATCTCGAAAAGGATATCCAGGAGCTCCAGAGTACTATGTCACAAGGAGAATCTCATATTACTCGACTCCTGTTCCGCGCTCTTCTCTCATCACTCATACGGGATACTGAGAGTCTCGAGGCAGGACTCATGGACTCAGAGCGACGAGCACTCTTCCAAGTGATACTCCATGAGCGCAATACTCCTATTGTTCGCTATATCAAGGAGCATCCAGATGCCAAGATGGTTATCGTCTATGGTGCCCTCCACTTCAACGGTATCTATGAGGAGATACAGAGACTCTCTTCACCGTGGACTATACGAAAGATGGAGTTATATTATCCATACAAATAAGAGAATTTTATTTTGATTTTCACTCGAAATTCTCTATAATTCTCGAGCGTATTTTGCTATTATCCCCCTATATTCATGAAACCAAAAAATCAGAAAAAGCCAAGTCAAAAAAAACCACTTCCAAAAATCCCAGGACTCCCCAAGAATGCAGATATAAAAGTCATCGAAATCAATCCAATACGTATAGTTGGATATGTCATACTTTTCTGACTCGTGGTATGGTCACTCGTATCTACTTGGATGAGCTACTCCAATCCTGAGAAGATCACCTATGTCGATGATAAGTGACTCAATCAGATAATTGCGTCGTATCAGTCGGGTGCCTATGAAGAGATAATCATCTCCGGACACAAGGTCGAGGCAAAAAATCCTGCCATTAAGCAGCTTGTTTCTGGCAAGGAGGTCTCAGAACGTACTATTGATCGTACCAATATTCCAGAGAACCTCGAGATTACGGATATCGGATTCTCCGATCCAACCAATCCAACCAAGGTCACTATCAAAAACAATGACTTCGCCAATGCTGCATGGGATATCGGTGGAACTATCCTCGGAACCATCCTTTTCGTTGGTATCCTCCTCTTCTTCATGGCTCGTATGAGTGGTGGAGGTATGGGTGGTCCTATGGCATTTATCAAGAGTCGTGCCAAGGTGTATGACCCTGAGACAGATGAACAAGTGACATTCGCCGATGTGGCTGGAAGTGATGAGGAGAAATCAGACCTCGAAGAAGTCGTCGACTTCCTGAAGAATCCTGCCAAGTATCATGAACTCGGTGCCAAGATCCCTCGTGGTATCCTCCTCCAGTGACCTCCAGGTACTGGTAAGACACTCCTTGCTCGTGCTGTAGCAGGTGAGGCGGGTGTACCATTTTTCTCTATATCTGGTTCTGAGTTCGTCGAGATGTTCGTCTGAGTGGGTGCGGCTCGTGTCCGTGACCTGTTCAAGGATGCACGTGACAATGCTCCATCTATCATATTCATCGATGAGATCGATGCGATAGGGAAGCGTCGATCACCTGGTGTCGGTGGTGGACACGATGAGCGTGAACAGACACTCAATCAGATCCTCACGGAGATGGATGGATTCGACAATGAGACGAGCGTCATCGTCATGGCAGCGACGAACCGTGCTGATGTGCTGGATAAGGCACTTCTCAGACCTGGACGATTCGACCGCAAGGTGACGATCAATCTCCCAACCCTCGAAGACCGCAAGCTCATCCTCGCAGTACATGCTCGTAACAAGCCATTCGCAGACGATGTGAACTGGAACAAGATTGCCTCTATCACGGTAGGGTTCTCTGGTGCTGAGCTCGGCAATCTCCTCAACGAAGCAGCTATACTCGCAGGTAAGAAAAGTGAGAAAAGTATAACCCAAGAGATGATCCAGAAGTCAGTAGAAAAAGTTATCATGGGCAACGAGAAAAAGTCCCTCAAGATGAACGAACATGAGAAGCGTCTCACTGCTATCCATGAAGTCGGACATGCACTCGTGGGTAAGATGCTCCCTCACACTGATCCAGTACACAAGATATCTATCCTCCCTCGTGGTGGAGCTGGTGGTGTCACGTGGTTCCTCCCGCTCAAGGATAAGACCTACACATCTAAGGCGAAGTACCTCGATGAACTCGCAACTCTCTATGGTGGACGTGTAGCAGAAGAAGTATTCTTCGGTGCTGACTATATCACCACAGGTGCCAGCTCAGATATCGAGCGCGCCACTGAGATAGCACGTGCTATGGTGATGCGATTCGGATTCGACCCTGTACTCGGTGCTGAGAACTACGCTCCTGACCAAGTGGAGGGCAACTTCCTCGGGGCAGAGGCACAGCAGAAGGCTATCTCTGACGAGACTCGCAAGCAGATAGACCTCACTGTCCGCACGATGCTCCAGGAGGCGTATGCCACTGCCAAGCGTCTCATCACCGCACACAAGGCTCTCCATGAACGTATAGCAACCGATCTCCTCGCACGCGAAGAGATGAGTGAAGAAGAGTTCGATGCATACTTCACGGATGTGACTGGAGTTCCTACGAAGATAGCGATGTAGTTCGTCATTGCGAGGAACGAAGCAATCCAGTAATTATATAACAATACTAATAGATTCCCTTACGAAAGTGGGGGATTTTTTGTATTTTCTAGAAAATCCATACAATATCTCCATGTTGCATCCGGTATTCCCACATACATCAGAATGAGTCAAGCTCATGGCAGAGTATCTCCAGTCTCAGATACTTGCTTCAGGCTGATATCAGTATGCCTATAGTGATATATTTATCCCTGTGATATTCCTTGCTGGAGCTCCATGAGCTGGCAAGACTGAGTGGATAGAGTCTTTTCCTGATATCGAGCACTATGTCATACTCGATACAGACCTATATCGTTCACTTTTCGAGGGATATACTGGTACCAATGCTTCTGACTTCCACCAGTATGCGAGTCGAGTGATGGATCGGATGTATAGCTTCTGTATCAAACATGGGTACAATATGATCGTGGATGGTACATTTTCTAACGAGCAGAAGTCTCGTGAAAATATAGCTCAGTGTAGAAAAAAGTGAATACCATTCTCCGTAGTACTCGTCATACAGGATCCAGTCATCTCCTATCTCTATACAAAAAAGAGAGAACAAGAAAAGCGGAGGAATGTCCCGACAGAAGCATTCGTCCAGAAGTACTATCAATCTATCTCTGTAGTTCGTTCGATGTATCTATCCTATCCAGAGATGCCATTCTTCGTTACGAGGAAGCTCAAGTGAGATCCAAAATTTTCAGATGTTCAAGTGAGTGATATTGCACAATTTGACAAGTTGACTCAATATGAATATAATGCCGAAACACTGAGTAAGTTGATTGAACAACTCAATCATGAATGCAACAAAAACCCTTGATTACTAACGAAAATATTATGACTCCTACAAAAAAACAATTAGAACATATGAGAAAGTCTGTCCATGTAGCTACTCGTGGCTCCTATGAGAAGCAGATGGCAGTCCTGGAAAAGTATCCAGAAGAACTCGCCCTTGCCCGTAGGCTCGCAAAGTTCTAGAGATTCCCTCACGAAAGTGGGGGAATTTTTGACAAAAATAATAAATTCAATATAAATATTGAATGAATGTACAAAGTCAGTCAATATCATATAATGAATTATTCCAATATACTCTGAATTTCAATTTCCGAGTACCAGGGAGGATACATATGTTACTTTCTCATATGATCTCACCGGATTCTGAAGAGGCGGTAGAATTTTTCTCTCATTTTGAACAATCAGACTATAGTGAAATAGAAAAATCGACTATCCGAACTCATGATATCATCTGTTACCGAATCGCATGAGCAGATGGATGAAAGAGAGAAAACCTTATCATATATACAGTCGACGAGGATGGAAT
>JALQWG010000019.1 GCA_023260135.1 Candidatus Altimarinota bacterium | reverse complement strand
ATAGTTTTCTCTGGAAAATTTACTGCCAGCCATTTATTTTTTTGTACATCGAGCTTATCTGGAACAAAGATTGCTCAGCTAGGTCTTTTTGCAAAGAACAAATCTTCATCGGTGTTTCAAAGTGCATATATAGCCCATGAGGTGGCTTCTATAACTTGTCGTAACATCATACCAGTTTGGATATGATGTTGTCTTAGTGCGGAAAACAATGCCAGAGTATGATGTTTTTTTATTTGAGATAAGAAGGCTATAAATAAAAAGTTCTGAGGCTTATCAACAGATTTCAAGAAGTTATTCAAAAGAGAATTAAGCTTCCAAGCATTATGAAAATATGCACCATAAAGTTTTTCTCATTGAAAAATCATTTTTGATTCACTATCTACTATTTCCTCGATTGTATTTTGTTTCCAAGATACCATGTTATTTTCTTAAATATTAAATCCTATTTTTGCGAGCTGTCGCTTGATCTCTTCATCGAGTTCTTTTTCTTTTTTCATCTGTTCTCCGAGTTTTGATGTGAGATCTCGCATTTTATCCTCGAAAGAAATACCATCATCGATCGCATCAGTGATACCGACATATCGACCAGGTGTCAGGATATACCCATGTTTCTCGATATCTGCGAGAGTAGCAGACTTGCAGTATCATTTCTCATCTTCATAATTCTCAGATTTTCTCCAGTTATGGTAGGTATTCGCAATTTTCGAGATATCTTCATCGGTGAATTCACGGTGGACTCGATCCTTGAGGAAACCCATTTCTGAGGCATCGATAAAGAGGGTTTCTCTATTTCGTGTTTTCCTTTCTCTACGGAGGAACCAGATACATGCAGGAATACCTGTATTGTAGAAAAGTTGTTTCGGAAGAGCGACGATACATTCGACGAGATCAGCTTTTATGAGCTCTCGACGTATGTCTCATTCTCCACTCGTATTCGATGAGAGTGATCCATTCGCGAGAACGGTTGCAACGATACCATTTGGCGCAGTATGATAGAGCATATGCTGTATCCATCCGAAGTTTGCATTTCCTGTAGGAGGAATCCCGTACTTCCATCGAGCATCTTCTCCTTTTACTCACCAATCTGACTGATTAAAAGGAGGATTTGCTATCACGAAGTCAGCTTTGAGGTCTGGGTGGGCATCTCGGAGAAATGATCCCTCAGTATTCCAAGCAACAAATTGGGAATTAATATTGCGAATTGCAAGATTCATCTTCGAGAGTTTCCATGTCGTTTGATTCGACTCCTGTCCATAGATAGTGATATCCTTGATATTTCCTTGATGTTCCTCGACGAACTTTTCACTCATGACAAACATACCACCTGATCCACACGCAGGATCATAGACACGACCTTTATATGGCTCGATCATCTCGACCATAAGTTTTACAATCGATTTTGGTGTATAGAACTGTCCTCACTTTTTTCATTCTGCATTTGCAAATTCTCCGAGAAAATATTCGTATACTCTTCCAAAAAGATCTTTCGAACTATGACTTGCAGCCTTGAGTTCTGTGTTTGATATGAGATCGATGAGTTCTCAGAGGGAAGTTTTATCGAGGTTTGGTTTTCAGAAGACTTGAGGAAGGACATTTCGAAGTTCTGGATTTTCTTTTTCTATCGCTTCCATAGCATTATCAAGATCTACTCAGATAGATGGAAGTTTTGCTTTTGCTTGGATATTTTTCCATCTCGCTTGCTCAGGAACAAAAAATATATTTTTCGCGAGGTATTCATCCCGATCCTCAGGATCTCCGTATTCATCTTTTTCGAGTTCATCGTAGAGCTCCCCGAAACTCTCAGAGATATACTTGAGGAATATGAGACCAAGGGCAACATTTTTATATTCTGCTGCATCGATATTTTTGCGGAGTTTGTCAGCAGCTTTGAAGAGTTGAGCTTCGAAGTTCTGTGTAGATTCTTTAGCCATAAGGTAGGAAACTGAGTTAGTTAGTATTTTTTCTTGGTACGGAAAAGGGTTGGAATATCATTTTGAGCTAGCATTCCTAGAACTTCTTTATCTGCCGTAAGCTGAATTCGAGGAATATATTGATTACCGGATAGTATAATGGGTTCGCCAGGAACTCCAACAAAGTATTTTGACAATGTTTGATTAAGAATCATTTTAAGAGTTCGATACCTCTCAGACATTGCAGACTCCTTAGAAATAAATGGTTTTCCTATGGACATTAATGCAAGCAGTATTCAAGCACTAGAAACAGCTCCCGTATTTGTATCTTCAAATTCCATATCTTGAAAGTCTCTTGAGAGAACTCAGAGTCACTTTATCGTTATTTGGACAATTGTATCTCGGGCACTCTGTTCGTTAAATTTTGATACATGAACTCTCACATCTTCCCATTGTGTATCTTTTGGGATCTCATCGGTATTATACGAAACTCGTTTATTTCTTCATTTTGCATCATTTGTTAATTTTTCCATGAAGATGATACTATTTCTTTCTGCAATAGACTCAATGACTTCAGGTGGTAATTCAGGATGATCTAATTGAGTCGAGGTTCTAAATTCTTCTTTTATTTCACTTCGACTCGGAAATTTCTTTTCCTCATATCATATTCCTATCGAAACTGATGGACTCCCAACTGTAGGGAAGCTTGTATTTACTGGTGATGAGGGGGCAAAAATGGGAATAGATTGTATTCATCAAAATCTCTCTCCAGATGATATAGGTGGAATATTTTGATTTCATCAAGAAAAAGATCGCATTCATCATCACTGAAATGCAAATCAACCTTGTCGGAATTTTCAAGAAGGAAATCAAGTCATAGAGAAAAGTTAGTTATCCGCGAGGAGGAAAAGGATCTCTTCAATGGGAATCAGAGCTTCCAATTTTTCCATCTCTGTTTTGGATCTTGAGTTCGGCTCATTTATTTTGAGCTATTTCTCGAGCTCGATCAACGGCTTGAGCTTTTGTATCTGTGTGAGCCGAATCTCTTTGAGATCCTGCATTATGAACCCTCCATCCACCATCAGGGTTTGGTGATACCCATACTTGATCTGCCATAGTGTATAAAAATTAGAAAATAGAGCTCGGAAATGCT
>JALQWG010000018.1 GCA_023260135.1 Candidatus Altimarinota bacterium | reverse complement strand
TGCAGGATTGTATATCACCTCGACCGCCTCACGATGAGCGGTGATTCCGGCAGAGACCTTTTCATAGTCAGCATCTGCCTCACTCCCTTCGGCATATCCAGAGATAGCTTCAGTAACTCCATCTTGGGATTCGAAAATCCCCTCCATACACCAAAAGCATCCTCCAGCAAAATACGCTCGGGCAGTTCCAGTTCATGATTGTTCTATTGTATTCATAGTTTTTTCGCGATTATAGGAGTAAAAAATCCCTGCCACCTTCGGATAGACGAACATATACCCAATAAGTCCGATGAGAACTATGAGTAGTATATTGCGAAGTGAGAAAAAGTGAAGGAATGTGTTGTGGTGTTTCATAATTTTGACTTAAAATTAAACTTATACTATAATATATTAAACTAAAAAACTATTATGGACTCCCTACTTTCATTATTTCATACCCTTACCCCCGAAAGGCAGAGAGAACTACTTGAATCTCATTTGTCAGATGAGTGAAAATCTATCCTTACCAAAACTAGGAAAGCTACAGAAAAAGTAAATAAGCCTAGCGAATGATTAGATGTTATTAGTCAACTACTATCGAATAAAGATGTTACTCTTTACTATATTTGAACAAATCTTTGAGTCTCTAATGGCAAGATAACTCACACTCGTTGAATTAAGAGTATCTGATATAATCATTGGGAGGCTAATCAAAGAGAACTCAGAGAATCTGGACAAGAATGACTAGAAAAGTATTTTGAATGAAAATCAAACGAACTAAAAACTAATGAGTTTGAGATAAAAAGACAGACACTTCAATGAGATATGACTATGTATTATTTCAAACATTTTGATGGAAGGAGCGAGAATAGATTATGATGATATTCTGTATATCTCATAATACTTCCAAATCAGTTAACTCAACAGATACCTATAAATGAGATAATAGATGATGAGTCAAAATTTATTGTATTACTTGCAAGGTTTTTTCCAAGCTGAATTATACCAAATAATATACTAAACTGACTCAAGAGAAAGTAAAAATATTAATTAAGAACTTCAGCGACAGTTCTTGCGCCGAGCTTCTTGGATTTTTCAGTTCCATCAGCACCCAGTATCACTGTTGTATGTTGTCCGACGACGCGGTATTTTTTCTTCAGGTCTGTACTCGTATCATAGTCTACCTTCAGGATGAGAGTGTCTGCAGGGATAGATGAGAGCGAAGAATTGATAACCTTATCGAGTGCCTTGCAGCTCGGACACCATGTCGCGTGGAAAAAAAGTGCTACCTTCTGTCCGCTCGTGAGAGCCTCGCTCACCTTAGCTTCATCATAGTTCATATATCCAGATGGCTTCATCATAGCATCATCTTTTTTCATCATGTCGTCGTCCATCATTTTTTTGTCGTCCATCGCTCCTGACATCATCTTGTCGTCCAGCATAGCTTCAGGCTTCATCATATCATCCTTCATCATATCAGAACCTGGCATCATGTCATCGTCCATCATCTTTTTGTCGTCATTCATCGTATCTGTCTTCATCATATCAGAACCTGTCATTATCTTTTTGTCGTCCATAGTGACGGCTGGAGTCTCTGGAATCTGAGTACATGAGGCGAGGAGCGTGAGAGTTACGAGCGCGAGAAGTATCTTGTACATAGTAGTAAAATAAGGATAAAAGTGGAAAGAATTCCAGAAAGAGAAGTGTACTTCCCTTCATTGCAAGTCTCTTTTGAGTGTTACGACTGAGTTTTTCTGTTGCTTTTTTTGTTCCCCTTATTCTAGGTTCCATCGGTTTCATGACTTCCTTATGCGAACTTCTTGTATGTATCCATGCTGATTTCCGTAAAGAAATACAAACTGTTTGACGACCAACGGGAGGAGTTTTTGTATTTTAGGAAATCAAGTGGTATATACATACAGAAGTGAAGCATGGAAGTAAAAGTTTTTGGTACTTTTTTAAAAAAGTACAGGAGCCTGGATTCCCGACTAAGAAACGCGGGAATGACGGAGACTCGAGACTCGTAAGCATACCTACAATCATAATCCATCTAGTAGGTTCGTCTCAATTCCTGATACGTCAAATCTCTCCAGTACATAGGTTTCAAACTTTTTATCCAGTCATGAGACAATCATGAGTCCAATGAGGATAAAGATAATACCGAGAATCCTCTTAAACCAAGAGCGTTCATCTGCTACGATACGCAGTCGGGCAATGATAGATCGCCCAAGAAGTGCGATGATGATAAGCATCAGAGAGAGCCCGAGAGTATAGACGAGTGTGTAGCTGATGCCTGCGACGAGTGATACAGGAAATACTGTGGCGAGGAGGAGCGTATATGTCGGAGAACACGTCGAGAATACTGGACCAAGTGCAACACCCGTCGCGATAGCTCGTGTGACAGGACTCGATATATCCTGAGCCTTGTCGAGAGAGGTAGTCGAACGAGAGAGATTGAGTCGAGTCGCAAGCCATGTCCATACGTGTGGGAATACATATATGAGTCAGAGAAATATGAGGATTCCTCCAGAGAGGTATTTCCAGAAGCTCTGTGGAATATCGATAAATATAGTTGATACCTTCAAAAAAACAGTAAACAGAACAATAGACAATGCGAGTGAGAGTATCACGAGGTATGGATACCATTTTTGTCTCTCGCCGAGTGAACCCGCGAGGACAACTGGGAGAACCGGGAGGACACATGGTGCAAGTATGGTTAAAATGCCCGCCAAAAATGAGGCAAGAAGAAGGGTCATAATTTTAGAGATTATTTCATATACATAGAGAGTATCGCAAGTATCCCCTGCACGAATGGATCTGACTTATCGAGTGAATACTCGACCTGCTTCCAGGTTCGGTTTTTCTTCAGTATCCCTGCATCGTACATCTTGGATAAGTACTGAGATATCTGTGATGGCGTACAGTTCGTGAGACGTGCTATCTCACCAGATGGGAGCGCATCGATACGCAGGAGGAGATAGATGATCTCGAGTCGACAGTCTGATGCAAGTGCGCCGAACACTTCAGACATCTCAATGAGAAGATTTTCTTTTTCCCACATTTCTGATTGTATTTGCTGATGGTCTGACATATTTTTGTTTGTGATCACTTTATCATTTTATAAAATTATAAAATGAAAGCAAATCTTTTTTGAAAAATATTGCAATCATGCGTATTCCGTATATCATAGTAACTCCTAATATTCATCCTATGCAACCACTCCTCAATGCGCTCTCCTCTATCGAGACCGAGCTCGCGAAGGTTCATGCGACTCTTCCCCACCTCCCAACAGAGTGGAAGAATCTCCTCATCAAGATACTCCCATATCTCGTCATGATAGGCGGTATACTGAGTGTACTCTCTAT
>JALQWG010000017.1 GCA_023260135.1 Candidatus Altimarinota bacterium | reverse complement strand
GAAGTAGATGCCTTGCCTGCGGATGGCCACCGCGCCCACCACAAAGCCGATGATCCCGGCACCGAGCGTGCCTGCCAGCAAGCCCCACTCAGGCGTCAGCTGGTAGGTTTTGATGAGGTGGCCGGTGATGTAGGCGGCCGAACCAAAAAAGGCGGCATGTCCGAACGACAGCAAGCCGGTGAAGCCCAGCAACAGGTTGAAGGCACAGGCAAACAACGCGAAACACAGCAACTTCATCACAAACACCGGATACAGGCCGATCATGGGAGCGATCAGAGCCAGCACCAGCAAAGCGGCGTAGGTCAGGCGGGTGGCTTGAGACAGTTTTTTCATGATGGAACGGGCACTTCAGTTGTCTTTTCCGAACAAGCCGGCTGGGCGCACCATGAGCACCAGCACCATGATCACGAACACCACGATGTTCGATGCCTCAGGGTAGAACACCCGGGTCAAGCCCTCCACCACACCCGCTACCGCTACCAGGCTCCGGTGCTGCTGGCGCAGCACCTGGCCCACCTGCGACCTCTAGAACGCCCCGGCCAGCAACTGCTCGAACACCACCTGCTCATCAGCCCCGAGCCGGCGCAGCTCGAGCAGGGACTCGACGTGTTCGGCAACTGGCGCTGCTTCTTCGCGCTGCAGAGCGCACACGAACAGCTCGACGTCAGCGCCGACAGCCTGGTGCGCACGACCCCGCCAGCACCGCTGCCCGACTCGCCGCCCTGGGAACAGGTGCGCGAGGTATCCCTGTTCATTTGATGCCTCCTTCATCCATTCAGGAGGATTTGATATGAGCTCATTAAATAAGTCTCAATTTTTTGATAAATCCTCAAATTCAACATAAAATCAATTCACCTTGTCTTCTGATCACCAGTCTTTTATCCAACCTCCTTTAAAGGGACCAACTTTTATATCTCATATTTTACTTCTATCAATCAGGAGTATGTCCGAAGAGTCATTATTTCTATCAAAAATCTCATATATTGGAATATTATCAAGTTTTCATTTCTCGATAGATCACCAATTCGCATTTCTTCCAAGTAATAACTCTTGAAGTTTATAGTTCTCAGTACCAGAAATTACTATAATTGGATCTATCATTGTCCTAGAAATATTTCTTATTTTTTGTTCTACAGCATCTTTTGTATTTTCAATACGCTCATTTTGACATTTCTCTTTAATGGCTTTAAAAACCAACTCTTCTTGTCCATCGCCTAGATTATCTCAAAAACCTTCACCAAATCAATGAATAGAGTGTGCTGGATCAACAAACCATATCTTTTCAATAAATTGATTGAATCCATAAGGAGATCAATCATCAATACTTTCATCTTTTATTGAAAAAATAGTCCTAATAAATGCAGATGATTTTTCATAACCACTCTTTATTTCAGAGAAAAACTTAGCCATCTTTTGTTCTTCAATAGTTTCACTTCTCCTTTTTATTCGAGATTGTTGTACCTCAAGTTCTTTCATCTTCTCAAGAAGTTGCTTTACTTTTAGTGAACTCTCTTCAGTAACAGTTGTTAGGTTAAAAATACTTACCCAAGAGAGATTATCTATCCATCCGTCCAGCTTTAAATGCCTTACTTCAATAGGCATAACAATATCATTTAATTCTATATTTTGAGAAATATAGTTGCGATATAATCCTAATAGAAAGAACTTCTCAGGTCAACTAGTATTGTCTATTCCGTGTACCTCTCAATCGTGTGGTAAATCCCAATCTCCACAACCCCAGCTATCTTCATTATCTAACTGCATCGTTTCAATAAAAAGATTAAGCCAGTCTGAGAAATCTACACGAAAACAGTTCAATACAGCAAGAATCATTTCTTTATAGATTTCCTTATTCTCAATAATTGGTTCATTGGCTAATTTTGCAAATATCCATCCTACAAAACCATAAAACATCCTATGCTTCATCTTCTCTAATTCATCATCCCTTTCGTACTTATCTACTGAATTCAGGAGATTAATAATAGATTTGAATTGTGATAAATCCTTTCTTTCAACAGCTACCCTCAACATCGATCGAGAAAGAATCACAAGAAATTTTAATAGCATTTCTTTATCTTCAGGAATATCCTGAGATTTTTTATAGAGATAATACTTAAAAAAGTTATCATTATTTACTCGTATGTGCTCAGAAATCTTTTCATTATGAAATTGCTTTTCTCTATAAAAACTAGGAATAAATCAGCATAAAATAGCTAATAATGAGTAATCAGCATTTCGGATTGAATAAAATACCAATCCATAAATTAAGCCAATAAATTCTGAATGTATCTCGGAGCTTTCAGAATTAAGGGTGAGCCTATAAATTTTCCACAGTATTTTTTGTATTTCATTATATATTCATATTCCCTCGTCAAGCCAACCACCAGTTATATCATTTAACTTATTGGGGTCAGCTTTTATTCCTAAACCTCAAATCGCCTCAGAGTGTTTAATTAAGTGTTTGCTTAATTGAGCATAAAGTTGTTCAAGTCTTAAAGAATTTCCTTCTACTATCCTATCTCAGATTGAGTGAATAAGATACTCTAGATCTGTACTTACATCTTCTTTCACTCTTGATAGATCATCAATACTTCATACTTTATAGAATTTGAGAATCATATTTACTAGGGAATGTTTCGAAACATATCCGAGTATTTCTCATTTTTGAACCTTATCCAAATAATTCCTTTTAAGGATTATCCTTGGTAAATTTGTTGTATCTTGTCATCAATTTCCTTGAAGAGCATTAATTCAGTTAAAAGCATCAAAATCCATATCCATTATCCATCAGGAAGATTTTGATTTAACTGGAATCATATTTGCTCATTCCGTATCCAATGAGAATAAACTGTATTTTAAGAAAGGGTTATCTTTTGTTCTTTCAATAAATGCATTCTTTCATAGTCTCGCATTAATTGTCAGAGTATTTAGTTCTTCAATCTTTGTGTAAAAAATTTTTTCTTTCTCATTTCTAAAGATATCAGGATTAAGGATTAGGAAGATAACTTCACCTATGGCGAAAATAGTCCACAGAAGAAGAATACTACTTAAGAATAAACTTGCTTTGGTAAAATAATCTTCTACCCCAAAAAGTATGTCTCAAAGAAAATATAGAAATATTGTAGTAACTGTAATCATAGTAAGTCACCATAATCATGTCTTTCACAATAGGACCCGACTCGAATATCTGTCTTCTTGAAATCTTTCAGCTGAGAAAATAAGAATACCCAATAATAATGTCACTATGGCTTGCAAAGTATCTCAGGCTGAATCAGAAACCTCAATATTTTTTAAATAAGGGAATATATCAATACAGGCTGTAAGAATTGCATATAAAATAAGAGTTATTCCTATAATATAGAAGCTACTCTCAATTCAAGGATCGGAAAATAGACGAAAGAACTTCTTAGTTCTATCTGTTTGGGCTTCTTTTATATGCTTACTTCTTTTATTTTCAGTAATTAAGTTATTAAGTGTGGTCATTAAGTGAAATCTAATCTAATAGAAAAGCGATCTTTCAGATTTTACTTATTTATATTTTTTAGCAAGTATATAGAAAAGTAAGCTAACTAATGGTTCGGTTATGTCTCGCTAAGCTATAATCAAATCTCGATTTGTCTTTTCTTCTTGCCTTATTATACTCACTTCATCTCTCCAAGTACTACCACAATTGTACCGAGAATGGAAGGACTTTTTAATATTTATGGCATCTACGATGGTTCGTATAATTGAATCTTCGCGGAGCCATACAAATCTAAAAAACCTTCCTCATGGGAAGGTTTTTTACTTATATTATGAATCATCTCAATATCAACATCGATACGTTCGAACGAGATGGCGAAGTCATAATTGGTAATATTCATACTATTATCAATGCATCTGACAGAATCGCCC
>JALQWG010000016.1 GCA_023260135.1 Candidatus Altimarinota bacterium | reverse complement strand
CTCTCTGTCCGTCCTGTGCATGCGAAGTGGCTCGCAGATGATGGACGTGCCTATATAGCGGTCAATGCTCAGATACAAGCCTGAGATAGACAGCAATTCCAGAAGACGGACAAAAAAACAGCACAAGAAGTGCTGAAAAAGATGATACCATAATAGTGTACCCATAAATTGTTCTTGTCATCCTGACGAAGGAAGGATCTGCCCTGTTTTTGCTTCTTTCTTTTTGTGAGTTTTTTGATTCTATCTCGGTGAATTTTCCCTATTGCTTCCTTATGCGAGATTCTTGTATGTATCCGTGCAGATTTCCTTAAAGAATCACAAACTGTTTGACTCCGTGGTTTTTTAGCACGGAGGAGTTTTTGTGATTTAGGAAATCAAACGGAAAATACATACAGAAACGAAGCATGGAAGCCAAGACTTTTGGTACTTTTAGTCATAAAAGTACGGGAACCCTGGATTGCTTCGTACCTCGCAATGACAGAAACACTAGGAGCATCCAAAATCCTAAACTAATAGTATCTACATCATCCTCTCTATAATCCCCCACTCCTCCTCGCTCACCGGGGTGATAGAGAGCCTATTCCCCCGCTGCAGTATCCGCATAATCTCGAGTCATTGTGTCTCTCGTATACGCGAGAGTGTGAGTGGTTCCGCGAGAGTCGATACATATGCGACATCGACACACTGCCAGAGAGCACGATCGCGAGTAGAGCGAGGCTCATAGTGCTTGTCTCATACGATGAACTGTGTCTCATCATCATGTGCCTCGGATGCCACACGAGCGATACCATATATCCCAGGTACAGGACACGATGAGTGATAGAATAGTACTCTATCCCCTACTCGCATACTATCTCGCATATAGTTGCGGGAGAGATAGTTGCGCACACCGAACCAACTCGATTGTCTATCGCGTGCGAGGTCATCTATCGAGTATTCTGATGGTTCGGATTTCATGAGCCAAGTATTCATAGAGAGAATATATAGGATATTGTGAATCTGTAAATACCAAATAAAAAAATTGACTAATGTAAATTATAATCTATATTGTAATCAATATGAACAATGAAACTACACTTCACGAGGATGGAATACATCCAGTACTTAGAGAACTAGAATCCTCACTTCATGACTGAGAATTATGAGTCTCTGTTAGTCGATTGGATGCCATCAAGGCACTAGACATAGCCAGATCAGGACAGGAGAGAACCACTGATGATACCCTGCTCTCAGTAGGATTCAAAGAACTCATCTATAATCAATGAATCAAGGTTGCCGATATACTGAGATTTGTACAGGATGAATTCATACACCCCTATGATAGACTCATAAAAATCATAATAAAAGACTACTCCTCTATTTTCTGAGAGAATTTTGTAGAAGAACTCATAGAGGGGTTGAGTGAGTTAGATGAGGGTAATAGAACATTGCAACAGATTGGTGTCACTGTGGAGTGAGAAGAAGACCCCTATATCCTCGAGGTCATGGAACGAACATACAATGGCAGATCCTACGAGGCCATAACCATCCTCATTATGCTAAAAACAATTATAAGCACTAATCCAGACAAAAAACTCCTATCAATTACATTCTCATACAATGAGAATTCCGAGTCAACATAGCATACTTCATGCACCAGATACTATAGTAGAGCTTGAACCAATTCAAAAACTTGTTTTAACTCAGATTAGGGAAGGATTATATGCTAGCGAAAACTATACCTTCTGAAAAATAAACATATATTCATGCATGATGAAGTTGTTTCTGTCATTGCGAGGTACGAAGCAATCCAGTCGCTACTATATTCCATTCTGCTCCATATATTCGAGCATGTCCTCATAGGCTTCTCTTTTTCATCAAAAAAACTCATTCTCACCATATTCAATAATATCGAGACTCTCGGTTTTGCTGAGACTATACAGTCCATCATATTCAGCAAATCCTATTCGGACTCTCTCTTTCCATACATTTATATTATCTCTGAGCCTGAGAGCATCGAGCATATCGGATATGGGTATATCCCTCGCCTGTCCATCTATATGGATTCGCATATCATCGACAGATATCCACTGGAGGTCATCCATACGATATCATAGAGTATTCCCGATATAGTCCTCGATATCTCCATCATAATCTGCTCATTCTGGCACTATCTCGACGAAACCATTACACACATCCGATAATACGATAGCCATAAAAAAATCGTTAGATGATAAACGATCATGATCTAACGATTTTAGGAAAAAAAGCAAGATTATACTTCAGAAAATGACTTAACTGCACTTAATAGCTTTTCTTTAGTTTGATTTTTCCATTCGATTCATTCTGGCGTGCCACTAAAAACATCCCAAAGAACCTCTAGGACTGAATTTTCGTCAGTTCATATTGATTCATCAATACATTTTCTAACTAAAGAATGTGGATTTGAATGTTCCAGATGATATTGTAAGGTTTCATTAGGGTGCATACTCAAGTAACTTTTAATTAGAACTTTCTCTGGGGCCATTTCACCAGGTAAAAAAGCATGGAAATTTCCAGTTGGAATATTTGATTCAGCACGTTTATCTCCATCAAAAACTGCAAAATATCAAACCTGAATTGGTGTTGCATTCTTAGTATACAATATCTTTGCATAATTATAGCTATCTACCACCTTGTTATGTGGACCCATATCGAGTACCTTAATTGATTTATGTATATCTCTTATATCAGAACTAATATACTCCATGAGCTTGGTCAATATAAATACTGAAATATCATCCTCACAAAATATAAGAATTAACGGGAAAATTTCAGAATCCATCTTGGAAAAAGCTCAATTTACACTAATTCAGTGTATAGCCTTATACCGTCATCAAAGCTTCTGAATAAAAACTCTAGATTTACTTCATACTGCTGATAATAAAGTAGGAGAATGTGATGAAATAATAAACTGCTTATTTTCACGTCTAGATATATCAAATATTACATCCAATAATCTTCGTTGTATTAATGGATGTAATCAGAGCTCTAATTCATCAATTAAAATAAGAGCTTTTGCATCAGCAAAAAGACAATCTTCTAATATCTTTAGAACAACATCTTCTCAAGAAGCAGTATTAAAACTACTATAGTTTGAAAGCTTATAAACTTTCTTAGTTTGATAAGAAGCAATTTCTTCAATAGATATATTTTCCTCAAATATATACTCAAAGTATTCTTTAATTCTAGTATCAATAAGTGTGCCTGTTTTGCATACTTGGGTTTTAATCCATAGAGATCATGGATAGCTCCTAGCTGGGGATATTCTATCAGTATCTATAAAAATTACTTGACGGTCTTTAACCTGACTTTCTCTCTTACCAACACCACTCCATTTTTTAGCAACGAGTTTACGTTTTCCTATTTTTGTAATACTCTTAGATCATATTTTCACATCTAGACTATATTCCCAATCATCTATCTGACTATCATGTCTTGAAAATCTGATAAACTTATTCCATGTATATCTTACAAATTCTCAAGAAGATGGATCTCTCATATAAAATAGTTCATGACTACATCATAAAAGAGCCATAATACTAGTTTTTCAAATTTTATTAGTACCAGAGAGTATTGTCACCGGATGTTTAAAAGACATTTTTAGATCAGAAATTTTCCTGAATTTTTTAATATCAATAGCATTTATAAATAACGGAAAGAAAGTGGCATCACCTAGATTTCAATTATTAAGTAAGTCTCTTGTTTGATTTGGATTCATAAACTATAAAACTTTATAAACTCCCTTCCCTCCAAACTCCAGATATCCCTTATCTCGTAGTACTTGTAGTTGCTGTCGTATCTTTGCTTCGATATTATTATTGTCTGGATGTTTCTCTCTGAGAATTGTAGTGAAGTTGTATATATCTGCAAGGGTAAATTCCTTTTTCCCTATCATATCGATACATCGCATGACATCGAGGAGCCATCACTTGGATTCGAGATTGTGTTTTTCTGCGAGGAAGTGTGTCCGTTGCCAGTCATCGAGGATATATCACTTGTCACGAGAGCGACCATCTTGGATATAGTATATCTTCCCTGTCTCTGGTATCGGTTCGAGGAGGATATTGCACCCGACCCAGCCTGCACGACGAGCCGTCGGAGCAAGTGGCTTACGTCGCTCGATAATATCAGGAGTGAAGTAGAACTTCGGTATCACGAAGAAGTTCACGACTTCGAAGTTTTTATCATAGTTGAGTCCGAAGAAGCTCGGGTTGGTAGCAGACTGGAGTCTCTCTATCATTGTGCCATACGCACCATCGGTGATTTTCTTCCCGAATGAGTTATTCTTGGACTTGAGTTCGTATTCTTCACTGCACTTGTCACAGATAAAATCCCCAACAGGATTATTGTCCTTGGACTTCGTGAGATGATTCCCACAATTTGGACAATATCCATATTCCTCCACCCATGTCTCAGTCATGACACGGACACGCTGAGAAGGACTTGTATAGGATGTGACGAGTGATATATCGAGTTTGAACATAGAGATATTGTATAGATTTTCTAGAAAATACAAAAATTCCCCCACTTTCGTGAGGGAAAAACTACTTTATTTCAGATTTTGGAGGTAGAGGTGGTATGAATTTGAATCCTTTAGTCTTGATATACTGGAGGTGTTCCTGTAGTTCATAGATATGCCCCTTGAGTTGTGGATTGGGCTCATTGTGATAGTACTTCCCCCAGCGATAGAGTATTCCATCCTCGTCGACTGTATATATGATAAGGTTTTCTCTCTTTCATCCATCTGCTCATGCGATTCGGTAACAGAT
>JALQWG010000015.1 GCA_023260135.1 Candidatus Altimarinota bacterium | reverse complement strand
ATAGAGAGTACACTCAGTATACCGCCTATCATGACGAGATATGGGAGTATCTTGATGAGGAGATTCTTCCACTCTGTAGGGAGGTGGGGGAATGAGGTATGGGCTTTGGAAAGCTCAGTTTCTACGAGTCAGAGCTTCTCGAGGATTGGATGTATCATAAGATGAGAGTTAGGTAAGGATATAGTATATTTTTGTTGTGACTATGCAATACAAAATATATTTATATATTGCGGACATAGATGAGCTTATATCGTGACTTGCTACCATCATTGCGTTCCACTATCTCGAACTTATCTGTTGCCGCGAGGAGTGGGGTGAGCTTGTTGTATCCATAATTGCGAGGATCAAAGTTGGGTTGCTTCTTCTGTATGAGTCCACCAACATCACCGAGAAATGCCCAACCATCTTCATCTGCAATATCCGATACAGTATCTCGTATGAGTCCGATAACTTCGGGAGTGATGACATCGAGTTCTGGTGTTTCCAATTCAGAAAAAGGAATAATTGTCTCTCATTTTTTTCACTTCTTTGGTCTAGTAGGTTCAGTGACTTTTTCGGGCTGCTTCTTTAGTATCTCGATATAGATGAATTTATCACATGCGACGATGAATGGTTTTGGTGTTTTCTTTTCACCCATGCCATATACTGCCATGCCCGCTTCGCGAAGTCTGGTAGCAAGTCGTGTAAAATCTGAATCACTCGATACAATACAGAATCCATCGACCCGTCCTGAATAGAGGATATCCATGGCATCGATAATCATAGCAGAATCAGTAGCATTCTTGCCAACGGTATATCCGTATTGTTGTATGGGTGTGATGGCGTGTGTGAGGAGGATATCCTTCCACTTAGTAAGCCCTGGACGAGTCCAATCCCCGTAGATACGTTTGATGGTTGGATTACCGTATTTTGCTATCTCTTCGAGCATCTCCTTCATATACGCGGAAGGGATATTATCTCAGTCGATGAGGATAGCGAGTTTTTTGTCTATATCCATGTTGGAGTATTAAGTTGTTCTTGATTGTAGATTTTTTGTATGAGATAGCAAGGATATCACATATTTACAAAAAGTATAAGAGTATCGTTCTTATAAAAATCCCCCATTGAGTTGGGGGATTTTTATATTGATGAATTATTTAGGCATCAATACTGTATCGATTACGTGAGTCACTCCATTCGTTGAGATGACGTCCTTGGTTTCGATCATGGCAGATCCATTGATCCAGATCTTTCCGGTGCTATCTTTTTTGAACATAAGTGTCTTCCCTTCGACTGTAGTAAGGACCATACCATCAGTGATGTCTGCTGTTGTGTATTTTCCAACTACTACGTGATATGTAAGTATATCGACGAGTGTTGACTTGTTCTCTGGCTTGATAAGTGTCTCGACAGTTCCAGCAGGGAGCTTCGCAAATGCATCGTTGGTAGGGGCAAATACAGTAAATGGACCTTCTGATTTGAGAGTATCCACAAGTCCTGCAGCCTTGACTGCTGCCACTACTGTTGTGACATTATTGGCACGAACAGCATTATCTACGATATCACGAGAGCTTACCATAGGTGCACCTCCAACCATCACACTTGCATCAAGTACAGAGAGGAGATAATTCTTGATCATGATATTCTGAGCTACTGTACCACGATAGTTTGTTATATTGAGCATCTTAGCGAGCTTCACACGGTCAGTCTTCCATGAATATCCGAGGTAGCGTGCCAGAGTCACCGTAGGACCTCTGCGAAGTTGTGCTTGCATAGAGAGTGATGTAGTGGCTTGCATCTTCATGGTGTCCATTTTCATGGTGTCCATTTTCGATGACATCATGCTGTCAGAGTGCATCATCATAGATGCATCAGAGTGCATCATCATTTCAGCTGCAGATACAGAGAGTGCAGATGTGGAGAGGAGGATTCCTCCAGTGATTCCGAGAACAATAATTTTTTTCATAAAAAGAAAAGATAAGAAATAGAGAGTGCAATTTGCACAGATGCAACTATATATCCTAAGATTAAGAACACATTAACATACAATATAAAATACCTACCCTACCTTAATCTAGTGTTAATCTCTTATATATATGATATTGCCATCATATCTTCTCACACACTTTTTTATGCAGAAAATTCTTATCTCTCTTGCTATATTTTCCCTCAGTTTTGGTACGCTCCATGCTCGTTCAGTTGTTCCAGATAGTGATCTCCCATATATATCGTATCTTGTCACTCGACTCTCAGCAACTGAGACTCCTTATGATAATGCATATTGGGACAATCATGATGCGGGTATCTATGTTGATATTATATCTGGGGTTCCTCTTTTTTCCTCTCGTGATAAGTATGATAGCAATACTGGGTGGCCAACATTTGCTCGGACAATTAATACATGAACTATAGATTATAAGAGTGATCTATCTACATGAGAAGAGCGTACGGAGGTCGTCTCTCGTCGTTCGGGTGCTCACTTATGACATCTTTTCGATGACGGACCAGCTATGTATAATGGTGTCAGATACTGTATGAATTCAGCAGCTCTCAGATTCGTCCCGCAATCCGAGATGCGAAGAGAAGGATATGGTTCATTGATTCGATTCGTCAGGTAGTTGTAATACGACTTGCAAGAACCAATTAAGTCTATAAACTCATACTATGAAAATACTTCTCATCGACGACAACAAAACACTCACTGAGAACATAGCCACTTATCTGGGGAATAAATGACATGATTGTCATATTGCTCACGATGGTGAGATGGCATTCGATATGATAAAAGTGGATACCTACGACTTCCTTATCGTCGATAGGATGATGCCGAAGATAGATGGGCTCTCGCTGATTCGAATGCTCAAGGTTCGCAATATACATATCCCGTTTTTATTCCTTACTGCACTCTCAAAGCAGATAGATAAGATAGAGTGACTGGAGATTGGTGCGGATGATTATCTCGTCAAGCCGTTCGACTTACAGGAGCTCGTACTCCGAATAGAGAATATCATGAGAAGAGGACAGTCATGAACATGAAAACTCAAAAACTCCAATCTCGTCACCTTCTGAGGGCTCACTGTCAACTTTGAGTCCAATCTCGTCACTTGTGATGGTGAGCATATTGAACTCTCACCAAAGGAGTATGGACTTTTTGAATTGCTTCTGAAGAATCAATGAAAGGTGCTCGATAGGAATTTTCTCTATGAGACCGTCTGGTGAGACTATGATCCTACAGAGGCAACACTCGATACGATTAATGTCCATATTGCACACCTCAGAAAGAAGCTCTGATGAGACATCATCAGAACTGTTAAACTTGCAGGCTACGTTATCGATAATAACTAATTTATTTAATTCTATGTCATTCACTACTCGCACCAAGATAACAGCTCTATTTGCATCTATCGTGAGTATAATCATCATACTTTTGAATCTCATGATATTTGAGAGCTCTAATAAAGAATGGCAAACAAAAAAGACAGAATACATGGATATGTCCATGGAAACCATGCTCACTATAGATGAGGCCAAGAAGATGTTTGTCGATCTCCAAGTAGAAGATGCGAGTGGTACAATACTCCTCCAACAAGGACTCTTCACTCATGATATGCAGCATCAAGGTATTGCTTCCTGGCTCTTCGATGATCCAACTATTACCAAGGCTAATGATAGGTATTATTATTGGGGTATCAAGACAAATACCGACGGATATATCTATAAGACGATCGATGATGTTACGGATATCATTATCACGCGTAATATGATAATTGAGCGAGCTTTATGGCTTTCTTTTTCATGATTCTTGTTGCTTATAATTATCGGATATACCTTCTCTGGATATGTACTACGCCCCATCCAAGACATGAACAAAGCAACTCGTAGATTTTCTCTCTCAGAAAAAGAAGGCAAGCCACAAGTAGGAATCTATGGAAACATAAAGGATGAAGTAGTTATACTTGCCCGTAGTCTCGAAGAACTTTTTGCTCGTGTCAACAAAGAAGCGGAAAGACTGGAACAATTCTCGGATGACATTGCTCATGAGATCAAGAATAAGATGTTCGAGATAACGAGTTCACTTGATGTTGCACTCTCATCTGATGCACCAAATGACGCCATAGTGAAAGCAAAAACACTCCTCAAACAGCTTTCCAATGTTGTAGATGCATTGTTATTTTTTGCACGCAATGATATCAGCGATCCGGAAGATACTCAGATTGGCTCCTTTCTCAAGAAAAAATTTACAACCGATGATACAAGAATCCTTGTAGTAGAGAAAGATAATCCTACTATTCCCCTATATCCAGAACTTTTTCTCACAGCGATTGGGAATATTGTATCTAATGCTCAGAAGTATACTCCCCAAGACGGAACTATCAGTATCATCGTAACCCAGTTAGGAATAGATATCATGGATACATGATCAGGTATTCCAGAAGAGCACCTTCCTCATATATTCGACCGACTCTACAAGGTTGACAAGTCTCGATCCGGATCAGGTTATGGGATTGGACTCTCTATATCCAAGAAAATTATCGAAGAACTCCACCATATGACACTCTCTGTGGAGAGTACCCTCTGAGAATGAACAACATTCTCTATTAGGTGGTAATTCCTTAATCTACACTTAATATTTCTCAGTATACTCTTTTTATACTATCCATATCTCACATGCTTTCACTTCTTGCACTCTCATTCTTGGCTGGTATCCTTACTATATTGGCACCGTGTGTTCTCCCGGTCCTTCCAGTTGTACTTGCTGGAAGTATCTGAGAAAAACAAAAATGGTACCCATATCTCGTAACTTTTTCACTCGCAATCTCTGTAGTTTTATTTACAGTGTTGCTCAAGGTATCAACTATTTTTATCGATATTCCACAGAGCTTCTGGAAGTATCTCTCTGGAGGAATCCTCATATTCCTCTGACTCATATATGTATTCCCACATGCATGGACCTGGATAGCAACTCGACTCAATCTCTCTCGTTCGAGCACCTCTCTCGACAAGGCTCAGGATATATCGAGTCCTGTCACGCGCGCTATCGCGACGGGTGCTGCACTTGGCCCAGTATTCTCGACGTGTTCACCAACGTATACACTCCTCCTCGCGACAGTATTTCCCGTATCACTCCTCGCAGGTATTGGATATACGTTTGTCTATGCAATCTGACTCTCGATTATGCTCGCCATCATAGCAGTATGAGGACGTAATATTGTTGCTCGGTTTCGATGACTTGCAGATGAGAGATGATGGTTCAAGAGGATTCTTGGTATTATTTTTATCCTCATCGGACTCATGATTGTATCATGATTGGATAAAAAGTTTGAAACCTATGTACTCGAGAGAGTGGATGTATCAGGAATCGAGACGAATCTCCTAGAGAGACTGTGATTATAGAGACTTGCAATGAAGGGAGATATACTTCTCTTTCTGGAATTCTTTCCACTTTATCCTTATTTTACTCCTATGTACAAGATACTCCTCGCGCTCGCGACACTCACTCTCCTCGCCTCATGTACTCAGACTCCACCTTCTCCAACTACCACTATGGATGACAAAAAGATGATGTCAGGTTCTGATATGATGAATGACGATATGATGAAAACAGAGACTATGATGTCAGGGTCTATGGAAAAACCTATGATGGATGACACGATGGAAGGTAAAATGAATGACAAAAAAATGAACGATGATGACATGATGAAAAAAGAATCAGCAATGATGAAGCCAACAGGATATATCTCCTATGACGAATCCAAGGTTGCTGACGCTCTCGCGAGTGGTCAGAAGATAGCACTCTTCTTCCATGCGACATGGTGTCCGAGCTGCAAGGCACTCGATGCTGCCATCAACTCGTCACTTGCATCTATCCCTGCAGATACACTCATCGTGAAGGTAGACTATGATACGAGTACAGATCTCAAGAAAAAATACCGCGTCGTCGGACAACACACAACAGTCATTCTGAATGCTGACGGAAGTGAAAAATCCAAGAAGCTCGGAGCAAGAACTGTTGCTGAGATATTTGAATAATTTCATTCTCTAATTCCCCTTTCCCATGCACAAAGAATACAACACATTCCTTCGCTTTTTCTCACTTCGGAATATACTCATCACAGTTCTCATAGGACTAATTGGATATATGTTTGTCTATTCGAAGGTGGCAGGGATTTTTTACTCCTATAACCGTGAAAAAACTATGAACACACTAGAACAATCATGAACTGGAACTGCCCGAGCGTATTTTGCTGGAGGATGCTTTTGGTGCATGGAAGGGATTTTTGAATCTCAGGTATGAGTCACTGAGGCTATCTCTGGATATGCAGAAGGGACAGAGACAGATGCTGACTATGAAAAGGTCTCTGCCGGAATCACCGCTCATCGTGAGGCGGTCGAGGTGATATACAATCCTGCA
>JALQWG010000014.1 GCA_023260135.1 Candidatus Altimarinota bacterium | reverse complement strand
CTCTCTGTCCGTCCTGTGCATGCGAAGTGGCTCGCAGATGATGGACGTGCCTATATAGCGGTCAATGCTCAGATACAGGCATGAGACAGGCAACAATTCCAGAAGACAGACAAAAAAACAGCACAAGAAGTGCTGAAAAAGATGATTCCTACATCATCATCTCTAGTATCCCCCACTCCTCCTCACTCACAGGAGTGATAGAGAGTCTATTCCCTCTCTGGAGTATTCTCATCGTCTCCAGTCCAGGAGTTGCCCTGATATCTGCGAGAGTGATAGGAACACTGAGCGTACTGATATATCCCACATCTACACACTGCCAGAGAACCCTATCCCGAGTAGAGCGAGGCTCATAGTGCTTGCCTCACACCTCGAACTGTGTCTCATCATCATGCGCCTCGGATGCCACACGAGCAATCCCATATATCCCTGGTACAGGACACGATGAGTGATAAAATAGCACCCTATCCCCTACTCGCATGTTATCTCGCATGTAGTTGCGAGCCTGATAGTTACGCACGCCGAACCAACTCGACTGACCATCACGCGCGAGGTCATCTATCGAGTATTCTGTGGGTTCGGATTTCATGATCCAAGTATTCATAGCATGAATATATCGGATATTGTGAATCTGTAAATACGGATTGAAAAATTGACTCAACAAAAGAGTTATGATACAGTAAATACATGACTAGACATATGTGACTTACATCAGCTGTTCCCGATGATTTCTGTAATCCTCAGGATCTACCACACATCAGACAACTCCATAATAAGGTAAGAAATGGAGAATTTGATATTGTTCCATATAGTTCGGCAATAAAATCCTATGTAGCAATAGTTCTCTGAGAAGAACCCGAGAAGAAGTGAAAGTTCTATGAGGAACTCAAGTTACTCCTCGATGAAAAAAGAGTTGCAGCCAATGTCATCCTCAGATATATAGAAGAAGAATTCGCATCACAGTATGACAGGTGTATGTTCTATGCACAGAGAGAATGCAAGGATATGTTCGATGAGGAGTGAATCAATATGTTACAGAGAACTCTATCTGCCCTAGAGAAAAATCCAGAAAAATATAGAGAATACAATATCAGATATAAAATATGAGAGTGAACCTATGGTAATTATCCGAATCTCACCTCACAAACAGACAGAACCTACAATCCGAGAGACTTCATCATCGCACTCCGTACAATCAAGGAAAGCAATCCAGGCAAAAAGATATCTATAGAATCTATCACATTAAAATAGTATTGCCCGCGCAAGCGGGCTTTTCTTATACCTTCTGGAAGATGAACATATGTTCGTGCATGATGAGGAGGAAGTTGTATTTCTGTGAATTCGTCTTCCAGTATCCTGTCGCCTTACAGTTATGCTGGACTTTTACGATATCTTCCTTGAGCGCAAAACCAACTCTCAGGAATCGCTCCATCACCTTAAATGCCATGGGTTGGTACATCTTCTGTCGGCGAGTATCCCCGATAAGCACAGCACAGAAGTTCCCCTTCTTCAGCGTACGATAACACTCCTTCGCTATCTTTTCCATCTCGTCAGCAAATGCATCGATATCATGAATATTCGAGAGGTCTTCTGGAATCTTGCCTTCGCTATACTTGATGATATCCGCATACGGAGGATGATGGAGGATAAAATCCATACTCTCACTCTTCACCTTCTTCATTGCTTCACGAGCATCATCGAGCTCGAGGACAAGTTCGGCAAGTGTCTCATGTTCAAAGTCTACAGCATCACGAGTACGTGCTATGGCTACAGGATTGACATCGAATGCTATGAGATGACGGTGAAGTAACTTACACTCGACCGCCGTCGTCCCACCACCGATCATCGGATCCATCACCCAATCCCCTTCTCTCGAATATCTAAGGAGGAGATTACGCACAACATCAGGAGACCAATTCCCACGATACTTGCTATCGTGTGTCGCCCAGTTCCCTCGGCGAGGAAATGACCATACCGTCGAACACTCGAGGTCAAACCCTTCTGGTTGGAGTTTTTTGATTTTTTTAGGCATACTGGAGAAAACGTCATGAAGTATCAAAGTCTGAATCTATATACTTTTCCTGTCTATACTCACTCGTGAGGACGACATCTTCGAGGACTTCGAGTTCGCTGTCTCGACACTTCCGAGTGAAGTAATAATCCCAATTCTTCCCACAAAATACGAATGCATCCATATTCGTATTTTCACGGATTTTATGATTCGGGAGACGATAGAGTTTTTTGAATTTTTCCATGTTTCTTGACTAAAGAAATAGAAATTTCTAGACCAAGATAATCAAGTATCTTCACGAGTGTCGGGTTCTCGAGATTTGACCCTTTTATAGCCTTATAGGCGTTCTGACGATTGATCCCTGTAGCTTCACAGAGTTCTGTCATCTTGATATCGCGACTGCGGAGATGTTCGAGTATGAGATCTTGAAACATAGAGAGTATATTCTTTTCTTATTTTATGTCAACTAATTAGTTTACATTATTTAATGAGTTCATTCAATATTCCATCTCTGAGCATGGAGAGGTTATAGATATTGCCATTCGTTGCATTATACGCATCTTCAAGTGGACGAAGTGTCGTATTCCATCCGAGACCATCCGTGATCCAGAGGAGTTCGATTCACTGATTCTGGAGATAGTGATAGAGTCCTGAGAACTCTCACGCTACTGCCTTGAGCTTACTTCCACCACCTCAATAGAAATTCGTCTCGAAGAGATAGAGTTTCTCACCTGTAAATATCGCAAAATCAAATCGTCTCTCAGACTTATCACTCTGTACGCTCAGTCCCCAATTTTCATTCATCCACTTTGCTGTCGCCTGTGACTTCCACTGGTATCACTTAGACTGTGCGAATTCTCTGACAAAATCTTCTACAATCTCCTCCATCAGTGTACCACTTCGGTTCTTGCGAGCATTGGTATCAAGTCCTGTCTCGATACCGAATACATAGTCACTCAAGTTCGATATCTTCCTATCTGCGAGGATATCTCTGAGTCCTGACTCTCGGAAAAATACCCTCATCGTCTCCTCTCATAGACTATCGAGAGAGACATTCGGATCGAAGAGATGACCTACTTGCTCTATCTCCTTCGTTTCGGAGTTCAGGATTATCTGGAGAGGATCGCGGACAGCGAGGAGTATCGGTAATACTTTTCTGACTTCTGGATATTCTCGGATAAGTGATATGAATTTGTTCTCTATATCACTCTCACTGATGAGGCTCCCGAGGATACCAAGTGATACACGTACTGCAAATGTATTCTTCTCAATCTTCGCAAAGTCACAGTAAAAAGACCAAGTGAAGATAGTGGGAGTGAAAGATGATATTAGATATTTAAAAATCATGTTTATGTAGTAATTTTATTGATTATAAAGTCAAATAAACGTCATGATAGGAATTGTCATCTTTCTGAAACAGCTCATATAGGATCTCAATCAAACTTTGCTTCATAAATAATAACATCTCAGCTTGCGTTCGTAATTTTACTTTTTTTAAATCAATTGGTAACTTTGTCAGAAATCTCAAATCATTCTATAGTAGTATTTAATATCGACTCAAGTAAAGATAGGTTTCATGGCTTATATACTGTCTTGTTTATTGTTCATATAGGTATTCTCCTTAGATTAGCCCACCTTATCTTCGCATCATTCTGTGGAATTATATGCTCTAGTGTTATATCTTCTTCTTTTATAGGGAAACTTGAAACTTCATAAAATTCCTTTAACAAGAACTTAATTGTTGTTTCATAATAACTAAAATTAGCATCACTAAAATAAGTTACAAAAGAATCCTTGTTTGGACTAGCAATTTTTCAGAGTTCTTCAAAAAAATCCTTTTTCAATTTTCATTTATTACTAAAGATATTCCTAGAATTATCAGCAAATAACTTTTCATATGCTGATGGACTAATATCTGTAAATTTGATTATAACGATAAAATACCAAAGCTTTTCAAGGTTATTATAAAATTGTGACACTCATCCTCATCCTCGAAAGTACCTTGAATTAATTCTTCAGTATTTAAGCATAGAAAAAACTATAGCATAGATCTGCTCTAGTCATAATTCTGATATTGATGTTAATAAAGATAAGGTTTTGCCAACAAGAGGTGAAGGCATTCCATTAAAATATGTATTATTTATTACATTATTTCGTAGTTCAATATAATCATTGGAGTCTATAATTAATCCATCAATAAAACTCTCCAATTCTCAAATAGCTTTTCATTTTATTTTATTATCATAAATAATCCTATATAAGGCTGATTGCCCTACATATCAATCTGTTTGATAAGTTAAATATCTCAGAAATTTTAGAAACCAAGCTAAGTTATTTTTTTCAAATAGACTCTCAATTTTTTCCCACTTCTCAATAGCCGAATCTAATTTTATTTTAATAGCAGATTTCTTTACCTGTCACAAGAATGCATTCTTTACTAAATCAACCGGTGATAAAGATAATCAAGTTGAGTTTAACCCTGCAAATAATTGAAATGCATCATCTTCATTATCACATTTAATTACAACAAACTCAACATTCTTAACTTTATTTATAAGGCTAGTAATTTCCTTATCACTCAAGGAGGTTATCCAATAATCTTTAATATAGGAATATGCACTATAAATCTTCCTTTGTGAAACATCCCAGTTTTTATCCTCTATTCAATCTTTAAGTAATTTTTCGTATGCTTGTTTTAGATTTTTTCTAGAGAATAAGATTCTTGGGTATTTTCACTCGAATAGTAGTTCATTTATTGATTTCCTCTGTCTTGGATATTTAGTTATTATGACATTAAGCAATAATGATAACGTTACTAGTCTCTGCTGTCAGTCAAGAAGAATATCTCTTGAAACAGATCAGCTTTTAGAGTTTATAGTTACAATATTTCATATAAAATAACCATTTTTATTTTCCTTAATAGAATCTAGCAACTCTTTTATTTGGTTCTTCTTCCATACATAATTTCTCTGAAATTCAGGAATCTTTAGACGTGTCGAATAAACATTCTTGTCTTCAGATTCATCAATAGTGCTAAATAAAGATTGGTATTTTATATTACTTGCAATGCGACCCATATAACCCTAATAGTTAAGAACTACAATCTCCTCCACCTCCCCTCTCCCTGTAGCATTACTATTGATAGCACGACGAGCCTGCACGATCTCGAAACGGAATCCATCATAGAGCTCTCGGATGAACGGAGTATTATGATTCGAGAGCATGACTTTACACCCGCGCGCGTCGAGCGTACGAAAAACCTCCGCGAGACGAGTCTGCATATCACGACCGAAGTCATCCTTGTTATAGCTCGTGAAGTTCGCAGTGTCCGTGAGGACATCGTATGGTGGATCGAAGTAGATGAAGTCTCACTTCTCTGCCTTGTCGAGGACATGCTCGAAGCTCTCGACCTGTATCTCTGCCTCTGTGGCATTGAGGAGCTTGGACACATTCGTGATATTCTCTTCCTGGACGTAGTCAGGATTCTTGTAGGCTCACATCGGTACATTGAACTCTCCACGACTATTCACACGGTGGAGTCAGTTGAAACATGTACGATTCAGATAGATGAACCGTGCTGCTCGCTCGATATCAGTATATTGCTCTTGCCATCCAGTCACTCTATCCCACGCACGGATCTCGAGGTATTTTTCCTTCGAGTGTTCGATGTTTTTGAGATATTTGATGAGTTTCTTATGGTCGTTCTTGATGACTTGGTACGTATTGATGAGTTCAGCATTCATATCTGAGAGATATGACTTTTTCTTCTGGAGGTTAAAATATACAGCACCACCACCGAGGAACGGCTCGAAATAGTTATTGAAGCTCTGTGGATTTGGGAAAAGATCCTTGAATTGCGTAATAAGTTGTCTCTTACCACCAACCCACTTTACGAATGGCTGAGCATTGATGAGTTCTTGATTCTCCTTTTTCGAGAAGAATCCGGCAGCCTCTTCTTCGTTCTTGAACTGGAAAATTTCCCACCAGGATGCGATAATCCAGGGACTGAACCCGAATCGAGATGCGAGGGATTCTATAGCAAAAGTCGTCATATTTTTATATGCGTACATGATATAGATCTCTTATCATTTTCATATAGGAAATACATGAAAAGATATGGACAAAATATATATTTTATTTTTAAAAATTCCCCCACTTTCGTGAGGGAATTTTCTAGTATAATTGTATAACCATATTTTCATATACCTCCTGGACTCGGTCTATATGTGGTGCTAAGAATCAACGAACAAGCCCATCTTGGGTAATCTTCACAACATTATCTTGGATATAGTAATCATCTGGAGAGATATCTGGATTGATTATATCCCTAAGAAGCGGAAGGAGATATTCCGCATATTTTTTATAGAGTCTATTAATATTATTAGGAGAAGACCATGTAGATATTGGTATATTCATTCATACAAGGAAGTCGATATACGTATGAGAACCATTGAGTCATATGATGCCCGCGAGTCACTGTTGTCGAGTAGAGTTATAGAGATGGACTGGAAGGATGAACTTATCCCCTCTCGACTCTTGTGTAGAATTCCACAAACGTATTGTATTGGCAAGAGCAGTGTGAAATCATCATTTCCTTTTTTCAGTTTGCCAGACACGCAAAGAAGAAACTATAAACTCTCGTAATTCCGTATGATTACGGATTGCTTCATGGGTTGGGAATACCGGACGACCGGTAGTTAATCTGATGAGTTCTTCTCGTACACTTTTACTTAATCTCAGTGCTTGGAATCCTCACCCAGAATATATATTTCTACCGTCGCTAGAACCGAGTCTCTTACTCAACCATTTCCAATCAACTGGAAATTCATAGTCTTTTTTATCCTTCTTGAGTTCTGCATTGAGTGTATGAGCAAATTCAGCATATCATTGACTCATTCCATGTTCACGAACTTTTCTGAGTAGGAGATGTTGTCTTTTTTGTATCTCACGAATCACCTCTTCTGGTGAGAACTTCCTCTTTCAGGTAAGAGTCGAACGATATTGATTCGGTTTTTTCTTCACAGTGAGTCATGCCTTAGAAAAAGCTGTTGATATGAGATATACCTTCTTGAGTTCAATAGGAAATCATGGGTTTTCTCTTCTTATCTGGGAAACAATATCATATATTATCATCTGGGTTCGAGTTTCTGTATCTATTTTTCTAGTCTCTAAGTAATACCCATGAATCCTCTGAACATCAGATTCGGCTATCGATAACACTTCTGAAACATTGGCATATATTTGTTCCAATGCTTCTCTTGTACTATCTGACATTAGGGATGAATTTGGTTCCTCTGAAATATTCATATTATACATATAACTATAAATATATAATATGCAAGTAAATACGATTCAAAAAATCCCCCACCTTCATGAGGGAAAAACTATTTTATTTGAGATTCTGGAGGTAGGGGTGGTATGAATTTGAATCCTTTAGTCTTGATATAATGGAGATGTTCCTGTAGTTCATAGATATGCCCCTTGAGTTGCGGATTGGGCTCATCGAGATAGTATTTCCCCCAACGATAGACCATTCCATCCTCGTCGACTGTATATATGATAAGGTTTTCTCTCTTTCATCCATCTGCTCATGCGATTCGGTAACAGAT
>JALQWG010000013.1:311-29187 GCA_023260135.1 Candidatus Altimarinota bacterium | reverse complement strand
ATAGCCACAATAATCACCGTACACATCGCACACAGTGGACAGAATACTCATACTACGAACTCCTGGTAGATGACATACGAGTTAAAAAGTATACCACCAGCTGCCATAGCAGTGAGAACCTTGGCTGGAAGTGTAGATCGTGAGAACCAACCCCACAGTGCAACGAGAAAAAGTATAGGATAGACAACTGCAGCAATCATCGGGAAGGCTACTTGGAATTCACCGAGAGAGAATATAATAGCACGAGGATTCTGGAGTATTCCTGAACATGAGAGTGACTCAGAGAGATCACATGGCATAGATTGGAGTACTGCACTGTTCTCACCATTCCAGTACTGATATGCAGGAATCGAGAGATAAAAGGCATTGAATATACCGATAGCTGCGAGAACAGCGATGATGAGATATTTGCGCATAAGAGGAGGGGTTAGGGAATATATCTACACACGAACTCAGACTATACCAATCTCGTACGGAGACAATTGAGATTGCCACTCATGAAGCATCGATATATCTGGACTATATCCTGAGAAATCTGGATCAAGCGTATTACCTGTTCGATATTGCTGGAGGAAGTACTGCTTGGCACCACGGAGAACTTGCCCGATCTCATCAATATCCTCAGGTGTGTGGACTCCGCCGATGAGTGTCGTACGGAATTCATACTCAATAGATGAAGACTTGATAATCGAGACACTCTCTTGGTACGAATGCATATCTTCAGTAACTCCTGTGATAGTGTGGTATTTTTGCCAGGTATGCTTGATATCCATCGCGACATAATCTACGAGCTCTTGTTCTATGAGAGATCTGAGCATATCTGGATTATGCCCATTGGTATCGAGTTTTACCTTGAACCCGAGGGATTTGATTCTCGAACAGAATTCTCCGAGGTCTCGATGTATCGTCGGTTCACCACCACATATCGAGACTCATTCGAGGAGTCATTGTCGGGTTTTGAGAAAGTCAAAGAATTTTTTTTCTTCTTCACGAGAGACCTTGAGCTTCGCTATACGCTCAGGAAGGACGAAGTCAGGATTGTGACAATAACTGCATCTGAGATTGCACCCGAGAGTGAATACCACACACGCAACATGTCACGGATAATCTATGAGAGAGAGGCGGTTGAGTCAGGAGATGAGCATAGTTGGTGGGTGAGGGTTTTTGATTCGGTGAAGTAGGTACGAGTGTAGAATTCGGATTTTTTCCCGCGATTGAACTGTGAGACGGGGCGATAATAGCCCATCACGCGAGTATATATCTCACACTTGGTGCGAGTTCATGGGGTTGTAGTTGGTGTCATAGAGAATAATAGTAGAAAATAGAGTATATTAGAGAGTTTTTTCTGCGAGAGAGGCAATCTTGCTCGTGTCAGCAGTAAATGGTGTACGTCACTCGATGTCGAACTCTTGTCCCGTATATCCTATCTCCGCATCACAGAGGGGACAATAGTCGTGTTCACCTGCGATGTATCCGTGTTTTGGACAGATAGAAAATGTTGGTGTTACGGTAATATACGGGAGACGATAGTTTTCGAGAACCGTTCGGACGAGTTTTTTGCATGCAGCGATATCTGATATCTTTTCTCACATATAGAGGTGGAGGACGGTTCATCCCGTATACTTGCACTGGAGGTCATCCTGATATTCGAGTGACTCGAATGCATCATCTGTGAAGTTGACAGGAAGCTGTGTAGAGTTCGTGTAGTATGGATTCTCCTGGGTTCCGGCTTGGATGATATCTCTGTGTTGCTTCTGGTCTTCTCGGGCAAATCGATAGGTTGTCCCTTCTGCAGGTGTCGCCTCGAGATTGTACATATTTCCTGTTTGTTCTTGGTACTCCTTGAGTGTATCTCTCATGTATTCGAGGACTTCTTCGGCGAATTGCTGTCACCAGTCTGTGGATATATTATGATATCATCCTGTGAAGTTCTCTATTGCTTCATTCATGCCATTGAGTCCAATAGTCGAAAAATGATTGCGAAATGAACGAAGATATCGATATGTATATGGGTAAAATCATTGCTCGAGCCAATTAGTGAGGGTTTTTCTCTTGATCTCTAGGCTCTCACGAGCGAGATCCATGAGCTCTCGGATACGAGCATAGAACGCATCCCTATCTCACTTGGTCGTATATCCGATGCGAGCGAGATTGAGCGTGACGACTCCGATAGATCCTGTCATCTCCGCAGAGCCAAAGAGTCAATTTCCTCGCTTGGTAAGCTCTCTGAGATCCAGTTGAAGTCGACAACACATAGAACGGACTGCACCAGGCTTGTAAGCAGCATCATTCGGGACTTTTGATATACTCCCGTCGGGATTTTCTATCCGCAGATACTGGGATCCGACGAAGTTCTGAAAATATGGAAGTCCGTATTTTGCTGTTACCTCAAAAAGTGGGTCTATCTCAGGACTATCCCATGGAAAGTCCTCGGTGATGTTGTACGTCGGAATCGGAAAGGTAAATGCTCGTCCTCGGTAGTCTCATTCCCTATAGACCTGGAGGAGTGCCTGGTTGATCATCATGCGTTCATGATCGAGCTCGGAGAATGTTTTGTGGTATTTTCATACATCATATCATCCGAGATGGAGCGCCTCGTGAGCAAGATCCGTCGGGCAAGACCAATCGAGTGTAATGTTGGTAAATGGAGTCTGCGTTCCCCACCTCGACGGAACATTGAGTCCGAATACGAAGTTCTGCATCTGTTGGAGGACGTAGTCGTATGTTTTTTTGTCGATATAGTCTGTGCGTTCTTGTTCTGTAGAAAAGCTAAAACCATGTGTCTCGATATCTGCCATAATCTCCTCTCGATACTTGTGGACGAACGGCGAGAGATATGTATCAAACGAGGAAAATGCCTGTGCTCCCGCCCACTCATTCTGGAGTGTTCCGAGAAAATTAATCATCTGATTGACTGCTGACTGGAGATTTTTGGGTGGGGCGGACTCGATACGGTTGGGCATGCCGTTGAATCCCTCCTCGAGGAGTTGTCTCAGGCTCCAACCCGCACAGTATCCACAGAGCATATCGAGATCATGGATATGATAGTCTCCATTGCGGTGTGCCTCTCAGATAGCCTGAGGATAGACGAATGAGAGCCAATAATTCGCACTCACCTTGCCCGAGGTATTGAGTATCTGTCAACCGAGAGAGTATCCAGAGTTGGCATTGGCATTGACACGCCAGTCCTTTTTCTGTATATATTCATCGATAGTTGCCTCTATATCGAGCATGACCTTGTGCGGTTTTTCTCGATTCTGCTTGTGCTCCTCACGGTAGAGGATATAGGCACGCGCTACCTGTTCGTAACCATTTTTCATGAGAGTTGCCTCGACTACATCCTGTATCTGTTCTACTGTCGGGATGCTGTCATGATGCAGCTCATGCAACTGAGCCTGTACCTCGTGAGCGAGTTCAGTCGCGTAGATATCATCAGTGATATCGAGTGATGCCATTGCCCGCATGATAGCGGATTGGATTTTTTCTCGGTCAAATGTTACTATCGTACCATTCCGTTTTTTTATCTTATAGATAGCCATACAAAGTACTGTTATTGAAAATAATCTACATATAGTTGTTCGAACTAACTAATAAACACAATATATGGTGTTATAAAAATAAGTAAAGAAAAAGTATCACCATGAAAATGATACTGATTCTTATATAAGATGTTTGGCGCATCGGGATGTATAAATAATTTATATAGACAAAATCCGAATTAATTTTTTAAAAAAGCGTTACTTCACCATCGCTTCCACGAATCACATGAAGAGTGGGTGTGGATGAGTCGGGCGAGAGATGAGCTCTGGATGTGCCTGAGTAGCTATCATATACGGATGATCTCGGAGCTCGACGACCTCCGCGAGCATACCATCTGGCGAAGTGGCTGACACGATGAATCCTGCGTCCTCCATCTGTTCTCTGTAGAGAGGATTGAACTCGAATCGGTGACGATGACGCTCCATCACCTCGGTTGCACCATAGACACGCTCCGCGAGACTACCAGGACGGATGATGCATGGATACTGACCGAGGCGCATATTGCCTCATTTGGTCGTGAGTTCCTTTTGATGATCCATGATATGGATGATGTTGTTCGCTCCGTCTGGAGTGAATTCTTCACTCGATGCATCCGCGATACCGAGGACATCACGTGCGAACTCTATCGCCATGATCTGAGAGCCGAGACAGACTCCGAGGTATGGTACCTGATTCTCTCTCGCATAGCGAGCAGCCATGATCATCCCCTCCGTTCCACGAGTTCCGAATCCTCCAGGAATACAGATACCATGAGCTCATTCGAGGAGTTTTGTGCCTTCTTTTTCTATATCTTCTGCCTCGACGAATCGTATCTTCACTCGACGACGATGAGCAAATCCTGCACACTTGAGTCACTCATTGAGTGAGTAGTATGCATCTTCGAGACCGACGTATTTGCCCACCATAGCTATGACGAGGACGTTCTCTGAGTTGTCGATATTGTCGAGGAGTGTCTCCCACTTCGACATGTCGATGGTTTTGTCTCCGAGCTTGAGACTCGAGAGTATCTTCTGTCCTACGCTCTCACTGTGGAATGCGAGTGGTACGCGATAGATAGAGTCGAGGGTTGGAGCGGAGACGACATTGTCTCGCTTGATACCTGATGCTGAGGCAATCTTGTCTATCATATCTGCTGGGATATCTGTATCTGCACGTACGACGAGATAGTCTGGCGATATACCGTAACTCATGAGGGTACGGACTGAGTGCTGGATTGGCTTGGTTTTGAGTTCCTTGGACGCCATGAGGTATGGGAGGAGTGCCACATGGATGAATATGACATTGTCATGACCGAGCTCATGCTGGAGCTGACGAGCCGTCTCGAGGAGGTATTCGTTCTCCATGTCCCCTACGGTTCCACCGATCTCGATAATCGACACATCTGCACCAGACGAAGTGAATCCTTCATGGATTTTTTCCTTCACGAGGCCTGTGAGGTGTGGGACAATCTGGACAGTTCCGCCGAGATAGTCACCGCGACGCTCCTTCATGATGATCTCTTCGTAGAGTTTTCCAGAGGTAAATGATGAGAGTCGACTCATATCCGTGTCGAGGAATCGCTCATAGTGTCCGATGTCGAGATCTGTCTCAGCTCCGTCGTTCGTGACGAATACTTCTCCATGTTGGAATGGACTCATCGTCCCTGGATCCACATTGAGATATCCGTCGAACTTCTGACAGAATACACTGAGTCATGCTCACTTCAGGAGTGCTCAGATAGATGCTGCGGCGATACCCTTTCCGATTCCGGAGAGGACACCACCTGTGACGAAGATGAGTTTAGGCATAGGAGAAAAATTAAAAGAAGGTCGTAAAAGACCTTCTCATGTGTTATAGTATGGATGCAAAACGATTATATTCGTGCATGAGTGGATTATATGAAAAATATAAAAAATACAACCAAAAGAATCGTGTTTTCTTTTGCGAATTAGGACTTTTGCCCTATAATTCAGGACAATTCTGATTATACATTATGTCACTCATACAGGTAAAAGTCTGCACTGGTCGTAGCTGCAGCGAACGCAATAGCAAATACATCATCACTCGTCTCGAGTGAGACAAGGAGTTCTATGGATATGGTGACGATGTCGAGGTCGAGTCATGTCTGTGCCAAGGGAGATGCAAGGAGGGACCAACAGTTGCATTTGGCAACGATATCCAGATATACCAGAATCCAGTAAAATCCTCTGAGATCCTCCGCAAAAAAGTCGCCGAAGCCCGCAAACGTTTACAATCTAAAAAGTAAAAATGGCAGAAACTCCAACTTCTGAAATTCTCCTCAGAGAGGCAATAAAAGAACTACCAAAGGATAATACCTATAGACGATCTGTTGAGGCATGGCTTCAGAGATTTAAGGAAAAAATTCATAACATACAAAGTAAAAATGCCTAAAGTCTGATACGTCGCCATCGTCGGCCGACCCAATGCCGGAAAGTCCACACTTCTGAATGCCCTCATCGGAGAGCGAGTCAGTGCTATATCTCCACGCCCGCAGACCACTGTTCGCTCTATTCCAGGGATTTTTACTGACGAGGAAAAAGAAATCCAAATAATATTTCTCGATACACCCGGAATACACCATGATGGAACTGAGCAGTACGGCAGTCAGAAGGCTACGAGCATCAATACTCGCATCAATTCAGAAGCATTTGCATCTCTGAGAAACGCTGACGTCATTGTCCGCCTCGTAGATCCAACTCGCCCAGCATGAGCCGAAGATGCTCGTATCGATGAAGTATTGTCTTTTGCCAAGCAGCCGATAATCCGTGTCGAGACCAAGCAAGATGTGAACAACAAGCCGCACTCAAGTCCTGACACAGATATCAAGATAGACTCCATCAACAAGGTCGGATTCGAAGAGCTCATCGAAAAAATCTCAGCACTCCTCCCAGAGTGACCATACCTCTATGAATCCGACTATTATACTGACCAACCGATGGATCTCCGCATCCAAGAGGTTATCCGCGAACAGCTCTTCGCAGAGCTCGGAGAAGAGATACCATACGCATGTTATGTCGAGATTGGTTCTATAGAGAACGATGAGACTATGCTCAAGGTCCAAGCCTATATCAATACCGAGACCGACTCACAGAAGACGATTGTCATCGGAAAATGAGGAACCAAGATCAATGCCATCGGAACACAGTCTCGCCTCATTCTCGAGGAGATATTCGGCAAGAAGGTATTTCTCGGACTCCGAGTCAAGGTTCACAAAAACTGGAGAAAAAACGAGCAAGTTCTCAGTAAATTATTTCCTAAGAAATAATCTATGGGAAAGGAACTCATATTCGCACTCATCAGTACTCTCATATACCTTATTGGTGCAGTGCCATATTGGATAGATCTCGTAAAGTGAAAGAATATTCCACATATTTTCACCTACGGACTCTGGTTTGTGCTTGTGAGTTTTAACCTCTATGTACTTTTTCAGAACCAAGAATGGTATGCACTCATTCCAGCATGAGTGATGTTCGCTTCTCTGGTTTTCGGTTGTGTATATGGAATTCTTAGATTCAAAAAAATACAGATTAATTGGTTCGATTGGCTCTGTGGATTTCTATGAGTTGCGCTAATTCTCTATTGGTTCATCTCAAGAGATGTTCTCAATACTACTATTCTCACACTCATTATTGACTTCATTGCCTTTCTTCCAACATTTAAGAAGTGATGGCTTGCACCATGGACAGAGACGATTATCGTATATTTTATGAGTGCTGTAGGACAGATTGCAACAATATTATCACTCTCTTCGTTCGAAAATATCGAGAGTATGCTCTTTTGGTGATATTTGTTTTTTGCCAATCTCTCATTCGCAATACTCGTATTTTTCCGCCGCTATTACCTTCGCTGATGGAAGTCCATCTTTGAATAATCTATGTCTACTCATCACTACATCCCCATCATGCAAAAACCCTACTGTTGTGGGATAGCCTGCCTTCTCATGATCGTATATAGGCACACATGAAGGCTCTATGATCAGGAGTTACTCGCACGACACTTCGGTGTAAAAATAGGTGAGCGATATGCGTGAGCATTTGGTAGCGATATGCCGAGATATGATTCTCTCACGAGCAATGTGGGCATCGAGACACTTGGACTGAGTGAATGAGTAAATACCTGGTTCCAGAGTAAGGGAATAAAACTCACCGCAACCCCCGTCAGAGCGAGTGAGATAGAGAATCTCTGCGAATTCATAGAGAGACATCTCTCTGACGGTACAGACCTCTGGTGTGAGTATGTATCAGGCGATATAGAGGACTTCTCGGGAACGAGCAGACTCTCACTCCACGACGGACTCATCGAGTCGTGTGATGGTGACGCTGTCATCATGATAGATCCAGAACCAGAACGCAAGAATCGTAAATCCATGAAAATCTCTGAACTCAGAAAACGTATATCTGGAAAACATGCGGAACGAGAGACAGGATTCCTCGTTATCAAAAAGAGTTAAAAAAATCCCCTCAAATTTGAGGGGATTTTTGATAGACTATTTTGCGCGTTCGAGGTACTCACCAGTTTCAGTATTGATAACGATTGATTCATCTTGGTTCACGAATCCTGGAACACGGAGCTCGAGACCTGTCTCGAGTTTTACTGTCTTGTCTACCTTACCATCTGCAGTATTACCAGCAACTGATGGCTCTGCCTCTACTACCTTGAGTGTGACACGGAGTGGGAGCATGAGACCGATAAACTTGCCTTCAAATGTCTGGAGGTCTACCATGAGACCCTCAGTGAGATAGAGAGCATTATCACCAACATCATCCTCATGGAGCTCTACTGTCTCGTATGTATCCTGGTTCATGAACGCGAACATATCACCAGACTGGTAGAGGAACTCTGCCTTCGCACGATCGAGTACGACGTCTTCGAGTTTTTCTTCTGAGTCCATAACGCGGTCAGAAGTGTTCCCCTGGATGAGGTTTTTGAGACGCATATTGACGTTCGTTGCCCCACGTCCACCACGCTTCATCTCGTGTTTGACGACGAGGAGGAGCTCTCAGTTAACACGGATTACGGTACCTGGGCGGGCTTGCATTGCTGTTTTCACTGGAATATAGAAAAAGAATAAAAAAATGTGCCCGCAGTATAGGCACAAAACAGAAAAAAGCAAAAGAAAAGGTGGGAACTAACCCTGGAATGTCGCCTTGAGAGAGGCTTTCTCGATATCTTTTTCCATCTCACTCTGGATATCCTTCATGAGAATGAGATCTGTGAGGACATTTTTCTTAGCCTCAAGTGTGCGTTTTTCGTGCCACACAACAAAAAATCCAATATGATATAAAAATACGTATCGTAAAACGAAAAGGAATACCGCAGATACAACAATGGCAATCATGGTATGAGAGAGCTCTGGTGTATAGAGGGCTGTATTACTGATGTTATAGAGGAATTGTGTTGTGAGATTCATATATGAAAAAGTTATTCCTGAAGTTCTGCAAATATGATGAGACGCTCGAGAACGGTACCAACTGGCCAACACGTCATGAGTGAGAGCTCTTTTTTATTTTTGTCTCTTGATTCGAGTGTTCTGACATCACCAGGCTTTACGACAGCCCTATCTGTCACTGAGTATACATATTTTTTCTGATTGTAAAACACGATAATCTCATCTCACTTCTCGAGGTTATCGAGAAGGGCGAACACATCGTTGTACTCACTCTTGATCCATGGATAGTTCGATGAGTGTCCAAAGATAAATGAGTTCCCAACCTGACCTGGAAGGGCCGTGCCTGGATATCGTACGATTCCGTTTTTGAGTTCTTCCATGAATATATTGTGCATCTCTGTATAACTCACACCTGCATCATGATCTACATCGATGAGGGGGATATTTTTTCCGATTTTTGGGATGATGATACGATTCTCGTATGGTGTCACATCGAACGTAGCCTTGGCAGAAGACTGAGCATCAATATTACTCAGGAGCCTATCTGGTGTATAGGTTCTACTGTAGACGAGGGCGGGATCAGTCGCTGCGATCTTGTCTGTGATTACTTCACGAGATTCCTGGATCTTGTCATCAGTAGCAACATCACTCGCATGTGCATCGATGCTCGTACGAGCGATAGCAGAACTCAGATCATCCTGTATTGCAGCGAGACGGCTCGGATCCATCCAATCGAGGACACGAGTACTATATGCACCGAAGTTGAGGATACCGAGAAGTACAGAAAAAATTGTTCCCGAGAGGAGGAGATAGACGGTGAGGAACTTGAGCCCCCTGAAACACAGTGTGAGAAAAGATGGCTTATGTGTATGATAGATGTGTTTTTGCTCGTATTCGTAGAGTGGATCGTACATATTTTGTATGGATATAATATTGGTATTGATATGAGCGTATCAGATTATTTTTTGTCATGCAAATATATACCCTCTTTTTCCTATGAAAAAAGTTTGACAATTCGCATGTATTCTATAGAATCCCCGCTGTAACTTTTATTTTCTACTTCATACCCTCATGATCTGCTACTCTATCAAAAAAGAAGGCGAGACAAACGAAAAGCTCATTCTCCGCTACAAGAAGGCATTTTTCCAGACTCGTACAGCAAACAAACTCAAGGCTTCTCAGAACCACACTCGCAATGTTTCTCACCGCAAGATGCGCGAGAAGGCTATTATCCGTGAGTACTATCGTTCTCTCGCGAAGTAATTCGTACAATCCTCGTATTCAAAAAAACTCCGACATATCGGAGTTTTTTAGTAGTGTTTGCATCTATACAGTATCAAAACTTTTTCTCTCAAAAATATAGACACTCAGGTAGAGAATACAGAATATATAGAGCACACCGAGGAGGAATCATAAGGCACTCGTCGAGAAGATAATCGGTGCATCTGTTCATACATAATTCTTGAGATTCAGCGCCTCGAGATTCGGAAAGAATGCAAGGAGGAATCGAGCAAAGGTAATGGAGACAATATTATGACCCGATATTCCGTATTCGAGTACAGTATAACCGCTATGTCCTATAATATATGACGTGATAGTCATAAACATGGCAACCATCGGAGAGACCCATGTCGAGAAAAAAAGTATCAGTGCGAGAATTGCCTCGAGCTTGACCCAGATTCCGAGAAGTGCAAAAAAGAAAAGTGCATCTGGAACTATTCATTTCATGAGGAGAACTGCGAGAAGTATCGCGATCTCGATACACATGACGATAGTGATAACGAGTGAGAATCCTGCGAACTTGCCGAGTACAATCATGCCCCGACGAACAGGCTTGGAGAGCATGAGGTATATCGTACGCCCCTCTATCTCTCGAGCAATCATTCCTCCGCCGAGGAATAGCACGATAGCGAGCCCTGTTATCTCAACGAATGACAGACCGAAGTCAAACAATACACGCTCGATCTCGCCAAGTGCGAGGGTATCGAGTACGAGAGAGAGGAGGATAAATACAACACCGAGAAATGCTATAAGTGAGAAAAACTTATTGCGGATAATCTCACGAAATGTGTTGAGTGCAATATTGAACATAGGGATAGGTATTAGTTTTTAGATGTTCATCTTTAGTGCGGAGAGTATTTTTTCTTGTATTACTTGGAGCTCTTCTGCTGTTGCTTGGGGATTTTTAGATATTTTTATATCATCGATTGCAGATGCGGGGATAAGATGATAGTGACAATGTTGCACATCAAATCCAACGAAAAGTGCACACACTCGATTACAATCCGTTGCTTCTCTGATAGCTGGAACGAGTTTTTTTGCTGTCTGGAAAATAGCAGAATAGTATGGCTCCGGCACATCCGCGAAGTGATCTACCTCTACCTTGGGCACGATGAGTGTATGCCCAGGAGTCTGAGGAAAAATATCGAGAAACGCATACGTATACGCATCTTCATAGAGCTTGTATGAGGGTATCTCTCAGGAGATGATACGGGAAAAGATGGAGGACATATATTCTTGTGGTAAAAATCTATCTAAAATCATCCCAAATCTGTACCAGCCTATCCCTAACACCAAGCATGATAACTGCTATTCACGCTCAAGCTACAGGAATGAGCTCAGCACCACCAGGTCATACATCATACTGACTAGATATTCAGGCTCAAATAACTCATCATACTAGAGCAGCACAGACATGTCTGATCTGTGTAGAATTCCTGTCTATAGACTCCAATAGATCTCCTTCCTTCGGATCTCCGAACATATCTTGTTCATTCGTCATTGCATTAAACATTGTGTTATCAGCTTGTGACATATACGTATTTGGATTAATAACTAAACTCAAGGATAGGTAGTATATAAGTTTGAACATATAAACCCCTGATTCCCATTCACAAAATCCTTGATATTTTGTGATTTTTTTCATTCTAGTTTTACTTGTTCGAGTGTCAAGACTCACTCACTACAAACAACACCAATCCGACCATCCTCAAGTCTGGTAACTTGTCATACTTCTCCAGTATTCGTAATTCATAATTCGTAATTCGTAGTTTCCAAAAGTAGCCTCTTCCCCTCATAGTGGGTAAATATCCCAGGCCATGGAGTATATGCTTGCCACATGTGATAGATTTCTTTAGCACTTTTTGACCAATCAACGAGTCCGTTTTCTTTTTCGATTTTTTTGCAGTAGGTCGCCTGAGCATGATCCTGTGGAAGTGGTGTGATGCCCCCATGTTCGAGCTCGAGGAGAGCGTCGAGAAGTGTTGGTCATGATACTTGTGCGAATTTTTCAAAAAGAGTTCCAGAAGTCTCTCACGTATCAATAGGAATAGTACGAATCTTGAGGACATCACCCTCATCCATTCACTCACTCATCTGCATGATGGTCACACCAGTCTCACTGTCACCACTGAGAAGTGACTCCTGTATCGGTGATGCTCCGCGATAGGCTGGGAGGATTGACCCATGGATATTGATACACATCTTAGTCGGGATCTCGAGGAGCTCGAGCGGGAGGATCTTCCCATACGCAACCACGATAAAATAATCACAATTATACGAACGAATTGTATCGAGGAACTCTGTGTTTCACCTGATCTTCTGTGGTTGTAAAACACTGATATTATGGGCAAGTGCGGATTCCTTCACAGGACTCGGCTTCATGACCTGATCACGACCGAACGGCTTGTCTGGATTGGTCACGACAAATACCACCTCAAACTGCGAGTGTGCTACTATATCATCGAGGACCGCGGCTGCGAGTGTTGGAGTACCAAAAAATCAGAGACGAATCATGGATTAGGGATTAGGAATTTTGGATTAGGATACGAGAAACATCTAGGAAGGCAAGATAATTTTGTACAAAGCATGAACGATGTTCTGCAATATTTGCAATTTTATGTGTTTTTCGATATACTTGAGTAAATTCTCACCTATGCTCAAATCCATCATATTCGCTATCATCGCGCTCTCTGTATTTTTTCCTATTTCCCAGGTAGGAGCAGCCCAGACTCTCTGAGATAATATCAATGTACGAGATGTCGATATTGGTGGTTCTGATGGAGGAGAAAACAGCCTCCTCAGTCGCTTCTCGAGCACTGATGCAGGAAGTTTTTTCTACTCACCAGCACTCGCAACAGGCAGAGATGGTATCATCGAAGTTTTTACTATCGTTGCATTTCAGATAAAAAATACCGTTATCATCCTCGCAGCAATATTTCTCGCGATAGCGATACTGAGACTCCTCTTCTCGGCTGGTAGCGAAGAGAGTGCAAAAAAATGGAGAGGAAGTATTATATGGGTTTCCGTTGGAATATTTCTCATGCAGATAGTATTCTCTGTCTGGCAAGCACTCCTCGAGCGAGATATCAATACTGGACTTGGATGGAATATAGGTATCCGCATCATTGCACCGATTATCCAACTCCTCCAGTGACTCGCAGCATTTGGATTCTTGCTCATGATGATATATGCATTTTATACGATTGTTGGGTCGGCAGGAGACGAAGAATCGATGAAAAAATGACGCCGAACGATTCTCTATGGATTTATTGGATTTTTTCTCATACGTCTTCCTGAACCACTCATCAAGGCTATATACTGAGGATATGAGTGTGATGAATGACTCCTCTGAATACTCGAATGTTCACCTGTCAATCCAGATACCAGTGAGGTTATCACGATATTTGCGAGAATCGTAACGTATTTTAACTGATTCCTGATGCTCGTGTGTGTCCTCCTCGTTATATATGCAGGATGGCTCGTATTCATCTCTGCAGGAGACGAAGAGAAGATAAAAAAGGCAAAATCCACCGTTCTCTATATACTCATCGGGCTTGTCCTCCTCATTGCGAGCCACACATTGTTTAGGTTCTTTATCCTCCAAGCATCATAACAAAAATGTCTCTCGAAAAAGCCCTCGTCATCACTGGTATTATCCTCATCATTATGGGGATATTTTATCTGTCTCTCAGACGCAAGATAGCACTCCGTCGCTCACTCGATATGGTATTTTTGCGTGTAGTGATAGCACGCAAGGACTCTGACATGGATGAGAAAAAAGAAACAGTAAAAGATTTCCGAGAACAGATATCTATCATGGAACAGCTCCTCGCGAGTCTGAAGTCACTCTATTCGAGCACGGTACATGGATGGCTCTTCGGCCAAGAATACCTCTCACTCGAGTACGTTGCCCATGGAGAGGAGATATATTTTTATGTGGTCGTTCCTCGTCACGCCAAGCTCCTCGTCGAGAAGCAGATTATCTGATTCTATCCAGATAGTTTTATCGAAGAGACACCTGAGATGAATATATTTGAGTGACGAAGTGTGGTACGAGGTGAGATCATGAAGCTCAAAAAATGAGAACAGTTCCCCATCCGCACCTACCAAAAACTCGAATCAGATAGTATGAATGCGCTCCTCTCAGCGCTCGGAAAACTCTCATCAGATGAATCAGCCAGTATCCAGATACTCATGCGCCCAGTCGATGATGACTGGCAGGAAAAGATCAAAAAAATGATCCGAAAAACCGAGAAAAAAGACAACAAACACCATGGAATGTCATGGAATCCGCTCGTCTGGCTTGGCAACCTCATCTCTATCTTCGCCGAGACACCAGAAGAGAGCCTCAAAAAGTCTGAATGAGGCGAGGAAAAAGAAGATGAGCCAATCGATGATGAGTGACTGATGAAGGAAAAGGTCAAAAAAACAGGCTACAAAGCAGTCGTTCGCATCATCACCACGGGGAACGATACTGCGAGTACAGAGGCTGAGCTTGCCAACATTATCTCAGCGTTTTCACAGTTTGCATCACCCGCATACAATAGATTCAAGCCCGTGAAGAAAAAGTCCCTCTCACTCCTCATCGAACACTATATTTTTCGTCAGTTTGCATGGTGGCAATCATCCCCTGTGCTCAATAGCGAGGAGATAGCAACCCTCTACCATTTCCCACATAGCAAGTATAACAAGCAACCCGAGATACGCTGGCAGCGGTTCAAGGTCGTCAAAGCTCCTATCAACATCGGAAAAGAATGACTCTACATCGGGGAAAATGTATTCCGCGGTGAGAAAAAACCTATCTATATGAAAGATGAGGACCGATTCCGTCACTTCTATGTGATCGGTCAGACAGGTACAGGTAAGTCATCGATCCTCCAGGTGATGGCACGCCAAGACCTCAAAAATGAAAAATGAATCGCTATCGTCGATCCACATGGAGATCTCGTAAAAGACCTCCTTCCATTCGTTCCGAAGTCTCGTGCAGATGACCTCGTCTACTTCGACCCGGCAGATCTCGCACGTCCGATGTGACTCAATATGCTCGAGGCATCCAATGACGATGAGAAACAGATGGTCGTTGCCGATGCAACCAATATCATGATCAAACTTTTTGGAAATGAGATATTCGGTCCGCGTATCCAGGATTATTTTCGCAATGGATGTCTCACACTCATGGACTATCCTCAGGGTGGTGCTATCACCGATATTATCCGGCTCTTCACGGATGAGAATTTTCAGCGTGAGCGCCGTACCACACTCAAAAACGCTGTCGTAAAAGCATGGTGGGACTATACATACGCCAAGATGGGTGACCGTGAAAAATGAGAGATTATCCCGTATTTTGCTGCAAAATTCGGTCAGTTCATCACCAATACACTCATGCGCAATATCGTCGGTCAGACCAAGAGCGCATTCGACATAGTCGACATCATGAACAATGAGAAGATATTCATGGCAACCCTCTCAAAGGGTATCCTCGGAGATCTCAACTCCAACCTCCTCGGTCTCATCCTCGTATCCAAGTTCCAGATTGCAGCGATGCGCAGACAGAATATGGCAGCGAGCGAGCGCAAGGATTTTTTCCTCTATATCGATGAATTCCAGAACTTCGTCACCGACTCTATCGAATCCATCCTCTCAGAAGCTCGTAAATACCGCCTCGGTCTCGTGATAGCGCACCAATACCTGGGACAACTCCAGAAAAACGATGCCCTCACGAAGTCGAATCTTAATCTCAAAGATGCTATATTCGGTAACGTCGGAACGATGATGAGCTACAAGATTGGACCAGAAGATGCAGAGATGATGGCGAAGCAATTTGCTCCAGTGTATTCAGATCAGGATTTTGTGAATATGGACAAGTTCAAGGCAGCTATCAAGCTCGCGGTCGATGGACAACCAACTCCAGGGTTTTCCCTCGATGTCCCTCGTCCATGGCTCGAAAAATGAGATCCAGTCGTCGGCAATGCCCTCCGAGAACTCTCGAGACTCAAGTATGGTCGTGAACGAGAATTTGTCGAAAAAGAAATTATCTATAGAATCGGTGCTGTATAATATGATCAGAAAAATCCTCATCCCTGCAATATTTCTCGTTCTCATATCTGTAGAGAACTCTTTTGCTGAGCGTATGACATACGAAGAATATCAGAGCGGGGCATTGAATTTTTGTGATACGAGAACTGACCTCTGGAATGCACCCTCAACTATGATCGATGCAGAATCATGAGAGTCATCTTCGACAGAATGAAATACCAACACCAATATCGTCCCCGTGATTCGTAATTTTCCTCGTCTCGATGCCAACGATGTCAATGACTGGATGATGAGTATTATCGCCGCTGAACGATCTCCCATCATGAGGAACTATCTCAGGCAGGCGTATTCTCGTGACTATATAGGGAATTTTCCTGGATACAAGACTGTCGAAGTTGCCAATATAGCCTACCATGCGCGCATGAATAGTTTGTTTGACTGTGCGGTGGTAGAGTCTCGTATCGTTATCATCCATGGGCTCATGAAGTCCAATGCTCTGAGATGACGAACTGAGATACTCGAGAGAATAGAAACAGAGCTCAAAAAACTCAACGCACAATACGTACAGTGTCTCCCTGATGAATCCGAGGAAGATGCAACCCTCTCAGATCAGACTATCCTCGACAAGGTAAATGAACGAGTCGTGAACACCTCCACGCTCCAGTACTGCCACTATAGAAAATACCTCACCTACCTCGACTCCAATCTCGAATACGATATCACGGAATCAATGAAAAAAGAACAATGAATCGGTGGAACAGAGTGAACTCCCATTCCAGTCGATACCGACACTATGGCGCTCGAACTCCGATCCCGTGAGGCACAGATAACCAATGAGATATCCCGTGCAGATAGGGCTCTCCCACGAGCTATACTCTCACTCCACGAGATGCAGCGCACATATGCGGCACATATACTCCTCACTATAGTCTACAACGATTATGTGACATTTCGTGACAATCTGCGGAGCTATATGAGCCCGACGAGCCAACTTTTTGAAAAGGCATTCAACGCCATGACTCCGAGATAATATACATAAAAAAAATCCCTCTCAACTTTGAGAGGGATTTTTTTGATTATTACTTTCAGAGAGACTCTGTCTTCTTCTGACGAGCGTAGAACTTGTCCACTGAACTTGTCTTGAGAAGTGTCTTCTTACCAGTGTAGAATGGATGACATGCTGAACATGTTTCTACACGGATTTCAGAATCTTTAACAGCACTTTTTGTATCGAATGTGTTTCCACATGAACAGATAACTTTTACCGTCTTAAAATCTGGGTGAATACCTTTTTTCATAGATATATGGGTTAGGAATTAATTGCGATCGCTCATGCCCGAGTGGCAAGGTACGAATGCTCCTAGTATCTTTTTGATGGCGAAAATACAAAACCATTATGGTGGGCCGGGAGGGATTCGAACCCCCGAAGTCGTAGACAAAGGATTTACAGTCCTCCCCATTTGACCGCTCTGGAACCGACCCGAAAAAAATTACGAATCTATCAATGCACGAATTACGAATCCAGGAGGACTCTGTTAATTATTCGTAATTGAACAATTCGTAATTGAAAGATTATGGTGGAGCCACCAATCAGACTTGAACTGATGACCGCCGGTTTACAAAACCGATGCTCTACCAACTGAGCTATGGTGGCAAGTGAGGCGAATTCTATGAAAAAAGGTTCACTTGTCAAAATTTTTTTACTCTTTTTTTCTTTTCTGTATGATAGTCTTTATAACCTTGTAAACCTTATACCCTTACGACCCCCTATTATGATCACCATTCTCGCGGTTACAGATGGATTCAAGCACTTTGGCGAAGCGATAAATGAATATGGAAAACGCCTCGGAAAAACCATCAACCTCAAACCCATAAAACCCATATCTCACACCAATCCGGAGTACATCAAGGTCAAGGAAACACTCAATATCAAAGAATCCCTCTCCAAACTCACTGGAACAATCATCCTCCTCGATGAACGTGGAAAAGGTATGAATACCCGTGAATTCACCGATATGCTCGAGGATGGACGCAATCAGAGTGAGGATTTTGTTTTCATCATCGGGGGTAGCTACGGAGTGGATCTCGAACTCTTCCAGGACATACAGCACAAGACTCTCCGCATCTCTGACTTCGTCATGCCACATTCCCTCGCCCTCCTCGTCCTCATAGAGCAGATCTATCGTGCGCATGAGATCATGAAGGGAAGCGGATATCACCATAACTAGACATACGAAAAAAGCCCACTGTTTGGTAACAGAGGCTTTCAGATTGGAAGGTGGTTATGTGCACTCTGGCGCATCTAAAGGCAGCCAATATGAGGCGAAGCATAACTCACGGATGGTGAGTTCTCAGGCTCGCGAATTCCGAAGAATTCGACCCGACTGCCCTTTCGAAGATTTTTTTGAAAAGAGTAATTCAGCTCTTTTTGGCCGTCAGAGGCCCTACATGCTCTCAGCGAAGTAATTCGTGGAGAATATGTAGAACCTCATCCGTGTTTTTTGTTTTTGTTTGTATACTTTTACTATTTGTTCTTTTTGTATCAGTATATATTTGTAAAAACTTTGTTTTTGGATTTGCAAACAGGAAGGTCTCTTGAGTAGAGTTTCCTATGATTGGGAAGTCAGGTTTTGTTAAGGGTCATTCTCTTACGAGAAGACATAAGCAGTATATACCTTTTTTTGAAACCATGCGAGTCTATGCATCTTGTCATTTTTGTATACACTCTCATAGATATACAAAATTCCTCATTATCCGCATCAGTATCATGTATTCTATTTTTTATAAAAACGTGCAGTTATAGAACTATTATTGTATAAAATATGTGTCTCTGTACAGTATGTGTATACGTTGTATTGGCATCTAGTAGAGGAAAATCGAGAAAGTAAGAAAAAAATAAGTATAAAAAAATGCGAGTCCGCTCGAGATTCGCATCAGAGACACTATATAGTGTGTTTTATTGTATTTTTCTATTGTGACAAAAGAATATACTGTATATGTCTGCACGATCTATGCATGCAGTAGAGCAAAAGCCGTCACTACCCCTGCCGTCTCGGTTCTGAGTACACGCTCACCAAAACGAGCAAATATAAAACTATTTGCGCTCATTTTCTCTCTCTCATCATCTGACCATCCACCCTCAGGACCAATCCAGAGATGGTACTCATTCATGGTAGTAAACTCTCTAAAGGTACGAGTAAGGCCTATTGTATCAAGTGTAATATTTTTTTGTCATGCTGACGTAGGAAGCATCTGCTCCTTTTTCGCTACCTCATCGAGAATAGATTCCTCCTTGCGTCGTAATGACAAAGATGAACTCATAGTAGATAGTATATTCTTCTCATGGAAAGTAATACTTGGAATCTTCACACCGCCACACTGTTCCACTGCCTCACGTGCAATAGCCATGAATCTTTCTATTTTTGATGGCGATAATATAAGTTTCTGTGATCTATCCGAACGAAAAAATACAAACTCAGATATTCCAACTTCCACTCACTTCTGGAGAATATACTCTATTTTCTCATATTTATTCGGTATTGCCTGATAGAGTATGATTTTCTTTTTTGGCTCTGTCTGTGAGAATACTCGATTCTTGCCCCTGAGACTCATAGACTTTTTATCGATAGCGGTAACCTCATACTCTGTCTCTGATCCATCTCCATCGAAGAGAACAATACTCTCTCATATCTGGATGCGCATCACTCGAGTGAGTTGGTGATATATCTCCTTGTCTGTCAGGATGACATCGATAGAAAGTGGGAATGTTACAAATATTCGTTGCATGTGATTAGTTTTTGAGTTCTTGGTATATATCAACAGGAAGCCGGAGAAGATCCATGAGTATTCTCCAGGCAATTATCACGAGGATAGCACTCCCCTGTACAAAAAATCCGTACAAAAATCAAACTATATCCGCTCATATATTTTGTCAGAGAGGCTGTTTTTCGAGCCAGCGAGCAAATTCATTCTGTGAGAATGGGAGTGTGTTTGGATCTATCTCGGGGAGAGTATTTTTCTTATCATGTTGCTCATCGATACCAGCCAGGGCCTCCCTATAGGTATCTACGGATATATTTCCTGTATCGAATGCCTCGCGTATATCAGCCTTGAGTGATTCAAGTGAATGACCTGTCTCTATCTTGCGTTTGAGTTCGAATATATCGAGAGAGCCCTTACTCTTGAGTTTCTCTTTTGATTTTTCAAAATGCTCCTGAACCGTCTCAACAATTACCTTTTCTTTTTCCTTCTGTTCACGGATGCGATTATGTGCTTCATTATAGGCACCAGGATTTTCTTGCATGTGAGAATTATAGGGAAGATGTTTAGGGAATCAAGTAAAGATTCTGTCATTTCGACAAAGTTTTGCTGTTTCGTACAAAAACAACGAAACTATAGTTCACCCACGAGGTAGAAATCTTGCTCCGTGATTTTATCTGAGTTCTCTCCACTTCGTTCGCCACAGGAACAGGCGAACTCCGGTCGAGATGACAGAAACTATTCGCAATTGAAAAAATTAATGATTCCTTTACAATCCCTCCATCTCCATGCCAATGAGTACATTCATCTCTGCAGCGTATTCGAGAGGGAGCTCCTTCATAAGTGGTGAGACAAATCCTCGGACAATCATTGTCTTGGCTGCCTCCTCAGTCATACCGTGTGACATCAGATAAAAGAGTGTATCTTCGTTGATCTTGCCGACACTTGCCTCATGTGCTACGACGGCATCGTCAGTACCAATACGGATATCTGGTATGGTATCGGAACGCGAGAGGTTGTCGAGGATGAGTCCATCACAGTCGACATTCGACAGTGCATTTTTGGCAGACTTTTTGATATCGATGAGTCCACGATAGGTCGATATTCCCCCATTCTTCGACAGAGACTTCGACACAACTTCTGATGATGTATTCTTACCAATATGTATAACCTTGGCTCATGTATCAGTATTCTGTCACTTATTCGCGAATGCAATACCGAAGTGCATCGCACGAGAATTATCTCACTTAAGAACGGAACATGGATAGAGCATAGTCACTCCTGATCCGAGATTGCCACCAACCCACTCGATACTACCTGATTCCTCGACTATGGCACGCTTGGTATTGAGGTTGTAGGTATCGATCGACCAATTCTCGACAGATGAATATCGCATCTTGGCACTTTTCCCGACATATATCTCGACACATCCAGCATGGAGTGAGGCTGTTCCGTATTTTGGCGCACTACATCCCTCGATATAGTGAGCACTTGCCTCTTCCTCGAGGACTATGAGCGTATGCTCGAACTGTCATCCCGCTCGCATATTCATACGAAAATACGCCTGTAGTGGGGCATCAACTACCACACCACGAGGGATATAGAGGAATGTTCCACCTGACCATACGGCTCCATGGAGAGCCGCGAACATATGATCTGTCATAGGAACAGCGCGCATGAAGTGTTTTTTCACGATATCTTCGTGCTCACGGATAGCGACTGACATGTCCTCGAATATCACTCACTTGTCTTGGAGTTCTTGCTTCAGGCTGTGATATACTACCTCGCTATCGTACTGTGCGCCGACACCTGCGAGCATGGCACGCTCTGCCTCAGGGATACCCAGTCGGTCGAACGTTGCCTTAATATTCTCTGGCACATCATCCCAGGATTTGTTGTCTCATGCTCATTCAGGTTTTCCAAAATAATATATCGACTGGAGATCGATATTCTCGAGACTCGGTCACCACGTAGGTTTAGTCATCGACTCAAATACTCGAAGCGACTTCAGTCGGTGTTCGAGCATCCAATCCGGTTCATTATTCGCAGATGCTATCTGTCTGACGATCTCCTCATCGATACCAGCACGAGCAAGTGTCGAATATGTCACACTATCACTCCGATCCAGTGTATCTCGGGATATATCGCCAAACACCTGTATTTCTTCGTTCATAATTAATTAATACTATCAAATCCTTCTATCCTGATACGTTCCACGAGAGATACATCGCCATGCTTTATCATTTGTCAATCCTTCATTATCACGACAGAATCAGCATGTATAGAGTCCAGGAGGTGAAAATTATGCGTAATAATAATAATTGTCTTCGACATACTTCGCCACTTGTCGATATATTGTCGGAGGAGTTCTATAGCATCGATATCGAGTCCCGCATCGATCTCATCGAGTATGACGATCTGTGGAGAGAGGAGCTCTATCTGGAGCATCTCGATACGGCGTTTTTCGCCACCAGAGAATCCAACATAGAGATCACGATCGAGAAAACTAGAATCGAGCCCAACCGATGGGAGAAGCTTCTCCACCATACGACGGAATACAAAAGACGATGGTGACTTCTCACCTGGATGCACACGTTGAAAATAGGCTGTATAGACAGTTTTGAGGTATTCGAGGAGTCTCACACCTGGTATCTCAGGAACATTTTGGAATGAGAGAAATATCCCCTTCTCATAACGCTCATTGGGCGAGAGTGCTGATATATCCACTCCATCTAGCAAGAGCGATCCTGTGACCGTATAGCGAGGATGTCACATGATAGCGTATGCGAGAGAGGACTTCCCCGATCAGTTATGACCGAGGATGGCAGTCGTGTGTCCTGCAGGTATATCCAGAGACATAGGAGTTACTATCTGACGGCCGTCTATATGTATCGAGTATGATTGGAGAGAGAACATAGTGTTGGTATCATATAGAGGAGCGCTGAGAATGCAATAAAAAATTTGCAATTTTAAAAAAATCTATACAATACACGGGTTGTAAATCCATGCAGCCGTAGTTCAGTTGGATTAGAACGCCTCCCTGCGAAGGAGGAGGTCACAGGTTCAAGTCCTGTCGGTTGCACCATAGTCATCAATATTAGCTCTTCAGTCGTCACTTTGTGGCTCTGGAGAGCTTTTTTTAGGTTCGCCCACTGCCTCTTTTCCGAGCACCTTCGATTGGTCGAACCTTAGTTTGATATTCAGATTCAGTTGCGAAGAAACGGTAGTAACCTCGATAGACTCTACGAGGAGATCTACGAGCATTTTCTTCTGTTCAAAGGTGAGATTTTCGAGATTCGTCTCAAAATCTGCTTGGAATTTCTCCAGAGCAAGCTTTGTCTCCTCTGCTTTGATAATGGCATCGAGTTTTTTATCGAGGTCCATATTTCTCTCTTCTTTTGCTGTCCTTTGATCGATAGTGAGCTTTATAAGGGCATCTTTTTTTTCTTCTGAGAGTTTCCCGTCATAGTAGTCCATCTCTATCTCATTTTCCTTTCTTTCGAGTCGTTCTATTTCTCTCTGGTTTATATCCCTCTCCTTCATAAGAGAGTCATATTCTTTGCTTTCGATAGACTGCTTCTGGAATATGGCGAATAATTCTTTCGGACGATTAATCATCTTATGGATAGTTTCCCATACGAGCTTCTCCACAGGCTCTCACGGGATTTCCATATTCTTATAGATCCTACCATCGAGGATGAAGTGTTTTCGTCTATAGCTCACTCGTTTATCTTTCGGGCGGATAACTCATACGAATTTCCTTCCCGTTTCCATATCCACGATTTTCCGTGAGAGGAGGTACTCATTTCCACCTCATCATCGTTTTGCATCACTATCGAGCGATTCTATTCGATTTTGAGCCAGTTCATAGGTTATATCTGATATGATTCGAGGGGTAGGAATTTCGATAGCTTCTATGTTTCAGTTATCATCCTTTGCATTATATACCGCTCTTCAGGTATATACGGGATTCACGAGAATTGCCTTTATAGTCGATCCATACCATTTCGTGAGTTTATCCTTTTTGAGATTTCCGTCGCTCTTTTGGACTTTGCTCTCATTGAGGATTTTTGCTATCTGTTCGAGACTTTTGCCTGCGATAAATTCCTCAAATATTCGCTTCACCCATATAGCTTCATTATCTATCACTTCGAGTGATCGATTCCGTTTCTTTTCGAGGTCCTCTTTTTTATACCCGTATGGTGTCTTATTGAGTACATAATTCCCGAGTCTTGCTGAGGTCATCTTTCCTTCCTTTGTTCTCGTTTTTATCGTCTCACGCTCGAACTCTGCCAGAGCACCGAAGATTTGGAAGGTGAGTTTTCCTATCGGTCCAGTAAAGTCTATATTCTCTTTTAGGGAGAAAAATCCTACTTTATGACTCTGGAGAGTCTCGAAAGTAGATAGAAGGTGAGAGAGGTTTCGCGAGAGTCTATCTATCTTCCAGACTGCTATCATATCAAATTTTCCTTCCTTTGCATCTATCATCATCCTCTTGAATTCAGGACGATTCAGGTCCGCACCTGTACATCCGAGATCGAGATACTCGTGCTTCTTATCGTGAGTCCATCCATTTATCTTCCCTCTATAGGTTATCATCTCTTGGAGCCCCTGCATCTGCATATCAGGTCAAAATCCGTCTTTTCTCTGCTCTTCAGTAGAGACACGGATATAGAATGCTACACGGATATTCTTGGATATTTCTTGATACATAATAGCCGAAATAATTAGTCTAGACTAGTATATATCATTCTTGAATAACTGCAAGAATTATACTTTTTGAAAGGTTATTAAATCTGAGAAAAAAGAAAATCCCGTGAGGGATTATCTTCCGAATACTGTTTTGAGGATTTGCTTATCGAGGACCTCATCCCGTTCCTTATCTGGTTCAGAAAAGGTGAGAGTGATCTTGATAGGCTTTTTTCTCTTTCCCTGAGGAGGGATAGAGTACTCAAAAGGTTTTTTCGAGTTACTTCCGAGAACTGCCATAGATAGGGAGTTCGCTATGCTCGTTTCGGTATTTCACGTTCGCTGGCATAACCTTTGTAGAAGTCCTCTTTATATGGAAGAGGTGAGGGTATTGTATCGAAAATGAGAGATTATCCAATACAATCAGAATCCTTTATTTTTCATTCCCATCTTTCTTGAAAACTGCCTCTAGAAAAGTCACGAGGCTTATTCCTTGAGAAAGAGCTTCTTCTCTGGAAATTTCTTTTCAGTATACCTTTTTATAGATTTCCTGATATTCGGTGACTTCTTGTTCTGTCAGTATATTATGAAAAATTAATCTTTAAAATCCTTGCTCGATATATCGAAGAATCTCTCAAAGAAGTTAATAAGTCTTTCGAGAACTGTTTTTTTCTTTTCCCATCTTTTCCCATCAGGAGTAAATGGCGAGATTCTTGGAAGTATCTTAGTGATGGCTGTACCCGTTGTAGGGATTCCCCCATCTCGAAATGAGTGCTCTACAAATTTGTATGTTTCCTCATGATTTAGTCCTTCTTCTTCGATAATTCTATCAAGCTCCTCTTTCTTTTTCTTCTCTACAAATGTTATCCAATCACCATCTATCTGAGCTGATACATCGAGTGACTCGATAAATTGCTCGATAAGGTCTTTCTTATTACGGAGTGCTACGCTTGATTCTATCGCTCTGTTGATGTCTGCAAGTATCTCTTTATTCTTCGTATGATCACCATGATACTTCTTGATGAGTTCGAGGATAAAGTCTATATTGATCTCTATCTGTTTTATGAGTTCCATCTCAAAAATGAGATCATCATTGATATTCACTTTTTCTTCTTCCTTTCCTTTTCGGAATTCAGTATAGAGATCTATATAGAGACTATGGTAGTCCTGTATATCCCTATCAGAGAGTAGAGATTTACCCGAAAATTCATCGAATGCAGAGAGAATATTGCGAACTCGGAGAATTCCTCCATAGAGCTTGATGAACTCTTTTTGCTCCTTTTCCGAAATGATACGCTCTCATAGTGGGAACTTTTCGAGGAGTTCTTCCACAAGCGTTTTATATCCCTTCACCTCTTTTCCATCATCCTCATAACCATTATAGTATTCATCAAATGTCTTAAGGAGTACAATACCGCTTGCTTCCTTATCACCAAAGAGTGAGATGGCTTCATTGGTTTTTGTTTCCAGATTGCGAAAACATACGATATTCCCGAAGGTTTTGATACTATTGAGGATACGATTGGTTCGTGAGAAGGCTTGAATAAGTCCGTGAAGCCTCAGATTCTTATCGACCCAGAGGGTATTGAGTGTTGTCGCATCGAATCCCGTGAGAAACATATTCACGACTATGAGAACATCGAGTTCTCTATCTTTTACCCGCTGGCTGACATCCTTGTAATAATTCTGAAATGTCTCAGCACTCGTATCATACGAAGTGCCAAATAGGGCATTATAGTCTCGGATCGCACTTTCGAGAAAATCCCGAGAGTTCGTATCGAGCCCTGTCGTATCTTCAGGATTCTCATCGATAGTCCCATCTGGTTCTTCTTCGTTGGCTGTATAGCTGAATATAGTTGCTACTTTGAGCTTCTGATCGCTCGGAAGGTCTCTCTGCTGTCTCTGGAACTCACTATAGTAGAGCTTCGCCATATCGATCGATGCAACCGCAAAGATAGAGTTAAATCCCTCTAGTCTTCTATCCTTCAGTGTATAGTGACTATTTCGTTTCGTTTTCTGGTCGAAGTGTTCACGAATATAACTCACAATATTTGAGACACGCTTTGGGTCAGAAAGAGCTTTTTCTCTATCGATATTATTTACCTGAGTATCCTCTATATTTTCAGCTTCTCTCATCGTAGAGATATAGTCTACCTTGAATGGGAGGACATTCTTATCAGCGATTGCATCGACGATCGTATAGGTGTGGAGCTTCTCACCAAAAGCCTGCTCAGTCGTCCTGAGGTCTGGATGTCCTCCAGAAGATGAATTGAGAGCAAAAATCGGTGTCCCCGTAAAGCCAAAGAGATGATACTTCTTGAATGCCTTTGTAATAGACTTGTGCATATCACCGAACTGCGAGCGGTGACACTCATCGAATATGAGGACGATATGACCATCATAGATAGTATGTTCGTCATGCTTTTTGATGAATTTATCGAGCTTCTGGATGGTGGTTATGATGATCTTCGCATTCGGGTCTTCGAGTTGTTTCTTTAGCTTTGCGGTACTCGTATTACTATTCGCAGCTCACTTCTCGAACTTATCATATTCACGCATTGTCTGATAGTCGAGGTCTTTTCTATCCACGATAAAAAGCACTTTATCGATGAATGGGAGCTTCTTCGCGAGCTGTGCTGTCTTGAAACTCGTCAGTGTTTTCCCTGATCCAGTTGTATGCCAGACATATCCTCCTCAGTCTATGGTCCCGTATTTCTTATAGTTGCTAGAGGTCTCGATGCGACTGAGTATCTTCTCTGTCGCGACGATCTGATACGGTCGCATCACGAGGAGCTGTCTATCGACAGTGAAGACACAGTACTTCGTCAGGATAGAGAGTATCGTATGTTTCGCGAAAAATGTCCGAGAAAAGTCTATGAGATCAGTGATAGGACGATTGGTATGGTCTGCCCACCAGCTCGTAAACTCGAAGCTATTACTCGATTTCTTTCCCTTTTTGCTCGCTCCAGACTTCTGCTCCTCGATATGGGAGAATCGTGTTGTATTGCTGTAGTACTTCGTATGAGTTCCATTGGATATGACGAAGAGTTGTACATATTCGAAAAGTCCACTCGATGCCCAGAAGCTCTCTCGCTGATACCGATTAATCTGATTAAATGCCTCTTGTATGGCGACTCCTCGTCTCTTGAGCTCGATATGTACGAGCGGGAGTCCATTCACGAGGACAGTGACATCATAGCGATTGGACCTCACACCATCATCGGTGGCATACTGATTGATGACTTGGAGTGTATTGTTGTGGATATTACTCTTATCGAGGAGATAGATATTTTTATCCTCGCCATTGTCACGCTTCAGTACCTTCACATGATCTTCTTGTATCGTCGCTGTCTTCTCCACGATATGCTCATTTTGATTCGCGATGGCAGTCGTGAAGAAATGTTTCCACTCCGTATCACTGAATTCGTATTTATTGAGCTTTTCGAGCTGTTTTCTGAGGTTGGTCTCGAGATCAGCCTCACTTCGTATCGTGAGGTACTCATAGGCTTGCTTCTGGAGCTCTGCGATGAACTCCTTTTCGAGTGCATCTTCACTCTGATATTGCTCCGCCCTGCGAGGAGATGGAGTATAGTTCGTGACGACGGTGCTCTCAGGATTTTGTACGACGAGATGGATATCAGAGTTGGTCATAAGGTATTACTTAATCATTAATGGTTATTGATTGGTGTATTCTCCATGTTTTCCAGTTCTCTAATTTCCAAAGAGTAATTTTTCTTCTTGATAATCATTTATACACTCCATCGGTAATCATAGAGTCAGAGAAAAATCAATTTGCGATTATCAAAATATCTTTTCAGTCATTTATATTTTTCATTTCTATCGTAAATCAATCTACAGGAGACCAAAATGATTTTTCATTTACTTTATCAAAAGAGGGACACTTATAATCTCATCTATAAACATATTCTTCATTATATTTTTTATCGATTGGAATATTCTTGATGTAGTTCTTTTCCCACTGTCACAAATCAACACTAATATATTTCATAAAGCCACAATCTCTATTCCTATAAGCTTCATTATATTTCACAAACCACGCATAAATATCCTTTGTATATTTATCTTGGAAAATGTAAGGATTCTCAAAATATTTATTTGTAATCGTATTTGTATATTCGGTTCTAGTTCTATTCTCTTGAAAACTCGTATACCATCAATACG
>JALQWG010000013.1:0-297 GCA_023260135.1 Candidatus Altimarinota bacterium | reverse complement strand
AAGTAGAAATACAAATGATAAAGTATAAATTAAAATATTTTCATTAACTTTACTTTTATTTTCCCATATTTTCTGAAAGCTAAATCATCAGAGCTCTTCCTTTATCTTCCTTAAATACTCTTTTCATAAGTCTATAAGTGGAATAAATGGTGAAATGACAAAGATCTTAATAAAATTCACTATCATCTTCACGAGATATAATAAAGCTCATCAAAAAGCCTTAAAAAAGTTTTTAGAGTTTTCTATGAATTCCTTAAAATCTTTCATCGATAATACTTATGGTTATATAAAACTTAT
>JALQWG010000012.1 GCA_023260135.1 Candidatus Altimarinota bacterium | reverse complement strand
ATGTAAACTTTTTTATCTTTGAGAATAATATCTGCTTGGATCATCCCGAGTATTTCTCGTTTCTCATCTTTGCTTCCATTCGAGATCATGTATTTCATATACTCTCTAAGGTTTATCTGCTTGGCAGAGACGACATCTCGAGAGTCTTTTTTGAGGAGTTGAGATTGGAAGAGATTATACCTTCGTATTTCTTCCTTGAGACTATCTCAGACAGATATGGTATTAATATCTATATCATCAAGCATTTCGAGAAGCTGTAATATGAGTGCATCTTCTCGGATCATAGGATTCTTACATTTATGGTCATGACACTTACTACAGTGGTAGTAGACATAACTTCTCGGATCTTTTTGTCCAAGTATCTTCTTAAACTTTTCTTGAGCGGTAATCCCAGATCCACACATACCACACTTCATAATCTTCGTGAATTCGAAGTTCTTATTTCGTGGTCTATACCTCGGTGAGAGATTGAGTTGATCTTGTACTTCATCGAAGAGTTCCTTGGTAATAATCGGTTCGTAGTTTCCCTTACACCAATTCCCACTTCCTCTCGGGTATTCATACATACCGTAGTACATAGGATTATTGAGGATAGTGTATATAGCTGAGACGACAAGTGGTTTTCCACTTCTTGTTCTCATAGGAGTTTCTTCGAGGAGAAATCTCTGTACCGCTCGACCACTCATACCCTCATGAGCTACTTTCTCGAATATAAGCTTTATGTATGGAGCCCTCTCAGGATCTATGGCAATCTTTCCACCGTTTCTGAGATAACTTCGTTCATTCGTATATCCAAGTGGTGCTTTATGAGGAAGATGCCCGAGTTCTGCTTTGGTTTTAAGTCCTCGGATGACATTTATACTCCTATTATCATTCTCGAGCTTTGCTTGAGAGCAGAGGATCATGAGGAGGAATTTCTCATTGGGAGCATTCTTGAATATCTGACCGTTCGTTCGTATTTCTTGAAGTTTTCCTTGATCCATGAGGTCAACTACTGACCCAAGGTCTCAGGCATTTCTCGACAGTCTATCTGGAGCCCAGGAGAGAATCGAGTTATACCGTCATTGTCTGAGTCATTCAAGAAGGGTATTGAATCCTTCGCGAGCTCCTGAAGCTTTCGCTGATTTACTCTCCCTAATTATCTCGACCACATCGAGTCTATCTCGTTCTGCTACCTTTCGCATTGCCTCTATCTGAGATTCTATAGAGAGGGCTTGTCTTTCATCATCCTCTGATGATTTTCGTACATAGAGGCAGTAGGTTCGAACCAGTGTCTCTTCTCAAAAGCTTCGAATGTTTTCCCAAGGATTTCATCCTCCTGTCTGAGATTTCGTGGATGATGTTTTTGGTCTTCCGAGCGTTTCAATCATAGTCTTGAAGATGAGATTCTACAAGACACATATATGTATTTTTCCACTCGGAAGTCTAGGCGAAAGTGAGAGAAAAGAGGATTAAGATGCCAAAAAGCTCATTAAAACGTTCAAACATAAAAAGTACGGTCCTTTTTCTCATAAACCGCAGATACCATCATCGTAAAAGCATCTACAAGATCATCATGTCGTTCTTTTCCAAATCATACCAGTTGCTCTACTAACATGAGTCAAGCTTCTGTCCGAGGAAATTGAATCTTTCCAGTACGGATAAGATCACTTATAAGGATGAGTCGTTCTCGTTTTGAGCCTGTTGGTTTTCGACCAATAATATCCATCTTAGAGTTCTTTTTAAGAAATTTTTCCATAGCCAGTTGGTAACCAACCGTCTCTATATAGATTTCATGCTTACTCATATTATGAATATCCGAATTTTTCTTATGGAAAAATTCAAGCGTATCTACCGTAGTAGGAAAATCCATTTTTCGTGCGAGTGCATCGACAATATAGATCATTTTATGCTGATGCTTTCCCCATACTGATCCTGTCACAAAAGCGGTATAATCAGCTGAATCTGACTCTGAGATGGCAAGATCTACTCCTGTAGCAAGTTGATGAGGATGTGTTGGTCGAGAGTCCTCAAAGGACTCTTTGTAACCATCAGAATATCTATGAACAATAGAAGGTCATCTTTCGGGAAGTGCATCGTACCAGTGGATCCATTCTGGATAGATGACCTGTCCTTCTGCTCATGCATCTTCGAGAAGATATTCTGTTCTCCATGCAATCTCACTTCAAATTGTCTCTTTGAGATCTTGAATATCTTGATCGGTGTATCTTTCACTCCAGAGGCATTTTCCATGTTCATTGAGAAGTGGATATTTACGAAATACTCATGACTTCTGTCCGCTTTCGATACGTTCCCTCATTCGCATGAGAAGTGAGTCTCTATGGAGCATATTTCCTACGAGAAATACTCGAGTCTTCTTGATGTCTCCAAGAGGTATGAGCTCTTTTGTGAACCATTCAAAAAGTTTATCTCGTCATTCACGAGTTTTTACAGACTGGAGATCCTCTATATCGTCAGCGATGATGAGTTCTGGTCGATGATTGCGATGTCGCATTCATCGAGTGGATTGATCCACAGACACTACCGTAATACGAGCTTGAGACCTCAGAAGTACAATAGAAGAGGAGTTGAATTCATCTCCGTCTTCTCGAAATGGTCAGAGGTCTTTTTTGAGAAGCTCATTATTGAGAATTTCTTCTTTGAGATTTCTCATATAGAGCTTTGCTTGTCCTTGAGTCTGAGCCACAATAACAATGAACTTATACTGGTGTTTCCCGAGAATACTCCAAATAGGGAATGCTGTATTGATTATGGTCGACTTTCCTGATCATCGGAAAGCCATAATCGTGGTAAAGCGATTTTTCTCATCTTCGATAAAATGGAAAATTTCTTTGTGGAAAAATGCCATTGGAGCCGTCACGTAGTGAGCAAAGTAGATTTCGAAGAAAAGTTGGAAACTTTCTTTTGCAAGTTCTCTTCGTATCCCTGTGGATTGTTCTATAGCTTTCAAATCCTTTGGATTGAGTTGAGCTTTTTTAGTAGTCATAAATAAAAAATGTAAGTGGATATAAAATATGTAACGATGAATATCTATTATTCCTTTGATTGGTACGCCTTCAGAACTCTTCGAACAATTTCTTTTTGTTCTTTCGTGAGTTCTTCTCGTTCGGGAATATCGACTATCTCAAGCTTATTGCTGTATGAGGTATGTCGAGATCTGAGCCAAAAGGCTATTGCGGACATATTTCCGTCTTTCACGGCTTTGAGAAGTTGGGATTCTGCAAGGTCATTCATCATTGCCACTCATTTTGAGAGAGCTTCTCTGGAAGCCTTTGCGAATGCTTTGTCAGATTGCATCCATCGGTAATAAGTAGACCGACCAACTCCACTTTTCTCACAGGCAATCTGTACTATCGGGGTCTTTTCGAGATGTTCGAGAAGGAGTTTCTTCTCTTGTTTTATACGATTTTGTAGTCCTGTAGAAGTCATATGATTTATGAATGAAGGAGATGGAAGAGGATTCAGAGTCCGATGCCTTACTCGAGTTTGAGAGCAGTTTTTCCTGTGAGCTTTTCCCATCGTTTGATGATACGAGCTATATAGACTGGATTTTGTTCTACCATCACACAGACTCGTCAGGTTTGCTCTGAGGCAATAAGAGTACTTCATGAACCTCAGAATGGATCATAAACGGTATCTCATATTCGACTCGAGTTCAGTATGAGCTCACGAAGGAGGGGAATAGGCTTCATCGTAGGATGAATCGTGTTCTTGCGAACTTTTGCGAATGCAAGAACACTCTTGGATTTTCCTCAGTAGAATGCATGTTTTCCATGCCAGCCATAGGCAATGAGTTCATGCTGAGGAAGATAATCGAGCCGTCAGATAATCGCGCTATCCTTGACCCATACTATGAGCTGAGAGAACTTCCATCAGGCTCGAAGCATTCCATCCCGAAGAGCAAATATCATCTTGTCAGCATTGAAGATATAACTCGCATTCTTCTCGCTGAGATATGGAATGATTGGTCATAGCCATCCCTCAGTAAATCGTGCGTATTCTTCATCCGACTGAAATCCATCGTTTGCTATATCCACGTGCTCTTTTGTGCTTTCATTGAATCCTGCTTTTGATGCAACATAGTCGATACCGTATGGCGGGTCTGTGAGTAGGAGTTCAATCCTTTTCCCTTTGAGGAAAGTATTGAGTAACTCAGCATCTCGAGAATCAGCACAAAGAAGGGTATGTTCTCCAAGGAGAAATCTATCTCCATAAGCAATAGAAGTCTCATTAGCTGAGCTTTCTTGCTGTATTTCCTGTAAGTTGTTCATAACGTTTAATGATTAGGTCTATAAAAATGGGTTCATGCTCCATGAGAACTGCTCGACGCTTCAGTTGTTCACAAGCAATGAGTGTACTTCCAGATCATCCGAAGAGGTCGAGTACCGTATCTCATACCTTTGTACATCGTTTGAGGGGCTTCTCATGAAGTGTTGGAGGTTTTTCCGTTGGATGTTCATAATCTCCGACTGAGAGTCGTTTAGCGAGCCAAATATCGAAAACGTCGATGATATCTTCGAGAACTCTATTTCCGACTCAGACTTCTTTATCTAGTACCTCATGAAGATTTCTAAATTCTGTAGAAAGAGAAGGTTTTCACTTCGTACCATAGATACATGGCTCATAGGCTCTGTTGAATGCGACATTTGGTGTAGCATTCATATTATTTTTGATCCAGAGACATACCCTTCGGGGAAGTATCCCGAGAGACTCATAGAGAGACTGTATGAGACCGATCATGTTCGGATCACACCACATGAAGATATGAGCATCTTTCTTTGCATATCTGAGTCCGTTATGAAGTGCTTTTTCGAGAAAGAGAAAGTATTCTTCTTTGGATTTCGTATCATCTGTTTTCTTACCACCATAACTTTTTCCATTACTGAGTCACCTGGAGTAATCCAGTCAGATATTGTACGGAGGGTCATAATAGAGCATGGATATATTCGAATCAGGAGGGATTGTCTCGAAGAGTTTTCTTACATCCTCTTCATTGGTTGAGTCTCCGCACATGATGCGATGCTCTCCGAGGGCATAGATATCTCCGAGTTTTGCCGTAGGAGTTACGATCGATTCAAGCTCTTTTTCTACATCAAATCCATCCTCCTCGACTCCGAGCATATCGTCCCAGATGGAGGAGAGTTCAGAGTTATCGAATCCGACATCGAGAAGGAGAGAAAGGTCGAGATCCTTCAGGAGTTCAAAGTCCCATTCTCACGTATTTTGATTGAGTCTCAGATTGAGTTCTTTTTCTCGGTCTATATCGAGGTCAAGATATATGACAGGAACTTCCATCATACCGAGCTCTTTCGCTACTTTGAGTCGGAAGTGTCCTCCGATCACGATATTCATACGATCAGGATGTCGATTCGCAATAATCGGATCCACGAGACCGTATCTCGTGACACTTTCCTTGAGATGCTCGATCTGCTTCGGAGTATGCTTGCGTGGATTGTACTCGGCAGGATTGAGGATATCTGCCTTCACATACACTATCTCATGTGAGATATCTGGAACGATTTTGTCTTGTGACATAATGGTGAGATAAAAGGATAGAATTTGAGGTGTCGACTCCCTCTATAAGTTCATCCTGCTTATTTCACCGAGTTACAAAATTATTTTGTTATTTTCTTTTTATTTCCTTTTAGAATACAAAAAAACTCCACTTATAATCTGTGGAGTTTTCTCTAAAAATATGTGGGGGTTTGTCACCGGAACTCTATCCTCTAGGTGGAAATGGATCACGTCAGTACGAATTTGATCAAGATATTTTCCCATCTTTATTTTGGATCTTCAGTTCATTTTCCTGATTTCGAGCAATTTCTCTTGCCCTTTCTACAGCTTCCTGTTTCTTATCTAAATGCACAATGTCTCTTTTATCTCATGGTTTATGAACTCTCCATCATCCATCTGGATTTGGTGATACCCATACTTGTTTTTTACTCATATGAATATAAGGTTAGTACTTAAATTAGGTTTTGATTATATCAAATTCCTTGAATTTATCAATAATCTCTATTTTAAATGGGTGAGCTGATTCATCAGGAATTGCCTCATTAATGTATTGAACTGCTAATGTGAGATCATCAAGACTTTTATCAATCGATCATCTCTCATAATAACAATGTGCCAGAAAGAAGTTACATGTATTCTTCTTATAAGAATCATTCCAAACAAACCCCTCTCTTCGTAGTACCTCAAGAGCATCGATAGCTTTACCATATTGTTTCTGGATAATGAATGACATACAATATTCAAGCTGAACGGTATATTCGTGAATATCTCTCATTCGCTTCTCATGACCATCTACAGCTTTAACTGTATTATCAATTTTAAATCCACTATACACGAAAAATACTGCAAAAATAGTGGAGAGTATGCTCATCCAAGTCATCCACCTATCACTATTATCCTTCCTTTCATCTAGGTAGTTCTCGAAGCTTTTATTTAGTTCTGATTTACTCATATTTTCTACTCATATGAGTTTCGAGACGGGAGCAAGTAGAGCATCATGCTGTACAACGTGACTCTTGAATCATATGGTTATAGAATAATCTGTCTTAGAAACCTCCATAAAACCACTCAAAAACATTGATAGGATAACAAAAGCTCAGGCAATATAAAGAAATGGTGTTTTTGTAATAGTTAGTTTCATAATGTTGAGAATTATTTTCCTTCTTCAATAATAGCAATCTCTTCAGGAGTGAGGCTATATAATCTATACACTAACTCACTTATCTGCGATTCTCACTCTTTTGTATCTGTACCTGGATGAAGTTTCTTTCTATTATAAATATTCTGAACGAGCAATTCTATCTTTTCTACAATCACTCGATTAGAATCTGTAATCTCAGGAATGGGGATAAGCTCCACAAATTGCTTAAAATATCTAGATCAATTATCTCATAAATCTGTAGCAATTTGTGGAAAATACCAACGAATAACAGGGGAATTTAATATCCCAATAAAATATTTCCTTGAATCACAAGAAATCATATACGCAGTATTATTTAAAAATACTCCAGCATCAACAAGGGAAAAGGTTGGCTCTATAGCCATGTCTGACCATGCTATTCTTTCTTTTTCAAAATCAGAGTAATATATACAAGGTCGTAGATTCCACCAATTTTTTCACTGATCATCTCTTTTATATAGACCACTTCATTTAACTTTTAATTCTCAACTTTCGATTTTATCTCAAATCTCCTTAAGATAGTTATATATTACAGGATAATTTTTATTTATATCGATATCGTATCCCGTTTGTAGTAAATACAATCATGCCCAATCATATCCGTATCGCTTTATGTCTCTTCATCTTAGTATAGGTTTAATGATTTCAGCATTTTTTGGGTCACTTGCAACAAGTTTTTCTTTTATTTTTTCGTCAATTATAAATGCTTCATTTAATCATGTTTTAATACCATAATTTATTTTTGCATTCCATTCTTTTAATGGTTTTCAAATTGATTCAATCTTTTCTTTCAAAGCAATTTCTATACCCGATCCAATAAACCAACTTGGAACATTGATGAAATTTGTAGAAACTGCATTTTTCATTTGCATGCTTAGGCTTTCGGTATGATCTAAAATGGAACACGAAAGAGTTCTGCCAGCATTTACATTATTTTGTATAATAAGAATATTGCTATCTACTGTAGCACTAGTAAAAACATTACCTCAGAGATCAAGAAGTTTTAATGGATTATGATTGATAAAGTAATTTCTAAGTTTTTCTCAATATCAAGCACGCATCCACTTATTGCTTGTTATATAACAAAGTACGCCTGTTTCTTTACGAGTCATTTCGAGTCCTCGCTCATAGAAGAGGCAATAAAGGTCTCAAGTTTTTACGAAAGTACTATACCCAGCATTCTCCAGATCTTTCTGTATTTGGGTACGAGCAAATTTTTGAAGTTGGACATACGGAGGATTTCCTATGACGATATCAAATCCTCACTTCTCCTGAAACACCTCTGAAAATTCAAGTTTCCAGAGGAAGAATGGTGTGATATTTGCTTCACGGAGTCTGCGGATTTCCACGATCCTTTCTTCTTTATTCTGTTCTCTGAGAGTCGCTTCTATGAGTCAGTATTTGAGATCATCGATCTCTTTTTTGAGAGATAGTTTTTTGGTACGTTCTGAAGTTTCGATGAATTTCTTGAGATTATGTTGGAGGAGCTCGTAGAGTTTATTGGACTCGGAAGCCATGAGACTATCCATACTCATCTGTTCCACCTTTCACTTTCCAGCAGAGAGGAGTTTTGTATCATACAGTTTGATTCACTCATATTCTTCGATGAGAGAATTTCCTTGTACGATACGATAGTTCAAGTTCGGAAGAGGATGTGGTCGATCTTCATCTACGATAAGTGAGAGCCAGAGACGGAGCTGACAGATTTCTACTGCTCCTGGATCGAGATCGACACCGTAGATGCTCTCCTGGATAGCATGGAGCTTGAAGTCATAAGCCGTGAGTCTTGATCCAGTGTGTACTGCAAGGATCTGTCTTGCTCGTACGATCTCATTGATCATTCCAAGAGGAAAAGCACCAGATCATACCGCCGGGTCAGCTATACGGACATTTGCGAGTGCATCATCGAGCTTCTGAGCTTGCACTCGTATAGATTCAGGTGTCTGATAGGTATATTCTCACTTATATTCTCTTCACTGAGTGATTTTCTCATCGATTTTTCGCTTCATCGTACGATCATTCTCGAGAGTTCTTTCACTTTCTCTGATGAAAAATTCGATCTCTTCACGAGATATAAATGGATCAATGCTAGCAAGATATTCTATGAGCGATTCCTGGCACATATAGTGCACGATAGGTCGAGGCGTATAGAATGCTCATTTTGACTTTCTATCACGTACTTCGAGGAGATTTTCGAATATTTTTCCGAGCATTTCAGGATCTACCGCTACTTCTTTTTCGAGCGGTTCATCTTCAGATACTGTAAAATTATATCTATCAAATACATCAAATATACCATCTCCAATATCACCATTTTTTGTTTTGTGAGTATTTGAGAAAATCTCATCATTGATGACAAGATTTGTAGTTTCCCAAGAATATCATTTCATTGGTTCAAAAAGCCCACCATTTAAGAATGGAATTCTCGTATTATTGAGTCGTGTATAGATTGCTGACTCTCATCGATCAGTCGCAAGAGCTTCATAAAAAAGTGGCTCTAGTATATCATTGAAGAAATTATTTCCATATTTCTCTTTTCGCTCAAATAGTTTTCGTAAGAAATCCTTTGGTCACTTGCCCCAATCATTATCACTTGCGACTCCAAACCATCACTTTTTCTGGAGAAAATAGAGAAATGCGATTTGTCATAATGTCTTTTTCGCAAAGTTTGCTGTATCGAGTCAGATAGACTCAAAATGTACTCTCACAGTATCATCCGTAGAAACAATACAGTCAATCTCATCCTTGAATCGGAAAAAGCACTCTTTATATTGTTCAAAGAACTCATCCGTAACTTTCTCGACATCAAAAGCATTTTCTATCTCAGCAAGTGTAGTAGAATGAGATTCTTCCATAACAAGAGGAAGAAATCTTGATTGGGCTGTATGAGATTTTTCATGCTTTCAGACAAGAAAAGACCATCTCTTTGCAGGTGTGAGTTCTTCATTGATTTTAATCTTTCCATCACGAATTTCTGGACTATACTCCATTTTTACAAGAGAGAATCTCCAGTCATCAGGATTCGGCGAAACAAAAGCTACAAGTGCACCATCTTGTCGTCCATAAGCATTTCCTCATTTTAAGAAGTCAGCCACAAAATTTCGTTGCATCGTACGAGCATTTTGGAGGCTTGCCGTATTTTTAAGTCGGACTTCAAGTATTGCTATACGCTTATTGGCAGGGTCTTCATATGTTCAGATTACTGTATATGATGAGATAGAGTCCCGAAACGCTTCTCTGACATACGCTTCGCCTACAGTATTATTTATAACTTTGAAAGGTGTTGTCAGGACATTTGCTATGAGTTTCGAGAAGTTTATCGAATCATAGGGATTCTCGAGACTTTCTTGTATGACTCTCTTTGCTTCATCATGTTTCATATGATTTTATTTTAGGAGATAGAGGGAGAGGATAACCTCTTTTGGATTCGAAGAAGAATTTCCACTTGCGATACTATTTCCAGAGAGAAATCTCGAAGAGATATTCATTTTCAAAAGTGAAAGGAGCTTCATAGGATTCATGATAACATCAGGATTCTCTTGAATTTGTTGCTTTATTTTGGAGACTGTATTTTTTGGAATACTTCATCCGTCAAGTTCTGATATCACTTTTTCTATATACTCCTCATCATCTTCAGTATAAGTTGGAGAATTTCTGATTCAAGGTGAAGTAAGAATCTTGATAAGAAAATCACTATTACTACTTCATTTTCGAACAGGAAGATCTTCTTCTGGATTTTTTAGAAGTGTTTCAAAGAAGTTTTCATTGAGCTCTTTTAGATTATAAAACTCTGATCAGGCTTTTGCTCTCTGGGTATCTGGAGGGCATTCCATAATTCTAGCTGACTCCATAAAATCAAGCTCTCGAGAATCATTATTTGATGCTATACAAAATTTCTCGATTCTCCCTTTACGAAAGTATGTGAGTACTTCTGAATTCTCTATATTGGAATTTACAATAATAGATCGTGATCTCTTCGGGAGGCGTTTTATCTTTTCGAATAGTGCTGAGTCAGTATCTCGTATAGATCGAATAATCGAGAGATATTTGAGTTCGCTTTCTACATCCTCTTCTCATGTAATTGTATCTACTGAGAGTATTCTTTCGAATAGTGTATGACTTCATACCTCCTCATCATCTGTAAGGAGCTTTGCATCGCTTCCAAGGAGTGATATGAAAGCCTCAATTTTTGCCTCTGCAGATTCCCTGAGCTTCAGCTGATCATTACCTTCATCTGTCGGAAAACAAGTAAAAGTGTGTATCGATTTATGAGGTGTATCGACACGATTAATTCTTCCGACTCGTTGCATGATTCGAGTCGGGTTCCATGGGATGTCATAGTTAATAACTACATTTCATCTATGGAGATTGACTCACTCCGAGAGAACATCAGTAGTTATAAGGATCCTAAAGTCATCTTTTTTATGCGAAGCATTATTATCAAAGTTATCAATCACTATAGCTCTTTCTCCTGATGAATTACCTCAAGTAAAGACAATTACTTTATTTTCATACATTTCTGAAAGCTCATCTCATAGATATTTTGCTGTTTCTGCTGACTCAGTAAATATAAGAAGTTTTCCTTTTTGAAGCTCTTTTTCCTCACTTAAATATTGTTTAAATGATTCAACTTTCGGATCACGATCAATAGTTTTCCAGAGTTCTTGGATTTCTCTCAAAACTCTCAAATCAGATTCAAGATCTGTTTGTATAGAAGGATCAAAATCATCACTTTTGTACTCTTCGGCTTTTCAATCCTTGATAAGTTTATCAATATAGTCCATGTCCCCATCTTCAAGAGCTTCTATGATTTTATGAGTATGTTTCGGGCTTACATAAACTTTACCCGTGAGATATAGCTCAAGAAAACGTTCATACGATTCTATAAATCTTTCTATTGTTTTCTGAAAGGCAAAGATACTACTTTCAAGACGTTTTACTAAAAGCATTCGCATAAAACTCATCATGTTTCTTTGTCATTGCTTTCACATTACTTCTTGTTGCTCGCTTTTCCATAATTCACTTTTGAGCTTGAGCAGAGGAGCATAGCGAGTATATTTGAAATCGTTAATTGCAAGTTCTATAGTGCGATTAAAAACTTCTGATTCATGTGAGTCAAATGTATAAAATATTGGCTTGGGGTTAGCAACCGCAGGAAACTTCATATCTTTATCATAGTATTTTACGATATCATTTCTCGTACGACGAACCATTATGTATTTGAGAACCTTTTCTCGTATTTGATAGGCATTTTCTTTGATGATTCTTTTGTACTCCTCTTTATCATCCTTTCTGTCTAGTCATTTTAGCTTCTTTTCGAGCGAAGCAAAAAACCCCTCTAAGTTTGGGAGATTTGGAATTGTGGAAGATTTAGATTTCTGAAATAATTTTATCTGAGCAAGAATGTCTGAAGGATTATTATTGTACGGAGTGGCACTTAAGAGGATTACTTTTTTTCCATGACAAATCTCAGACATCTTTGCATATGTCTCATTATCTTCATTCCTAAATCTATGTGCTTCATCAATGAGTACAGTATCGAAAGTATCGAGATCTGAACGATCGAGCACCTTATCGAGTGATCCAATAGATTCACAAATATAATCTCTTGATCGAAACCCAAAATCTTTGAACGCATTTCTCCAACTTCATGGGTTATCTTCATCAAGAAGTCTCGGAGGAGCTAGAACAATTGTTTTAGTGCCTGCCACTTGAGCAAGCATTGTTCCCATATATGTTTTCCCGAGACCCACTACATCAGATATAAACACTCCTCCATATTCATCAATAATTTTCTTTGCATTCAGTACAGCATGTTTTTGATATTCAAACTCTCTAAAATTATCGGGTCGACTATGAAGATCAAGTTCATCTGTCTGATTGATTTCCTCTTTGAAATATTCGTATAAGAATTTTAAATAAAGCTCATATGGAGATATATTTTGATTGAGCCAAGTCTTCTTCTCTATAGTCTCAATATATTTTTCACTTACATCTACTCCTGAGAGCCAGAGTTCCTCAAATTTAGCTTTCGCATATTCATAATCTGATCTATTCTTGAGTTCGACATTGAACTCCAAGTTATCTCGAAAACCAGAAGCGGTAAAATTACTCGATCAAGTAATAACTCTTCCTACATCTCTATCATCTTCATGAAAACTCATGATATAGAGTTTCGCATGAATCTTTTCTGTTGGATATGCACGAATCTCTAACTTTCCCGATCGAAGCCACTCTATAAAAATATTAATTCCTTTTTCTACTTTCTCAGATTCCTTTATTGATTCAATTTCTTGAGTTACAATTTCTGAGTAAGAGTTTTTTAATTCTGTGTGTGATTGAATAAGAGATTGCTGAATAGTATCGTATACCTCCCGATTTGTGCTTATTCAAATGAGAATCCTTATTTTCTCACTCGATTCTATCTCAGGATAAATCTGCCAAAATCCACTTGTATAAAAATATCCTACAAGGACATCAAAATATTTCGTATCCTTAATAAGGGTACGAAATCTATCTGTAAGAGTATTTCAAGATTCATTTGTAATGAATGTAAGGTCTGAATGTGAATATTGTTGAGTCATTTTTTAAAGATTACTAAAGTCAATCCACATTCACATCATTAGTAATCATTACTGAAGAAGAATAATTGCCTCATGTTTGAAACTGTGGTACATATTTGTTATCCGCTATTATAAGAGGATCTCAAGGAATACAAAATGTATTTTTTAGCTCCTCACAGAAGCGTTGTTTGATTTTTTTGTATTTATCAGGTACTCTGCTGCTTTCCCATATAAATTCTCGTCAACTACAGAGATATAAAAGCATTTTTCAAGTTACAGAAAAATCATTATTTACTGTATCCTCTAAGCCCAGATCATGCATACTTACATGTTTATCGAAGAACTCTCACTTGATTTTAATATCAAAGAAAGTATTACCAGGAGCTCTCTTTTGATATTCAGAGAGATAGAATTCTAGGTCACTCCAAGTTGTTCATTCGGGTGCTCAAATTGCATAATGTGCGTGTGAGCTATTTCATTTAGCATCTTGCTCAATCATTTTAGCGAATTTTCAAGCTCAAACTTTTGCAAGTCTGTCTATGATTGCAGGATCAATATCTCCTCATTCGCTAAGAAACTCTTCTTTAAGTTGACTTTGGAGTTGTGCCTGAGTTGTATATTTATTGCCCTGATAATCTACTCATACTGTCGAGGAAGTGGTCTCGACTTTAGACGTAGAGATAGTTGGGATTTGAGGAGGCAGGGGCACATGAACAGGTACAGGAGAATGTCATGTAAATCTCTCTCATGATGGAATCGATGGAGTTCGAGAAAATCACCCACCAAAAGAGCTTTGTCATCCTCATGAAGTATTGAGAAATGCTTGTCGAAAAATGCTAGTCATAGTTTAAAGGTTATCCTCTTGGTGGGAATGGATCATTTCCATGAGAGTTGGAGTTACTAATTTTACCATCCTTATTTTGGATTTTGAGTTCCGCTCATTTATTCTGAGCAATCTCTCGAGCTCGGCTCATAGCTTCAGCCTTTGTATCTGTGTGAGCGGAATCACGTTTTGCTCAAGGTGAATGAACCTTCCATCCATCTTCGCCATTTGGGGAAACCCATACTTGATTTGTCATAGTGTGTAAAAATTAGAAAATAGAGCTCGGAAATGCTTTTACAAAAAGTCACTGTATCAGAAAATCTTCCTGAAGAATTATTGGTTTATGTTTTGGATTATCTGAATGTGGAATGAGCGCAATACTATCTCATAAATGCTTAAACTCTTTTATCGTGGCTTCATCATCGATAAGTGCAACGACAATATCATTATCATTAGCTGTATGTTGTTCTCGAACGAGAATAAGATCTCCATCATGGATGTCTTTCTGATTCATCGAATCTCCTTTAGCTCGCAAAAAGAAATATTTATAAGGAGCTTGGGCAATATGAACTGAAACAGGTATTTTTGCTTCGATATTTTCTTCTGCAAAGATAGGAGCACCACATGCCACTGTTCAGAGAAGAGGTATATCCACTGTAAAATCTCAAATTCACTGTTTCTTCTTGAGACTAAGTTTTCCTTCAACTTTTTCCATATACCCCTCATCGATCAATCGTTCAAATATTATCTGAATTGACCGTGGAGAAGCATATCAAAGTTCATCTTGTAGTTCACGCATCGTCGGTATAAGTCAGGTATCCCGATGCTTCATGCGTATAAAGCTGAGTGCTTGTTTTTCTTTGAGCTTGAGCATAAGCATAAGAAATTATTAAATAGTCGTATTTTATATAGATTTATAAAAAATACAAGTAATTTATAAAAAAGTATAAATTATCCTCAAAAAAATTAAAAGAGGTTTGTATACCTCTTTTAATTTATATATCTTTTTAACTGGATAGAGAAGTCTTCAAGAAATTTCTTTTGAGCATCTTCAGTTCAGTCATCTTCCATTGCTACTTTAGGCTTTCTAACATAGATGAATCAAGTAATATCGGAAGGGAGCTTATCTTCAACTATAGTTATGCATGGTTTTCATGTCTTGAGTATTCCTCCTAGTTCAATCGCTACATTCAGATTAGAATCTCTAAAATCAACAACATATAAAGGATACTTCTCAAGAAATTCATCAATACTTGTCCAGAGATATTTTCCATCACCATCTTTCTCCAAAGAAGCAACTTCAATTTTCCATCAACTAAAGTTTTGATTAAGATATGTTTGAATTATTTTTTGAAGTTTTTCGTGTTTTTTATCAAAAGGTGTTATAAATCAAATAGTCTTTTTATCATACTCGGATATAACTATTTCTTTGCTTTCGAATTTTTCATACGGATCATTTCTTACTTCATTTGGAACACTCAATCTTTCTAGCAATACCATTAATTTATCTTCGCCATGTCTATCTTTAAATGAATCGAGTAATGTCTTAAAGTACTCAACATCCGATTTACCATGCAAAAGTCATATCATGGTATCACTAAAATTCGTCGAATCTATCTGACGAATTTTAAATATTATATCAAGTTTGTTAGGCACAGTATACATTCCAGGATATTGTCCTGAGAGATATAGTGCAATCCAGTGAGTATTCATGAACACAATAATTACCCGTACATTATACCACTCTACTGTCTATGAAGCAAAAGTATAGGTATTGATATTTACAGATGCATGTTATAAAATAGTTATCTCTTACGTAACTATCGATCTTTTTAATAAATTCAAATATAATACATAATTATATTATATAGACCATATATAAGTACAATCCACGTGATAAAATATAATAAATTTATAAAGATCTGAATTTTTGGGTATGTCGGGGCTCGAAATTCTGTTAAAACTTGTTTCATTTCATCTGCCTTTTCTTTATCGAATTCAAGTTGAATAATTTCATCTTTGTTTTGTTTCGTTATTTTTATATACTTACTCAAGTAATTTATTGTAGCCTTTAAATAAAAGCCATCATGGTAATAGCTCATGAGAATGGCTACAATACTTATTGCAATAAAAATAAGTAATGCTATTACTCAATGTTTAAAGTGGATATCATTATGTACTCAGTCTTTATTTATAAGTCATAGAAATGCTATCATTCATGCAATTATATTCATATGGGCGGTTCGAAAATCTGACACTATTTTTGATAAAGTATCAGAATTATTTTTTGCGAGCTCGATAAAAATCTTCAAGTTATTCTCAACTATCAATTTATTTCAGAAATGGGAGTAGCCAAAAGCATTTTTAATCTTATCTATAAATCGCATATTGTTGTGCTCTAGAAAATAAATTAATTATTATTGTATATAAAATCCATAATTTATCAATAACATACATTTTCTTGCTTATATCGTAGACAGGATATAATACTAAGACTTCTTAGATTTGTCTTATGTCCTACACTCCATGCCTCAAGGATCGGGAATATTATGAGAATCGATACGATAGAATGGTCGTTACACATTGTCGTATGACAGAGAGAAGTCTAGATAATACAATTCAGAAGTCTCTTTCAGAAATGAAGGAAGGTGAAGATGAAAAGAGTATCCGAGCAGTGGATGAGTGCATAAGAACATTAATGCTCTACTTTGAGAAATGACAACTTGCTTTAGATAGAGATAAGACTATCAAGGAATGGATGGAGAGTGATAAAGAAAGAGATGAGTTTTATGAAAATACTCAACCAAAAAGACATCCATACTGTATAAAGTGTAATACTGAGATGAGGATAATCGAAAAGATCCCTTACTTATCGTATGATAAAAAAGAGAGGCATCGAATATTATTTATGTTTAAGTGTGGTATATGCGATCTCAAAAGAGCATTTTATAATGATGGAGAAGAATTTCGACACGAGAAGCAGAAGTGCGAGAAATGCCAAAGTACGGATCTGAAGTCTGAAATGATAGATCAGAAGAAGCAAACTATTTATCGGGATACTTGTAATTCTTGTGGTTATGTGAAAGAAGATATTTTTGAAAAAACTATTGAGGAAGAGGATCTCAATTATTTATCAGACAGAGAAAAATACGTCTTATCTGAAAAAGAGACAGGAGATTATAGGGAAGCTCAGGTAAGCCTGAATCAGCTTCATCATCTTGTCACAAGTCCTGGTTGGAGTAAAGACTGAAAGTCAGATGATTCTACTGAGGAAGCAGCTACTCCTCAGATAAAGAAACTTGATTTTCCTGATCTCAAGGAACTTATTACGAAAGTTCTCAAGAAGCATAAATATAAAGATATTACCTTTTCCAATCCTGTAGTCTTCAGACGGTGAGTAAATGTTGAGCTGAGTATTGCAGGGAAGGGGCTTGAGAAGAAAGCATTTCTCGAAATGATCCAAGAATCACTTGAAAATACCAATTGGAAAGTTGATGAAAAAAGTATCCTCGTGAACTTGGGGATACTTCAGTGTAAGCTTGAAGGGAGTTAGTTTTCACTCTACCAAAATTATACTATCATAACTTAATTCTAAGTGAGTATTGACATATAAAAATAAATAGTTATATATGTTTATATGAGAAGTAAAGGTATTTACATAATTAGACATGGCGAATCAGATTGCTGAGGTATGAATCATACTGATTACATACCAGATTTAGAATGAGCACTGACTTGAAGGGGGGTTGAACAAGCAAAAAGTTTATGAGTTATGTTAGCAAAGCGTGCTATAGTTTTTGACATAATGTATGTATCTCCGAAGGAAAGAGCCCAAGAAACATTTAATGTTATGTCAAATACATATCTTAATCAGAGGTGAACACCTATGGTAGGATGATGTATTCATACCTCGAATGAAATACGATCGAGAAGTTTTGGGAAATGGGAAAGACTCCCAAAAAAGCTAGTACTCAATCCTAATAATGAGTTTGATTATTATAATGATCCTTACTTCAGTGCACCGGATGGAGAATCTTCATTTGATGTATATAAACGTGCCGTAACCTTTTTTCAACAAATAATACAACAAGACTGATTGATATGAGTAGTTTCACATTCTAAAGTTATAGAGTGTATACATAGATACGTTTCTCATTTGCAAAATCCATGAATATTGCCTTTCTCTTTCCCAAAATATGAAACAGGAAATACTGAGGTAATCAAAATTGCTCCTCAGAGAGATAAAAATATACCCACATTCGAGGAATTCTAGTAGAACTATTATATAAACTTTTGATTAAAAACTATTTTTATTTAGTATGATTCAAATTTAATGAACTTACTAAATTAAACTATGATATTGCATTTAATAAGACATGGTGAAACTGCCTACAAGTGAATGGCTGATATTGTGATTTGAGAGGCTAAAGATTTTCTTCTTACAGAATCATGAATACAACAAGCTATAAACTTATGAAAAAAGTTTAATGAACAATGATTAGTTTTTGATAAGATCATATCTTCATCAACTCCACGAGCTATTCAGACTACCGAAAATACTTTCCCTAATAGGGAGTTTGATATTGTAGATGCTTTGAAAGCAAAAAGTTCAGGTGATTGGGAATGAAAACTTAAAAAAGAGGTATATACCCCTGAATATCTGAATGATGTGTACTGATTTATTCCACCAAATGGTGAATCTTACGTTATGGTTGAAGAGAGGGCTGTTAAATGGATTAATAAGTTTTTACTAGAAAATAAAGAGTTAAATAGAGTGGCTATAGTAAGTCATGATTTTGCTATAAAATGTCTATTTCTACACTTTTTTCAAATACCCCACTCATTTGTAGAGAGCCTAAAAATTGATAACGTTGGTCAGTTTATCTTAGAAATCAATACTGATAATAAAGTTAAACTTCTTCATTGGAATGTTTAAGTATTAACTAGAAAATTATTGGAAGACATGCACCTTTTTATGGGTAGTCCTTGTTTTTCTAAAGTTGCTTCATGAAAATTCAAATCAAAATTTGGTCAAATTGCCTTAGTTTTTGATGCAAAGTGATATTCACTAAGTGAATTCATTTTATCGGATAATAAAATATAGGAGACTCTTCTATTTACTGCTGCAGAAAATATTATTCAATGGGCTCGGGCTGTAATTACTCATTGACAGCGTCAATATTGCTTTATGACATCAGAAAACTCTCTAATTAAAGCAGATTCTACGTGTGGGAAATGCAACCGAGCATAGTTATAGTCAGAAATATCATGACATAAAATTAGTATTTGATCTTGTGAGTACCTTTTAGAGGCATCAGTAATTAGCTGATTCATTGAATCCATAAATGGAATATAGCTTCCCGTATGTCAGAAACTTGGAACTATTCATACTAATTTATCCGTTTGAAAATCTTGAAAAGTATTTTCTATATAAATATAGCTCGGACATGGCTCTACCTCTAGCGTTTGTCATGGTTTAACTTTAGACTCTAAGAATTCCTGCGATTCAAAATCTCTAACACTTACAAAAATGGCTGGTTCAACCCATTTTCTTATATCACTAATATCTTCACTTGTAAAATCAGGCATTCAATGATCCCTATTAATTCATATTCAAATAATAGCATGTTTCCCTTGAGAACGAGAAAAATGATAATTTACTCTTCTACTTGAAAATCACGGACGTAACATTCATCATCCTCAGTATATAGCATTTCAGTTGGTTCAAGATGAGCTCGTATCATGTAAAAATTTGATTGCTTTGACTCAATAGATTTCTTGTATTGCTTTTGCGGAAAGATAATCTCAAACATTTTGTCTTAAAGAATCTGATTGATGTAGTGAGCATACAACCTCATCAAATATGATTTTATCAGTCATAGATACAGATTATTATAATAATTTTAGGATTTGTTTAACATCCAACTCTGATTGGAGTGATAATTCATTCGTATACGCATCTAAGCTAGAATTTCAGAAGAATGGATCAAAGAGTCAATATTCATTCTGAATAAGAAAATCTGACAATCATGAATTTATTCTTTGAACATTCTTAAATGGAAAACTCCAGAAATTTGAATTTCATGCTCGAAATAATATTGTCGTACTTAATCATAAAAAAGATGTTATGTGGGCAAGTCATGTATCAACAGCAATTACTTTAGGATTAATCTTTAGAAGAATATCTGGAATGTTTCATAATTCCTCTTGAAAAATATTTATATTTAGTCAAAGCTGCTTTAATCTTAAATATAGGTTATAGTACTTAAAATCAGCAATATTTCAGTTAGGATTATCAAATACAATATGAAATACAACTGTTTTATTCTGAATATTTATCTCAGAACATATAGTAATCCAATCATCTTCTGATAGCTCCTTTTCGTGAAGTGATGATCTTGGAACTATCAAGTAGTCATTATAAGTAGTTCCTAATGAAATTGGTTCAATTGAGGTAGACTCTCTACCTTTATATCAAAATAATATTTCAATTAAAATTTTAAATCTCTCTGGAAATGAATAGTAGTTGGCATGAATATTTGGAATCACTCTCCAATCAATAGAAAGATAATTTTGTTGATGGACTAGTCAATCAACTGATAGGGTTCTATGTAAATTTATGCAGTAACTTGAAGGTTCTATTTTAGTTGAAAGTATCTCATCACGATCATGAAAATAAATCTTTCAAGTACTTCATCTTGCTAACTCCACCAGAACTTTAATTAAGTCCTTATTTATCGTAAAAATATGTAGTTCTTTATTTGTATCGATTAAAGAAAGTATCACGGGAATTGAAAGTACAGAATCTCAAATTTGATTATTAAGAATTAATAATATTTTTTTTGCATCCCAAAAATTCCTAATATGCTGTACTTGTACATATAATTCATCTGAGTATATATGTGATCCGCTGCTAATACTTTCCCGATGTTTTCGATACAACTCATGTAAAATCAATTTTTTATCAGCATAATATTTGACTCACTCTTCATGTATAAAAATATCTTGCAACATTTCAAAGAAATTGGTAATATTCTTTTTGGTTCAAGTATGAGGATATGTATCGAGTTTAGAGATAAGCATTTTATATGATTAGTAAAACAATGCCTTTCAGGCAAGCCTAACAACATTTGTTATATATCACCATTCATTATCATAGAATATTGTCATTTTTATATGCTTATTTAACACTTGCAAAGAGTCCATATAAACAACAGATAGATATTGAGTTCTGATAATATCTAATGATGTAATTTGATCATATTCTAGAAATATTGAATCATTTTCATTTTGTAAGCGTACGAGTGCTTCTATAACTTCACTCTTATTGATATCATTTTTTGTCTCCATGACTATGTCAGCCATAGTTACGGATGTAGTGGGTATTCTTATAGAATAGCTTAATATCTTATTTTCCAAGGAGATGCCAACTACATCTTCTAAGGCTTTTCATGCCGTAGTATTTTTTGGTATAATATTATTAAAGAAACTTCTAGATAAATTATGTTGGCCTACCCATCAATGAGCCGATTCTTGATCAAGTGTTTTATCTAAAATATTTTGATAAGCTAGTGCAGGATGAATACTCATAAAACTTAAAAAGTTTATCTTAAATTCCTCAGCAATTCTCTGAATAACTCCTGCTGTTCAAGAAACATCACAAATAGTGCATGTCACATTTTGTTTTATGCTCCAGTCTATATTATCATTTACACCGTAAACCAAATTTTTGAGTCATTTTTTATGATTAGTATGAAAAATAGTTATTGAATATTTTTTTCATAATTCTCATAATTCTTCAGCTATTTTTTTGGATGGTGTTGAATTGATAGCCAGATCTATGTTTTGATGTAAAAATGCTTCCTCAAGATTAGGGCTATTTATAAATCTTACACTGCTATTTTTATAATAAATAGTATCGGAATCTCCAGAGATATCGATATCTATCTTTCAATATACTGAGTCATATTTAAACAAATACTTCAGTTGAGATAAATCATTTGTGCGATTTAATATAATTAGCTCTAATCTAGAAGTATGTATGGATTCAAATGTATCAATAAGTTGTCTACATAAGAGTTTTCACACTCTTCCGAAACCAACTACTAGTATTTTTTTAGTCTTGAGCATAAGATTGTATTAATTATTTTCATAATATATAATAATTGAATTATGTCAAACTTTCGATTGACACGAGGATAATTATTCATATCTTATAAAGTAACTATTTTATTATGAATAATAAAGCAATTTTCTTAGATAGAGATGGTGTCCTTAATAAAGATCTGGGCTATGTTTATAAAATAGAAGATTTAATCATATTAGATGGTGTTAAGATTGCAATAGAAAAATTAAGAAATATGTGATACTTATTGATAGTCATTACCAACCAATCAGGAATATGACGTTGATTGTATTCATTAGAAGAATGTGATAATTTCCATAAGCAACTTCAAAATAATCTTTGACTAGAATTTGATGATATCTATATATGTCCTCATACCGAAATAGATCGATGTAAGTGCCGAAAACCTTGAATTCAAAATATATTATTTGCTCAGAAAAAATACAAAATTGATTTAGATAATAGCTATTTCATATGAGACAAGATATCCGACATTCAGTGTTGAAAAAATGCTTGATGTAAAACAGTTTTCTTATGAGAAGAAGATCCAGTAAATGAGAACCCGACTTATACCGTGAAAAGTCTGTATGATTTTGCGAATATTATTAATTCCATCAATATATGAATATAAAACAATTTTTTCTGGAATCACAGAAATTAAATGAGCTTTTTATTTCAGAAAACCATGATAACCTAATTAAGGTAATAGAAATAATGCTACTAGCTATAAAAAAATGAAAGAAGATTTACATTGCCTGAAATGGAGGTAGTGCTGCTGATAGTATGCATTTTGCCGCGGAACTTATTGGAAGATATAAACTCAACAGGAATGCTATAGGTGCTATATCCCTAAACTCAGACGTATCTGTTATCACGGCAATAGGAAATGATTATGGTTTTGAATATATTTTTTCTAGGCAGATTGAGTGACTTTGAGAAGAAGGCGATATTTTTATATGATTCTCAACTTCAGGTATGAGTAAAAATATACTCAATGCTATGATTAAATCTCAGTCCAAATGAATGATTAATATTGGAATATTAGGAAATGATGGTGGCAGTATATTGGCTTATTGTGATTACTCTTTAGTGGTAAGATCAAATAATACGCCTAGAATACAAGAAATCCATACAATTATTTATCATAGTATTTGTGAAGAAATCGAGTATCAGTTATTTGCATAATTTTATTAATCACCTTCAAATGATAATAAGTAACTTAGGAATATTAAAATCTACCATTCAAGAGCATATTTCCAAACGACAGAGCATCATCTGGACAAATGGATGCTTTGATATATTACACCCATGACACATTGAGGTATTTAAATTTTGTAGATCTATTGGTGATGTTGTCGTGGTTTGAATTAATAGTGATAGTTCTTCTTATTGGGAAAGTAAACCAGGAAGGCCTATTAATAATATCTCTTTTCGATCCAACATGCTTGAAGCAATTAAATATATCGATTATATATATATTTATAATGATAAAGATCCTGCGAATATAGTAAAAGAAATCCGACCTACCATTATTGTCAAATGATGAGACTATCTCATTAATTGATACGAATGACTTATTAGGGATAAGTGATCTTACCTAGATTTAACTGACGCATATAATTTTATTGTTCATTCTTGAAATAGTGCCGGAGTCTTAAATAAATCATACATGCCAGAAGCCATTTCATGCGTAGAGAACTGATGAAAAGTATATATTTTTAAAGCAATAGAGTGATTGAGTTCAACTAATGTAATTAATAAAATTATTTCTGTATATGGTAAATAAAAATCCAAAAATCTTAATCATTGGAGATATCATTCTTGATAAATATTCATATTGAGAAATTACTCGATTAAACCCTGAATCATCAGCACCACTATTAAATATACTTAACGAAGAATATTTATTATGATGAGCAGCAAATGCGGCAAGAAATATTGCAAATTTATCTTGAAGTTGTGATTTATATTGAATCATTGGTAATGATTTCAATTGAAGATTACTACAAGAATTATTTAAGAAAAATCATATAAAGTTTATCTGAAGAGCTCTGAAATGAGTAGATACAATATTAAAGCAACGATTTATCGATATAGGCTATGATCATCAAATATTACGAGCAGATTATGAAAAGAAGATACAAAATCTTCATTTAAAAGACTCACAAATTGAAGTGGATTTTGATGACTATGAATATATTATAATTTCAGATTATGCAAAAGGTACAATTACTGAAGATATTATGTCACTCGTATATTCTTCATGAAAACCTGTTTTTTTCGATGGGAAAAGTACTAATTTAAACTTATTTAAAGGAGCTTTTTTAGTTAAGCCAAACTTTCGTGAATTTTGTAATTTAATCGGAAAGAATATCCAAAATATAGATTCTGAGGTTTGAGAGTATTGATTAACATTAGCACAACGTCTAGATACAAATCTACTCATTACTCGTGGAAGTAAGGGTGCTAGTCTAATTACCAAGAGCCATGAGATACATCATATTCCAACAATAGCAAAAGAGATTTATGATGTTACGGGTGCCTGAGATACTTTTATAGCAACTGTTTGTTATGGAATCTCTATTTGAATGAATCTGATTGACGCAATTAAACTCTGAAATAAAGGAAGTGCTATTGTTATTTGAAAGATTGGAACTCAAGCGATAACAAAAAATGAATTATTTTAGCTTAAACTCTCTAATATGGTATTAATATCTGTTAATGAAGAAATTATCCCATATGGCTTTCCTTTTTTTAGCCTATCTACTTCATGGTATCATGATTCGACCGCAATAGTCTTAATTCCTATCTCATTAGCTTCGATAATGTCTCAAAGAGTATCTGTAATAAAGATAGATTCTTGTGACGGGATATTCATAAATCAAAAAGCCTTTTTAAACTTTTCTGTTTTTAAAACGTGAGTTTCATATCAATAAATAAACTTGAAACATTTTGATATTCAATTTAGTTCCAAGCATTGATTTGTTCATTCTTCTTTTGCAGATGAGATTATTCAGAGACTATAACTCTTGGATAGACTTTCAATAGTTTTTTTAATTCTCAAATCTATCACCATATCCTTCTTAAGTGCATTGAAATTTTCCTTTAAATCAAATCAAGTATTTCTATCTTTTAATTTTTCTCTTTCCGAGTGTATATTTCACTCAAACAATTTCCGGTGCTCTTCCCGTGTTAATCAATTTATTTGTCGTTCAGACAAAGTGAAGTGGAGCTCATAGTTATCCATGATTACTCCATCAAAGTCCAGGATTATTAACTTTAGCATATTTTGATTACTTCAGATATATATCTCCAGTATAAAGAAATATATCTTTTAGTCCACAACATTAGTGACCATATTACCGAAGGATGTTGAAAAATGAACTGGCTTCTAAAGAAACATAGGATGTATTGTAATAATAAACTCGATTTGACAAATAAAATATTTGAATATGATACGCCCACTAGGTGTCCCATTTGTCTCATTTTGAGTCTAGTTCCGAGATGACCCAGATGCTAGAAGTCATATTTCTAGTAACCCACTCTGGGTCTCGCCAAGGTTTGGTGGAGTACCTAGGTGTCCAGCCATAGTATTTTACAGCAAAAAACTCACCTTCTCGGTGAGTTTTTATTATTCTTCATCTTCCATGAGTCTCCAAGTTGTGATCATATTACGAACTGTTGTATCGAGGACAGAATTCATTGGATTTGCGGATTTTTTTCCGCGAATGATGCCGCAAGTGATATATGATGGAGCAGCTTCAGTTTTTACTATCTCTATGAGTTCTCGGATAGAGTCCGTGAGGTATACATCTGCCTCATATGCCATCATGAGTTTGTCATTCTGAGTTTCATCATAATTCTCTGGGAGTCATCCGACAGCAATACCACCGATAGAGAGACCGTAGTCCTCCACATAGTAGTCCTTCTGCTCATTGTAGCTCTCGAGGAAGTCAGCCTGCCCGAGGAATGTATCACGATTGGATTCATCCACATTTGTTATCTCAATGAGGGGATTGTATGAGAGGAATACATTTGGAAGGATGATATCACCCTCCTCATGTACCATATCGATCGACTGACCAAATGTCGGGAGATAGAGAGCATCAGGATTGTAGTCCTCGAGGAGTGAAGCATACACCTCAGGAGTGATAGGAGTATCGAGGGCAATATAGAGCCATTTTCCATGCTGGTAGAGAGTTTTTCCAGCTTCTTCTACCTTGCGTTCGAGAGAGAGTGCACGTACGAAGCTATCTCGTACATCCGGATTATGGTGAACAATGAGTGATATCATGGTTGATTTTTTATAAGAGAGTCTTAATATACCGAGAGTTCTATGGTTCGCAAGTTTATTTATCAGTATTTATGGACTATACTCTCGTTATATTTGGTGGACTCGTAGGATTCCTCATCGGAATTTTTATCATGCGGATTATCTCCATGCACGAGCACAGAGAAGTACGCAAAAGCGCCGTACGATGATCACGAAGTAGTATATTCTGAGAAGTCTATGAAAAGATACTCCCTGCACTTCCGAACTTCCCATACGCACCGAAGGATATGGTATTCATCGGGAAGTGATGTGACTATATCATATTCGATGGACTCTCTGAGTGACGACTCCGTGAGATAGTATTCCTCGAACTCAAGAGTGGCAATGCAGTGATGAACACCAATGAAAAGTCCATACAGTCAGCAGTACAGCATGGAAGAGTGAGGTTCAGTGAGTATAGGATAGAGAGCGTGAAAAGTAAGGAATAAGTAGGTTGAGCGTATTAATTTTTATAATAAAAAACTACTATGAACAATAAACTAGGGAGTAACCTTGATGCCAACACTGATAGGAAAAATGCTGTACCCACTCAAGTAAAGGATGCAATTACACGTTATCTCGGTATAGATAGTACTGATATCGATACGCGTAGTGTTGGTTCTAAAATATACAATCTCATTCTTGTAGGAGAGAAGACTGAGTGGGAGGAAGCTTGAATATCTTGAAGTTGTGAATCATTCTGGAACTCCAACGATTATCCGTTAAAAAATAGATTCGCAGAAGAATTATGTTTAGAATGAAGGCAAAAAGTTTTTATATTATCCATCTATGACTGGATAGTAACTTTCTCAGACTCATTGCAATTCGAGATGTTAACTCCAGAGGAAAAAATTATTGCAGATTATATTAGAAAAAGATTTCCCGGTAGAGACTGAAGATGAGTTTTCGCTAAAAGAGTGGATTGATTAATGGGTTAAGAAAAATTTGCGTTTTGGGTGAGAAAATAATACAATGACTCTATAATTATTCATTTTTAATTATTAACTCTTCATTCCCTTGCTCCTCCTCTCCACCTCATCTCTCACTGGATACGGACTTCACAAGATTTTTCTCCTCGCCAAGGAGGCAGGTTATGAGTGAATCGATCTGTCTGTGGATTTTGACCTGTATGATACTTGTGATGCATCCTATATCGATACGCTCGTCACGAGTACAAGCATGCCTGTCGTCTCGATATCTGCCCCAGAGCGTCGCCTGACAAAAAAACACTTCGACCAGATACTCATCCTCGCGAGTGATCTCGGCGTGAGCATCGTCAATATCCACCCGCCACATCGCCTCGACAAGGAAAAAGACTGGTTTGGTGACTACATCAAGATAGTAGCAAAAAAATACCCAACCATCACCATCAACATTATCAACGCCCCACCAAAAACATGGCTCTTCGTCATATCTGAGTATGGTGATGCACGTCCAGAGACAATCAAGAAAATCACAGAACACACAGCACTCTCTATCGAGAATGTAGATCCTGCAAGTGGAGTCGATCTCATGAAGACATCGATACTCCTTGGCTCTACTATGGGATTCATCTACTTGTCTGACAAGACAGAGGAAGAGTCGGGACTCTTTCCTGGAGATGGAACTATGCCACTCGAGTCACTCCTCATCAAGCTCCAAGAAGTTGGATATAGTGGACACTTCTCACTCTCAGTCAATCCCAAGGTTCTCTCCGCCGGAGAAGAAGATCCGCATGTGATAAAAAAACTCGAAGATTGCCACAAATTCCTCGCAAAATATTTTGGATAATCGACAGACATATATACAATAGGTGAGTTACCTCTCATCTATTTTTTTATGCAAAAAATCTCCCGATACCTCTCTCTCGGAATCATCGCCATGATGCCTGTATGAACAACTCATGCAGCATCAACTATCACGAGTGCATCTGCCCTCGGACGCGAGGCAACTCCAGTGATCCAGTCACTCCCGACTCCAACAGCTCGTGCATGGGCAACTGCTCGTATCAACATGTACAAGAACGCACTCAAGTCAGCACAACGTTCATACAGTAGTGATGGTCGTACATATCAGCGTGAGGTGGGAACTGAGGCAATGGAGTATATCCGAGCACTCCAGAACGGTGACTACACATATACTATCAGCGATGAGGAGAGACGAGCAACCGAGGCAACCATAGTCTCATACCAAAAAGAACTCGTCAGGGCTATCCGAGAATATATCACTCAAGTCCAAGAGAATGATACTCGTGAGTCAGGGAATATACATATGACATTTAATTCTAATGAGTTAGGTTTTGATTTAGAATTTGATCCTTTCAGTGTAATTAACTCACAGGACATGAGAAAGACAGAAGTCGAAATGGGTATTAAGTATAGAATATATGGAAAGTGATTTGACGGGAAAAGTGCTTCGATGTACGCTCGTGGGAAAATATTGAGAGTCGATAATCATCTATACATAACTCTCCATGACTATAGTGTGATATCAACAATCGATTGAGTTAAGATGATTGATGATGTCAAGGCATTCCTCGAGAAAATCAAATGAAAAACATACCATCAGAAACTCGATAAAGAGATGGTCGAATCCATGCAAGACTGACAAAAGTGAATTGAATCCATGGAAAAAGTACTCAAAAAACTCGAGACAGCATCACTCCTCACGCCAGTTGCGCGACAGGGAAGTGACTATATACTCATGTTCCGCAAGTCAACTATCCTCGATCTCGCACGTCTGACGAAGACAAGTGGTATAGCAGATGTCCAACTCAAGAATCTCCTCATACCAACAGATCTCCGTATGAATGGAACTACTGTCATTCTGAACTGACGAACTCCAGGACTCCAAGTATCAGGAAAACTCTCTCGAGATACATCTGGAACTGCACTTCTCGAGATAGATGGACAAGAACGTGCTACATACGACCCATGGAAGTGGAAACTCTCGAGAACACCAGGATACTGGGCATTCGCGATGAGCTCTGAGGAGTATACTGTCGATGCCAAGGCAACTGCCACTTCTGCAGAAGCAACTGTGAAGGAGGGAAATAAGACCATAGCTACAGCTCGTATCGATGAGACATGACTCAATGCGTGGTCATACAATATGCAGGCAAGCTGGGATATTTTCTCATATGACTGGGAAAATGATACAAGAAAACCCGAGGATACTATGACGCTCCGTATCTGGTGAGCACTGAAACGTGAATTCGGTAACTTCACCCTGACTCCACCAACTCTCTACGAAGAGATGAGTCGACTCCAGGAACAACTCGAATCCATGTCAGAATAACAAAATCCCTCCAAATCGGAGGGATTTCTAAAATACAAGACCATATAAGGGATGTGTAAAAGCGAGAAGGTCGAGGAAGAAAAAATTTTTCGATAGGAGTTTACTAAGTGTGTAAATGACTGAGAAAAATTTTTTCTAACGAAGAGATTCGAAGTTTTTCCACATTCCACTAGTTCGTAAACATTTTCATGGCTCGGAGCTTCGCCTCTACAGTAGACTCTATCTCGAGTCTGTCTCGGAGGAAAATATTTCACTTCTGCGCGAGGATAGAGAGGACGAGCTTATCATTGTATTCGAGACGATTAGTAAAGTCTTCGAGGGTCATGATAGCGTATTTGACCTTGCGTCCGAAGAATGTCTTCTCGAGGAAGTTGTTGAACTCTATCTTGTCGAGCTCACCGATGATGAATATATCGACGATATTGTTGGTATTCTCATTGCGAAAGTCGAGTATCCCCTGAGAGATAGTCACGAGATCGAGTGTTTTTCTTCACTTGAAGAATTCCTTGATTGGTCACATGACATCATATGACTTCAGGAACATCTCACGGAGTTCCATATATATCGGACAATTGTGATTCATCATGTAGTATTTCTTCTTGTTCTGCTCGTATGACTTCAGTATTCCGAGTGCCTCGAGGTTCATGAGTTCACGACGGACGGCATTGATCTGCTCATCGACATCACGACACAATTCGCGGATAAAAAATCCCGTAGTAGAACGAGAGACTACGTCTTCGATGACGAGTTTTTCGAGAAGTTTGACGCGCGAACGCGAACCAAAGAGTTTGACGAGATCCAAAATATGGAAGAAAAGTGACTTAACCGCGAGTATATCAGAAAAGAAGCGAAAAGCAAGAATTTTCCTCGACTTTTCAGGCATTTTCCATAGACTGCCTCGCATGTCTAGTCTCAACCCCAATCAGCTCGAAGCTGTCCGTACCATCAACTGACCCCTCCTCATCAATGCTGGAGCAGGATCATGAAAAACCCATACCATTACAGAACGTGTTGTCTCGATGATACAGGAGCACCATATCGAACCACGTTCTATATTCTGTGTAACATTTACCAACAAGGCAGCTCGTGAGATGCGCGAACGTATCGCGAAGAAGCTCGGTATCAATCCTGATGGTATCAATCCATTCCGCGAACATAGACTTCCGATGGTCGGAACATTTCACTCGACGGCAGCTTTTTTCCTGCGTATGTTCATCGAGCATCTCGGCTATGGCAAGGACTTCGTCATCTACGATGCAGATGACTGTCTCCGCCTCGTGAAGGAGATCATGAAGGGTAAAAATATCGATGAAAAGGAATTCAATCCGCGTGCTATACAAGGGATGATATCGAGCGCAAAAGGCGAGTGACTCACACCCACTGACTACTCTGTCACGGTTGACTCCTATATCAAGAGTGTCGTACTCGAGGTATACAAGGAGTATGGTGGGAGGCTCAAGGCTGCGAATGCACTTGATTTCGACGATCTCCTCTTGTTTTTCCGACAAATTCTCGATATTCCAGAAGTGTTGGAGTATTTTCATAGTAGATTCCAATACTTCATGGTCGATGAGTACCAGGATACCAATATGCTGCAGTATGAGATAATCCGAATACTTGCGAGCAAGACTCGTAATCTCTGTGTCGTCGGTGATGACTGGCAGGGGATATATTCGTGGCGCGGAGCCAATATCGAGAATATCCTCTCATTTCAGAAGGATTACCGAGAGGCAAAAGTCATCAATCTTGAGGAGAACTACCGCTCTACCAAGCTCATCATCAATGCTGCGAATGCCGTGATCAAGAACAATACCAATCAGATGAAGAAAACACTCTTCACGTCCAATCCTGATGGAGAAAAGATAGTTGTACTCGAGTGACTCGATGAAAAACACGAAGCAGAACTCATCGCGAATACGATACGAGAATGAAAAAATGAGACGTATTCAGACTTCGCAGTACTCTATCGTACCAACGGACAGTCTCGTCTCATAGAAGAATCCCTCATTCGCAAAAATATCCCATACAAGGTATTTGGTGGTATGAAGTTTTATGAACGGAGAGAGATCAAGGATATTCTTGCATATATTCGCGTTATATTTAATCCGATGGATATGATGAGTCTAAAACGCATCATCAATGTCCCGAGTCGCAAGATAGGAGAAAAGTCACTTGAGAATTTTCTCGAGGTACTCAATCGAGAGCACCTCGATGTTGCGAGTTTTTCAGAGAATGATTTTCTCATCAATTCTCTCTCAGGAATCGGTGCGAAGTGAATAGCAGTATTCTGTGGCACATACAAGATACTCAGAGAAGAGAGCAAGACCAAGTCTGTGGCAGAACTCATGGAGTCAGTCATCAAGCGTACTGGATATGAGGAATATCTGAAACAAGAATATACTGAGGATGAGTATGAATGAAAGCTCGATAACCTCGATGAGTTCCTCAATATGGCAACACGCTATGATGGCATGCTCTATCCCGAGAATATCGCAACATTCCTCGAAGACATCGCACTCATCACTGACCAGGATCGTGAACAGTGAGACAAGCAAAAGGAAGATGCAGGATTCGTATCACTCATGACGATACACCTCGCGAAGTGACTCGAGTTCCCGACAGTATTTATCGCGGGAGCAGAGGAGGGGATATTCCCACACTCACGGTCACTCGTCGATGGCTCCGCCCTAGAGGAAGAACGTCGTCTCATGTATGTCGCCATCACCCGTGCCAAGGAGGCACTCTATATCTCTCGAGCGCATGAGCGATATACATTCGGGAACTACTCTGCCAATCCGAAGAGTCGATTCGTGAAGGAGATTCCAGATGAATTCCTCCACATGGAAACGAATCGTGGTTCTGCGCAGAGTATATTCGGTGGAGGAGCAAATGGTTTTTCGAGTTTTGGGAATATGTTCACGCAGAACTGACCAACAACCAGATCCAATCCAGTTAATACACAAAAGGTATCATCAGGAAAGAAAAACTCAGCATCTGACTTCGCTACAGGAGATAGAGTCAAGCACCCACAGTATGGTATCGGAACAATCGTCATGAAAAATGAAGCCATCTGCGATATCGCATTCCCTGGTATGTGAGTCAAGAAGATGAATATAGAGATAGCACCAGTGGAGAAGATATAATATATTTGACATTCATAATTATTATATATAATAATTTTTATGAATAATCTAAGCTACTCTCTTTCTGAGCACAATACCCCAACCTCGACTTTTCCAGATGAGGTGATTCACGATACAGATGCCAGTCTACAAGCACTAAAATGACAACTACTTGTGTTTATTAGTCAGCAATTTTCTGTTTTATCCTCCCTCTATGATTCAGAGAATGATAAGGAAGTACTACAGAGATTACTATCAAAAATCAACTGACTCAGACGAGCAATAATCACTGTTGATATTCATAATAACAGAGAATGATTTGAATATATACGGGATACTATTTCTGACTCAGCATACAGGGACTTTGTTAGGGAATCAGTAATAGAGATAAACAAAGATCTTGCCAAGCTATATTATTTTACATGACATACACCTCAGGTATTTATCGAACTATGAGACATCTTCAGAGAACTTGAAGAAAATCTACGCCCAAAAACAAATGTAATACCTATAGAGTCTACAAGAGAAAAGAGAAGACAAGCAGTGCAATGACTCATACGTTCTGAGATAGATACAAGCACAGCAAGTATATCTAGTATACGCCAGAAGAGAGAAGAGATAGCGAAAAAATTGCAAAACTCACAATCTCAATGAGCGTCTGCTGAGATCAGGGCAATGGATATAGAAAATCAGATTCGGTACAATCATGTACAACCGAGAGATATCGATGATTCAGTTGCAAATAGCATACGAAAAAGAAGTCTGGAAAAAAATGACCCTGATCTCCTAGAATGATTACAACACCATTATGAGAGCAAGGCTGCCAATGATCCTAAGTTCAACCAACATGGATTATCTCTCAGTAGTCATGTTCGAAACCTTGGATCTGATAAGTATATAGTAGTTGATACAACATACTGAGAGATGCGAATTACTCAGCTAACTCCATTCTTCCCAACACATGAGTCTATCAAGCGGTACTACAAGGCAGATATAGAATTTCAATGAAAAAAATTAAAAGTACTCATACGAGAAGACATGTTCCGTGTTGGTGATATGTCTGATAAATTCCTTGGATTTTTTGACAAAAATGGAAAGTTCACCCCTTGAGTTAAGTGAGCCTCTGGTTATATCATAAAATCAATTCAAACTGTAACACAAGAAAAACCAAAGGACAGTATATGGAGTAAGATAGCGAATACATGACTATGAAAACTGCGAAGTTGGTTTGGTAAAATTTAATTCTATTCAGTATCTTATGGACGCCCAGCGAGTAGGAATTGCACTCATATGACTCCCAGGAAGCGGGAAAAGTTGAATCTGAAAAGGATTACAATTTGCAGGATATCATTTTCATGACATGGATAATCATTGACTCGAGAATTCTATAGTATGATATGGAAAATGAGGAGTGGCAAGACTCGTGCAGAATATAGGAGACAGAGCCTTTCTAGAGAGGGAGGCAGAGTTTCTCATGACTCACTATTGACGCATGAGTGAGTGAAAATTTTTTTCGCTCGAAAACATGGTATTTTCAACATCCTGAAGTGTTGTAAAGGTAACCAAATCAATAGAGTACCTCAGAGATCGTATGCATACCATACTCATAAGGAGCTCGGATGATGACCAAGAAGAGATAGGAAGAGTTTTATCAAATATATCTACACGTCCAGACTGACAGGGCAGAATAGTTTGAATGAATAGATGAGTAAACGGTGAAGAACCAGAGAGCAGAACACTCGAGGAGGAACTCTGGAAGAGACTAGAGCTCTATCGTAGATATGCCGATCATGTATTTATACATCCCTATACCAAGAACAAATCAGCCAGAGTAAGTGCACTAGAAGAATTCATAACAAAAAAATGACTCGTTAGCCCCATACAACACTCCGCATAGAGAGACTCCCCATAGTGATATCGGGAGTAAGAAACTCCACTCTATCATCTACAGAACTCGCACCCATGAGAGGAAAGAGTGGTAAGAGATGATCATAACTCGGATGTGCAAGCTTCGATACATCACCCCAAGACTGAAACTCAAGTATACTCTCCCATGCTGGAGAGTTTTTTCATGCCGTGAGTCCGTCGGCAACACGAGCATCGAACTCAGTTGCCCATGGATACGCGGGTCCATTGTTCCAGTCGATAGCCCTCAGATTATGAACAATATTCCCACTTCACATGATGAGGATTCACTTCTCGCGGAGTTTCGCGATAGATTGTCCGAGCTCTATATACTGGCGTGGAGACATATGATAATCGAGGCTCATCGTGACGACAGGAATATCCTGCTCAGGGAACATGTGGACAAGTGTCGACCAGACTCCGTGATCGTATCCACGAGTAGGGTCGAGGGTGATTTTTGGTTGTACCTGGCGCCTTGCATCATCCCTCCCCTTGTAGGGGAGGTTAGGTGGGGTACCCCCTCTGACTCCCCCTACAAGGGGGAGAATAGGATCAGAGGCTCATAAAAGAGTGATAATCTCCTCTGCTATCTCAGGACTTCCTGGTGCATCATAGTGGATATGATAGAGGCTCTCGGGGAATCCATACATATCGTATATCATCTCTGGATGCTGACTCGAACTGATACGAGTCTCATGCTCGGTTATCCAGTGCGCCGAGAACATGAGGATGGCACGAGGTTTTTGTATCGATTTGCCAAGTACCTTCCATGACTCTGTATACTGGTTCTGTTCTATGGCATTCATCGGGCTACCATGTGCGAGGAATATGAGTGGTGTTTTTGTTGGCATATGACTTACTCTAAGGGAAAAATACAGAAAATCAAACCGAATCAGAGAACTGACTCAGTCAAAAAAAGAGAACAATTATATATATAAGAGATTACTCGTCTTAGAACTTTTTATAAAAAAAGTATAACACAATCACAACCCACACAACCGCAATAACAGGAATCCATATCCTAAAAACTCGTTTTCCTGCCTTGTGATATATTGGTGCCATCATACCGAGCCATATACCGAAAACTCCTCAGAGAAGAGCAAACATCCAGAGAGTTTTCTCACTGATACGCCACCACTTGTATAGAGACTTGAGCTTGTCTATCCACATGATAGCATAGGCGAGGATATTGATAGTTATGAGCCAGACAAAGGCATAGTGCATAGACATAGAATTGTAACATAAAATAAGATTCCTACTCTATGCACTTTTACTATGACTATGTCTGAGTTTGCTACTCTTATACTTATCCGTCTCATAACCCCCAACTCGCACGATAGCAATATTTGGAAATAGTTCTTTAATTTTATCCTCAGGAACTCGTTGGTCGTAGCCAAATGCGAGGATATCAGGCTGGAGAGCCCGAAGTGGTGCGAATATATCCGACTCATCACCGAGGATGACGTCCGCATCTGGGAATGCTTTTTTGACTTTTGAGAGGCGAGTAGACTCATCATCGATAGGAGGTCGTCATTTTCCAGAGAGAACTCGAGCATCACGAGCGATCACGATAGTCATTTTTTGTGCGAACTTTTGCGCTTCGCGAAGATAAAACTCATGCCCAGGATGAAAAATATCAAATGTACCAAAACACATCACATGGTCAAACTCCTTATCTAATATAGGTTTGTCTCGGTTTTTCTGCATACTTTTCGCATCAGAATGTGAAGAATCGGTGAACGACATAAGTGAAGAAGAAGTCAAATAAAGGAAGAGTTCGCTCTATGAATACAATACGTGAACAATTTTTAAAAAAGTTTTGACAACAGGTAGTGGAAAGAGTAGATTCAATAACACAATATCTAGTATGTTTATGTGATACTCTGTCTCAATTCATTTGCGAAAATTCGACCGATAGTCTACTCATAAAGTGTAGATTTTCCAACTGGAAATGGTCGATTTTTTTGTCTCTATCATTATCACCCAAAAAGACTATCTCTGTCATTCTGAGGAACGAAGAATCTGCTCCCGAGAATACTGGATACCATTCCAGCAGATGCTTCCTTCGTCAGCATGACAGAAACCCCAATAACATTCGCGATTCTTCATTTTTCATTATTAATTATTAATTGTAAATTCGTATATGCCCCTCACTCAAGTCCGCAAGCGTAATGGTGATGTCGTCCCATTCGACCGATCTCGTATAGAAGAAGCTATCATGGCCGCAGCAACCGCTGTCGGAGAAGCAGATAAGTCATTCGTTCCTGTGGTCACTGACTTCATCCTGAAGGATATCGAACACGTCTATACAGAGATATTCACCAACCGCGTACCCTCAGTCGAGGATGTTGGGGATATCGTCGAACGCAACCTCATGAAGTTCCAAAAGTTCGACACAGCGAAACAATACATCATCTACCGTGCAGAGCGTCAGGAAGAACGTGAAGAAAAACAAGAAAAACTCATCAAGAAGTTCGAAAAGAACGGATTCAAGGTAACAAAAGCAAACGGGGCAAAAGAGGATTTTGACTTCGAAAAGATCGAAAAGATGTTCAAGCATGCAGCGAAGGGATATGAGAAGGATTGTACTTTTGATGCGCTCATGGAAGCGTTCAAGAAAAATATCGTCGAAGACATGAAGACCGCTGACATCGCGAAGCTCCTCGTGAAGACGTGTATCGACCTCGTATCAGTAGAAAACATCTCATGGGAGCATGTCGCTGGACGCCTCGCACTTTTTGATCTCTATAAAAAGGCTGGAAAAAACCGCAATATCACACAGAAGGAGATCTATACTCCAGATGCGTATGTGGCACTTTTTGAGACATATGTCACTGAGGGGCTCTACTATCAGGACTTCTGGAAGTACTACAGCAAGGAGGATATCAAAAAAGCAGGGGAATACCTCCACAAAAATGGAAGCAAGCGCGACCTCGAATACGGATATACAACTATCCTCTCACTCTCCAAGCGCTACCTCAACAATCCGAACAAGTTCGTCCGCGAACTCCCTCAGGAGATGTACATGGGTGTGGCACTCTTCCTCGCGATCCCTGAGAAGGATGAGAACCGTCTCGCGTTCGCGATGAAGATATACGACCAGTGTTCGATGCAGAAGATCTCTCTTCCAACTCCAACACTTATCAATGCTCGTACTAACTGGCATCAACTCACGAGTTGTTTCAAGCTCAATATCGGTGACGACCTCCGCTCTATCTACCACGGTATCGAGGATATCGCTCAGATATCCAAGTACGGAGGAGGAGTCGGAGTCTACCTCGGGCATATCCGCGCTCAGGGTGCTGCTATCCGCGGGATCAAGGGTGCTGCCGGAGGTGTCAATCCATGGGTCAAGGTTATCAACGATACAGCCGTTGCCGTGAACCAACTCGGTGCTCGTCTCGGTGCCGTATCAGTCACACTCGACATCTGGCATCGCGACATCTACGACTTCCTCGAGCTCCAGACAGAGTCAGGAGATATCCGTGCCAAGGCATTCGACATCTTCCCAGCAGTCTCTGTTCCAGACCTCTTCATGCGTCGCGTAGAGGAGGATGCTGAGTGGTCACTATTCGATCCATACGAGGTCAGTAAAAAATACGGACGTTGTCTCGAAGATACATTCGAATGAGAATTCGAAGCGTTCTACGCAGAGCTCGAGAAGGATACAACTCTCGAGATGAAGAAAACTGTAAAGGCAAAAGACCTCTTCAAGCAGTTCCTGAAGACGACTGTCGAGACAGGTATGCCATACGTATTCTACCGAGATACAGTCAATCGTCTCAATCCGAACAAGCACGCAGGGAAAATCTACTCCACTCAACTCTGTACAGAAATATGTCAAAACTCATCGCCCGCTCGGTTCATCGAAGAAACTGTCGAAGACGGCAAGATCGTGATCAGGTACGAACCAGGAGAGACCGTTACGTGTAATCTCGCCTCTATCAATGTCGCGAAGGTCAACGACGAAGCAACTATCGCTGAGTCTATGGACGTCATCTGTCGCCTCCTGGACAATGTCATCACGATCACCAAGTTCCCGATCAAGGCAGCTGAACTCACAGCGATGAAGTATCGCTCTATCGGTATCGGATACCTCGGTCTCGCTGAGTACCTCGCAACTCGCTCACTCGCATACGACTCTCCAGAGGCTCGTGCGAAGGTGGATGCACTCTTTGAACTCTACACCTACTACACATACAAGGCATCAGTCGATATCGCTCGCGATCGTGGTGCATATCCACTATTTCCTGGTTCTGAGCACTCGAAGGGTATCGTCCTCGGGAAGAATGCTGACCAGCTCACCGCTGAGACCTACAACGCTCACCTCGACTGGAAGTCTCTCCTCGATGATATGGCGAAGACTGGTTGCCGATTCGGCTACCACTCAGCTCCAGCACCGAACACCTCTACGGCAGGTATCGTCGGTACAACAGCAGCACTACTTCCTATCTACAAGAAGTACTTCGTCGAGACCAATCTCTCATCTCCAACTATCCGCATAGCACCGAAGCTCAACTCTGAGAACTTCTGGTTCTACAAGGAATACATCAACATGGATATGAACGATGTCATCGATATGATCTCTGTCGTGTACAAGTGGATCGATCAGTCTATCTCGTTCGAGTGGATGGTCGACCCAGCGAAGGTATCTCCTCGCGAGCTCTACAGCTACTATGTGAAGTCATGGAAGCAGGGAGTCAAGACGGTCTACTATGTCCGTTCACTCTCGAGTGAAGTGTCGAAGGAGTGATGCGTAAGTTGTTCAGGATAAAAAAATAAAAACCTTGACTTAATTGTTAAGGTTTTTATCCTTACCTTATTTATATATCTTTTTTATCTCCTAACTAAGACTGATGCCCCCTACGAAAAAAATACAAACAAATAAAAACCCTGATTCTAATTGAATTATACGGTTCGTTATATTTTTAGCATGAGCAGGGATACTCGCAGCAATTTTGGCATTTGGCTTAGTTAAATTTTTTGGCGAGTGAAGAAATTCCGAAGCATCAGCAAATAATGCAGTATATGAAAATCTCGAAAAAGAAAAGCCAACTATAAAACCTGTTTGAGTAGAGATAAATCAAGATGATAAAACATATGAAATTAGTACTACATGAAGTATAGTTAGTAAAGAATATAAAGCATACATTTGACTAATAAATATGAGTGGACAAATTGTTGAAAAGATTCCATTTGATGATTCAATCAAAGATTGAAAAATCTCAATTCCCCAAGAAGACATTCCAAAAGATATTAAGTCCATAACGACTACTTGTGAATACTTATGACAACAACGATTAGCAAACGGAGATGTTCCTGATTGTACTATTTCATGACTCACAGATATACCATTAGATATTCCAGATTATAAGGACTTGAATTTTCTTTGAGTTGATGCTACTTTCGCTGATGATAACATAAAACTTACAACTGCAAGAGACTTTTTTGAAAATAAAGATGCTAATTTTTACTCTGCTTACAGTGTATGAAAAAATAAGTGAGAATGAGCGCTTAGAATCGATTCTAAAAGACTGTTTTGAAAGAAGATGTTATTCATTTTTATAAATGAAGAAAGAATTAAAAAAGACTCAGAAACCTACAAAAAAATAATATCAGATTTGAGGTGATTATATCCCCATTTAGACGAGGTAATGATAAGGAGCTTTGAAGATATAAGCTATGCTTTAGATAGTTATAATGAGGCTAATGAAGTAAGATATATACTATGATATATATGAGACTGTAATAACACAGAAACTTGACCTTGTGATAACTGAACCAAGTATCAAAGAAAATTTACTAAAAAACTTTTAAAGATATACGATATAGACGTATTCTTTATTGTACCAGCAACTCTTGATACCGCCCTCTTAAACTAAATCCACCACCTCCACCTTCGGGTGGATTTTTCTTCTCGCGGAGGGAGTGAGAGGGAAGTGAGAAAATATAGTTGACAATATATAATTATGTATAATATGTAATTCTACTAATTATAATATATGTTAGGAAAACTACCAGGAGGTATTGATGTGATGGCTTCAATAAAAAAAGCAGGACTACTAGGAGCTGCAAGTGATATTGTTAATGCTTTCGAGCAACAAGATACGAAGATGCTAGCATACATAATGATAAGAGAATGTGTGACATGAACAGAGAGTGGAATTCGTGCACAGATAAATAATCCTATGTTTAAGCCAGATAAGGAGACACTGGAAGAAACAGAAAGGCTATTCAATCTACTTGGTCGTCCGTATGGCAAGATGGCACTCCAGGCTGGAATCCCTATAGTGAATGCTATTGCCTTTAACTCATGATTATCAGATTCAACACAAATCGTATCTGATTTTCCTATAGAGAAACTAAATGAACCCGAATTTCAAGAACTCCTTAAGTATGCACAATCCTTGTTAGCGAAGTATACTTGATCTCCAAATTCAACACAAAGAAATCTTAATGATATATTAAAAATGTAATTCCGCCCCTCCACCTCCGGGTGGATTTTTCTTCTCGCGGAGGGAGTGAGAGGGAAGTGAGAAAATAGAGTTTATTTTTTAGTGTTTTTGTGTACTATCGACTCATGACTATAACACATGACATATTTGCAGATGTATCTGGATTCTTGGAGAGGATTTTTATGAATATTGCATCTGATAAGATAGATGTGAGTAGCTATACTCTCGACCATATATGCTACAGAGTAGAGACAATGGCGGAATACGAAGAGATGAAGGGATTTTTCTCTGAGAGATGAATTCTTCTTATCGAGGAGGTCATAGGATGACGACCGATAGCAACATACAGTCTCTATGAGTCTATCGTCTACAAGGATAGAACAATCCATACCATAGAGCTCCCATCACCGAAGGAGTGAAGTCACTATCCAACAGGTTGGGAACATGCAGAGTTCGCAGTTGGTGAGGATTGGTGAAGATTGGAGACGATATATCCAGATGTTGACTGGGATACTCGTAGCATGTGAAAAACTATCAATCCCGAGCTCTCGAAAAAATATAGTGATGGACTCACCGTAAAGTTCCATGAATATCCACTTGAGTATATCATCGAAAGATATGAACGATAATCCACCCTACCCGGTGGATTTTTCTTTTACCTCTAGGGAGCGAGAGAATATAGTTGACTATTTTATAATTATTATATTATATAATACATAACCAATTTTTCTATGCATACACCTACCGAGTCTCCAGCTCCTAGCAGTTCCCCGATTATTCAGCCTACAACTCCAGATCAGGTGAGAGACACACTCGAGTCATCTGCTGTTGCAGAATTCATGAGGGATGTCGATAGTGTACAGCTCCTGATAGGGAACCGTGCAGAACACCTCTCATCTCTGAGAAATGGTATCGATACACCAGGAAGAGAACAAGAGATACTCGATGAGTTTATCAGGGTAGTTGGTATCGAGTCTATCACACCAGAGACACGATATATTGCCTATGAGCGACTCTGTCACCTCTACGAGGACGCTCTCATGAATCACGTCCGTAGATCAGAGCTATCGAGTGGAGAAGAATTCACACTCAAGGAAAATGCGTATATATTCACGGCAGAATACCACAACAATCTCAATACAAGTATATTGGATGATATAGAAAAGAGGGGACTCCTGACCCCTTTTTATAGAACCCTCCTTCGTGGAGTATTTTCTGTTGGTGTAGCTTTTAACCGTTTTCATAGAGCATGGAACAAGTCACTCATCCAGTGAGTCAATAGAGAACTCGAGGAGAGGTTCTGAGAGCAGGAGACAATCATGCAGTATCTCCGTGACGAGGATCTCCTCGACAAGTGAGAAGACGGAAATATATGAGATAGATCATACTCGATACTGAGGAGATCAGGTGACGGATATGTATCTCTCGCATACAAGGATGCACTTCCTGAAGAGACTGACACTATTATCATGGCGCTACGCAACCTCCGATTATCTCTCGAATGACATGAAGATGATGTGTTCTGACAGAAGGAAAACTATCTCACCTATATCGACGCACTCATCACTGCATTCGAGGAGACAGATACAGATAGACTCATAGGAAAATGGTCTCTCGTAGATACAGCATGGATGCAGATCCGCGGACCTATACAGATAGTTCATCCATTCGAGTACTATGAGGACAAGTATAGAAAAGCTGTTGCCGCAGAATGGGATGTACGACTCGAGAACAGATCGCTCCTTGAGAGCAAGGCATCATGACTCTCACACAAGATGTTCCATGAGCTCGCCTGAGAACTATGAATACGCCCCGAAGATGAGATATACAGATTCTCACTCCAGTGACTCTGACGATGCCAGATATATATAGGAAATCCTCTTTTTTATTTTGGATCACAGCTCAACTGACTCCCATCAGCACAAGTCATCCCGAATGATGCAGGAGTAAGTCGCACATACGGAAAAAAGATATATGCATTTCCAGAACATATACTCAAGCGAGCACAGTCAAAACCAGAGATGCAACACAAGGCTATGATGGTAAGTGAGAGACTACGACAAAAAAAGAAAGATATAATATTTGGCAATCCAGATATGTACTATAAGCTCTATGACATAGAGACCATCTGACACGAACTCTGACATACACTTTGGCTCGAAGGAGATACCGAAGTCCAGATGAACCAGACAGGGAATTTTAAAAATATAGAAGAATGGAAGGCAACCACAGGATGACTTGTGTCCTTTTTCCTCCATGGGGATAGAGACATGGATGAGACCGTTATCGTGGATCTCGTATCACGCAGCATCACTCTCATCGAGTGGATGAAGGAACCAGATACATGGCCGTATTATTGCGAATGACTCATCCATCTGAAGGTACTCTTCGACGCAGGAATACTCTACATAGATACGGACGGCCGAGCAGATATAAACTACAATGATGCTACTCTCGAACGAGCAAAGGCACTCTACAAGGAACACTATATAAAACTCATAAACACCTATAGAGAAAAAAGAGATGCAAATGAATTCTTATCTCAGTATGCGGTCATGGAAGATGGATATCTTGTTCCTGCTGATGAGAGTATCAGAGCTTGGGTTCAGCAATACTATAAGGCATATGCCGAATATGGAAGCACAGTAGCAAATACATAGAATATAACTAGTTATCATGTCCAATATCATCATAGGGAATCCCGAAACATACGAGAGGAAAATCCAACTTCTCAATCCAGAGAAAGTAATAATTGTTGCAGATTTTGACCACACTATCACTGCTGCCCGATGAGCAAGTAAGTCTTCTTTTGATCTCTTCTGAACTATTCCGAGACTACGAGAAGGATTCGAACAAGAACGTGCAAAGTTGTTTGATAAATATTATCCCTATGAGGTCGACAGTACTCTCACAAAAGATGTGCGAGATATGTGGATGCAGCGATGGTGGGCAGAAGCAATAGAACTCCATAAGAGATACAAGCTCCATGCAGATGATCTAAGTGGCATAGACTATGATAGATCAGTTATTCGTGATGGATGGAGAAAGTTTCTCTGATTCTGTAATGACGAAGGCATCCCTGTGCATATACTCTCCGCATGAGTCAGGCAGGTTATAGAGGGCACCCTTCATCATAACAACATGAACTATGAGAACATGAGCATCATAGCCAATACTCTCATATGGGATAATGATGGATATAACAGCGGAACAAACCCCAATCCCCCGATATACACAGGAAATAAGATTGATCACACGGTTGATGCTACTGGAAAACAAGTGATACTATTCTGAGATAGTATCGACGATGCGAGTATGGCACATCCGCAGCATGATGAGACAACCCTCAGAATTGCTCTCTATAATCCATGAACCAAGAGAACGATTGAGGAATATCTCACCAGGTTCGATCTTGTTATCAGTTGCTCTACCTCAACAACAGATGAATGATATCTCCAGAGACTCATGCATCAGATAAGCAAGTAATCCACCTCCCCGGTGGATTTT
>JALQWG010000011.1 GCA_023260135.1 Candidatus Altimarinota bacterium | reverse complement strand
TTCATGAGTGTAGTTTTTCCTCCTCCTGATGCACCGACGAGTGCTGTCTTCTTGCCACGAGCAAGTGTGAGAGAAAAGTCAGAGAAGACCTTGGATTCATTGTAGCCGTAGGTGATAGAGGAGATGATGATGTCTTTGTTGAGTGGTTTAAATTCATTACCAGTATTATATCACTTCATCTGTGGTGCATCATCGAGAGTTTCCCAGAGTTTTTCTATATCAGAAAAATCCTTGGTAAAGTTTTTATAAAATTCTGTAGAATCAAACAAGAAGCTCTCAAATACTATAATCATAGACATCGTTGTAGCAAAATCCGATATACTATATGTATTGTGAAAAACTCAGTATCCTATAACTACTAAAACAAATAATCGAATGAGTACAGCAAATACACGAACAAGATTGAATATAAAAAATAAGGCACGATTTATCTTATCATTTGCATCACTGATCTTATCTACACTACCATATATATTGAACATCTCCTTCTGTATAGAATTATTTTGGAGGATTTCATTTTTCGACATGATGATTCTCACGAGTCATCGAGAGAGCTCACCTTGCTCATTGGTGCGGACTTTTCTATGCTTGTGAGCTATGGTATCTATCCAGACTACGAGTACATGCATGAGTACAAGCACTCCAATCAAAAAAATCGCATAAATAGGTGATATCTTGGCAAGAAGATAGAATAAAAAAGAACCTGTAACAAGTATTTTCATGGTCTCCTTAATAATCCAAGAGAGTTGATCCATCCACACTTTTCTACCATCTCGAAGTATTGATATGAGCTTACCTGTACCGATTTTTTCTATATAATTATTGTCTGCCTCAATAATCTTGGGTATATAACGACGATATATCCATTTTTCTACGCGATGATAGAGGTATGGCCAATCTGTACGGCGGAATAGCCATGTTGTACCAAGAAATAAGACAAAGAAAATACAAAATAAATTCACCGATTGACGAAATGAATCAATAGAATTTGCCTCGATGGCATGGAGACTCTCACGAATAATTATCACGCTTGCAATAGCATATACTCCCCACATCGAGAACTTGATACACGAAAAAAATGTCAGGAGTTTATTTTCACCAAGTGGCTCAAAAAACCTCTTCGCTTTTTGCCAAAATGTCATAGTTGAACTTTTCATACTCTAAAAATATTCCATCCTAAAAACTAAATACTCTATACTCAGAAATTCTCACTATTTTTCCTCCTTGCGTATCACGAACTCGATATTATCTATATTGGATGAAACTGTCGATATCCAAAAAGGGGAGAAGCTCATCTCTACATCCTTCACGTATCCGCTTTCTTTGAGTTTTTTGATTGCTTCTTCTTCGCTGATTCCAGCTATGACGAGTTTCATATGACGCGTGAGTTCATTAATCGAGTTCTCGAAGTCATAGGTCACACTCGCTGTCATCTCCATGGTTGCCTTGATACGACTCCTATCCTCAGCCTGTGAGACAATATTGCTCATACGAAGTGTATCAGTATGGATAGCTATCTCCTTGTCTGTTCACTGGAGGAGTCACTCACGAAATATGCTCGTCAGGTATTCTATGGTTGCCTTGCGATCATAGACGATTGCCTGGACAGTCACAGTACCACGCAGAGTTATCTCATTGGCTATATCACCTACCTTCTGTGCTGATGCAATAGTGATAGTCTCACCAGTAAAAGCTATACCATCACCCATGAGAAGTGCATAATCTTCTCCTATATTTTTCTTGTTCTCGTCGAGACGTACCTGGAGTTCATCACGAGCAACACGTAGGAGTTGTTCTCGCATGATTCATTCGAATTTTTTTACTTCATCTGCCGTAACAACATGAACTTTTGGATTTTCTCCTCAGAAAAAATCTTCTTTCGCCTTGGCATAGACCTTGTCACGATTGAACTTGAGTCCAGGAATCATCATGTCGGTACTTGCCTTGATATTACCACGTTCTCCGATAACTCGACCGGCTTCATCTGCTGGATCCGCGATAACAGCTACCTCTACTCGACCTATTTCGGTGATCCCATTGATAGTGCGTGATGGTGGGACATTGACCCATGCTCGAGTGCGGAACACTATACCATCCTCAGTGACGAGACGAGTCTGTGGCTTGAGTGCCTGTTCCGTGGCAAGCTCATTGTAGATAGTGACAGTTCCGGCAGCACTACTCGTAGAGTTCGGATCTATTGTTGTGACATTGAACTGCATATCATGCGTCACGGGCACGGTCATGAGTCTCTGTGGAATGATATTTTTCTGATTCTGGAGCTCTGATCCACTCGAATTCGAGAGAGCATAGATGATATTGGCACTCACAGGCTTGATCGTGATCTGTGGAGCTATCGATACATAGGTCTTGGATACAGCGAAGTGAAAGATAAACAAAAGGAGTGTAATAGAGACAATGAGACCACTCACGATAAGGAACATATTCGGAGAAGAATCACGAAAATGCATCATTCGCTCCTTTTTCTTTTGGAAGAATTTTTTAAAGAAAAGAAAGTAGAGATATGAGGCTCATCTCTTGATCTCATAGACAAAATACTGCCACATGGTCATGTTGTGAGCGAGGAGATTTTTTTTCTCATATTCTCGCTCGAACTCAGCAAATGCTCACTTGAGTTCAGCCTGGAGTCATACAGATTTTGCCATAGAGAGCTCTGTTGCCTCATCGAGAATGAGTACAATCTCATCCTTGTGAAATCTCCGTGACAATACGAAGAAAAAATCTCGCGAGAGAGTAAAAGAAACCTCAGAGAGATCTATATAGAGTACTCAGGAATTTTTTTTCTTCTCTTCTTTTATCAGAGAGAGAACTGATACCTGGAGTGTAGATTTTGGGATTTTGAGAATATGTTTGTTACTCATAGTTGTAGAGGACATAACGGAGTATACGAACGAGTGGATCTTTTTTTACCATGAGGAGCTCTGTCGCGATGAGCGAGAGTCCGTAGGGGACAACCTCATCAGCAGGTGCATCAACTATGTCAGCGAATCGCATGATACGCACCTTGCTACTGTATGCATCGATGATGAGTGAACGAAGCACGTCCATGATCTTGTCTCCGGAAAATATCGAACCATGGACGAAGAGTGAATCAAACTGAAAATCTCAGACATCCTCTCGCAAGTATGCGTGGAATGTATCGAGTATATACTCGAGAAAACCCTTCACTCACATGAGTCTTGCATCATGATACTCATCATTGGCAATCATGTGTTCTATCTGCAGAAGTGTGAGGTCACTGTATTCTCGTGCGAGTCACTCCATGAGCATCTCAGTTCCGATAGGAAATGTCTCGAGAGCAATAATCTGATTATCTTCTATACAGATGACTGTCGTATGGTGGAGTCCCATATCGATAACACAAGACTTCCTGTCAATATAATCATGTTTTTCGAGGATCTTGGGGTATACGAGAGGGATAGGGATGAGGGATATAATATTTTTGCCTATATGTGCGGCTACGGAACGTACTATGTTAAACTCACTTGCTGGGGCAAAGAGGTTGAGCAGAGAGAGTCTCACCTTGGTACCAGTGAATCATATCGGATTGGTCACAGTTTTGCCATCTATCTCGATGCTCGTGATAGTCGATGATATGAGCTTGAGGTCATCATGAGTAATACCGAATATATTTTTTGCCTTGGTACGTACGCGGTCAAATGAGCTTTTTTCTATTTTTTTAACCATGGTATCTATCTCGCGCATAGTTATCGGTTCTCATGACTTGCGAATATACTGAGTTGTGACAACATCGGATATGATCTGACTCGAGGAAAATCCAAGTATCACATCACTCGGGATCTCGTCAATCTTCTGAGATGCCTGTATGAGCGATCGTTCTATGGTGAGTGCGACTCATCGCATGTCAGCGATGGAACCTGCGAGCATATTTTTGCGATTCTGCCTCACGGACGAAAAGCCCAGGAGTTCACCCTCAAGTGACTCTATACTATACACTCATGTGCGTACACGAGAAGAACCGATATCTACAGCCGCAAACCTGTCGTAATCATGAATATGTGAGAGATGAAATGCCATCCTAAAACGTAAATAATCAAAGAAAATAGGAGATTCTCGATATCCCCATGAGAAAAACTCTCAACTTGGAGAGAATATTATGAATTTTTAGCGGAAAAGCAATCGTTTTGGCTGGTATTATTTGCAAAAAATAAAAAAATACGATAGCATGATATCATGTATAAAAAGCGGTCTTCATCCCGAAGTTCATATATATTTACGATTATAGCATGGATTATCATCTTCTCGTCTGTAATTGTATTTTTTGGACAGCTCGATTCTATGGAATCATGGGGGCCAATTGGACGCAGAAGAATAGATGTTATTCATACGATATTGGCATATATCTCAATATGATCACTCCTAGCCAGCATAATATCATGGATTATTCACGAGATACGTCACTCATCAGCTATCAACAATATTGTGATTCGGCGGTTCCTCCCCCTCATACGATTCACGATAACGGCTGGATGCTGGATTATCATACTCCTACAGATGCTCGAGGAGCTCGATATCGATACTCGTAGTATCCTCACTGGTGCCTGAATCTGATGAGCGATACTCGCTCTCGCAGCAAAAGATGTGATGACCAATTTTCTCGGTAGTCTCTCGCTCCTCCTTGGACGAGTATTTGATATATGAGAAGTTATCCGCATCAGAACATCGAAAAGCATATACGAATGAATCGTCGAAGAGATAACACTCAATTATACCAAAATAACCAATCAGACAGGAGAGCTCGTCTACATTCCGAATCGTATCATCTACAGTGAGACGGTTGAAAATATTTCTCGAGAGAGATTCGAGACATATGAATACATTATTCCTTTTCCAAAGGCAAGCCCAAGTGCTGATATACAGGAACGAGTACGGCTCATAGAATGAAAAATATCAGAATACAATCCTCTAAAAACAGAATGGAAAATGGAAAATCCAAATGCTTGAGATTTTATGTATCGAGTAATCATAAAGCTTCCAGAAGAAAGTGAGCTAATAGATAGGGAAATTCGTCTCTATCTCATGGAGCATATCTTTAGGGGTTAAAATCCACTCAACGCGAGTGGTTTTATTTTGCCTTTTTTATGTTTCTCGATATCTTGAGGAGTAGAACTTTACTCATATTTTATGTCGAACAACCTCTTTTTTATTCTTGCATCACTTGTTGCATCTTTTAGTATCACATTCTTTATTATGCCGCATGGGATCGGGTTTTTGAAAAAACTCAAGATGGGTAAACAGATTCGTGAGGAGTGACTGATTGGCAAGGCTACTGAATTTGCGAAACTCCACGGATCCAAGGCAGGAACACCAACGATGGGATGAATATTTATCATCCTCACAGTGATGATTCTCGTATGCATATCATTCGCCGTGAATCTCGCAGAACCATGGATACAAGATATATTCTGAGGAAGCATCAAAAATACCCTCTGGAATCGTAATGAGACATACCTCGTAGTATTTACCCTCATCAGTGTGGGACTCATCGGATTCATCGATGACTATCTCAATATCAGATGAATAGGGAAAACGAAGTGACTCTCTGCACGAGTTAAAACCATATTTCTTATATCATTCTGACTTTTGTGAGCCTATTGGTTCTATGCCAAACTCGGATTCTCGAGCATCAATATACCATATATGGGTGAGATCGATCTCGACTATCTCTATGTACCGCTCTTTGTTCTCATACTCTACTCTGGGGCCAATAGCGTCAACATCACCGATGGGCTCGATGGACTCGCAGGTGGACTCCTCTTATTCCAATATGCTGCGTATGGATTCATCACATATAGTATGTGACTCTATATTCTCTCGGCATTTTGTCTCATCGTTGCTGGTGCACTCATGGCATTCCTCTGGTTCAATATACACCCAGCCCAGGTATTCATGGGTGATACCGGATCCCTCGCGCTCGGTGCAACCCTTGCTGTGATAGCCATGATGACCGATACACTCCTCGGGTTCATCATCATGAGTAGTATATTCATATTCGAGACACTCTCTGTGATCATACAGATGCTCTCAAAAAAACTCCGCAATGGTAAGAAAATATTTCGAATAGCACCATTCCACCATCATCTGGAAGCTATATGATGGCAAGAGAGTACTATCGTTATGCGTCTCTGGCTCATAGGAATGATCCTTGCAATTATTGGAACAATGGTCATTATGATACGCTAAACACTATATATTGTGTTTTTATGGGTGCTTTGGCACCTATTTTTTATGAGAAAATTCTCGTGTACATTTTTTATACAGATGAGTAGTCTATTTTCCGCATTCCATAGCGGTTTCCGCATCACAGAGCCAAAACAAAAAAAGGTGGGTTTTCCCTTTACTAGAGAGGAAAAAATAGATATTGACAAGACTTTTAACGGACAGAAAAAGCAAAAAAGTATTGCAATTATTTTTCGTCTGTCTATAATCAGTCTTGTCCTTTATTTCTTAACTTTTTCCACTTATGAAGAAGCAGGACTTTATCAAGGCTGTAGCCGCTAAGGCAGGTCTCTCTCAGGATGCAGTAGCAAAGAGCCTCGCAGCTCAGATCGAAGTTATTACTAAGTCACTCAAGAAGGGTGAGGAGGTAAATGTTACTGGATTTGGTGCATGGAAGGTTTCTCAGCGTGCAGCTCGCAACGGTGTTAACCCTAAGACTGGTGCGAAGATCAAGATCGCAGCTATGAAGACTCCAGTATTCCGCGCTGGTAAGACCCTTAAGGAAGCAGTTCGCTAGTCGAATATATGAAAAATCTCCGAGCATATCGGGGATTTTTTTATTGTTTTTTTGCTTTTTTCGAATATACACGCTATACTGAAAAAAAGTATCTACAATGCATATTATCGATATATCACATCTTGATTCGGAGCAGGCTAGAGCCGAACTCCAATCAATCGCAGATAGCAATAAAAATATTGCATGTCAGATTGATTTTTGAGCTGATCATACGCAATCCAAGATTATTCGTGATTTTGTTGGGTATATTTTTGATAAGTACAATATTGATACGGTATGGCGTGGGAGATTCGTCCTCATCACTGATGAACTCGTAAATAACGCTATAGAACATGGGAGCACCGCATGAGACCTCGACTCTTGTATCATCCGAGCACACGAGAATGAAAATAAGGATTTCTCCATCACACTCGAAGTTCATGATACGGGCAAGGGCAAGGACTCCAAAGATGCAACACATATGGAAGAGATAAAAAACCAAAAACTCGAGGAACACAATGCGCAATGAGTCCATATGGAAAAACGGGGAAGGGGACTTTTTTATATAACAGAAAGGCTCGTCGATAGACTCTCATTCGACGAGAGTATCAAGGGGTGACTCGCAGTACGAGTGGAGAAAAATATACCAATGACAAAATAAAACTCAGGAGCTTTTCCTGAGTTTTATTATACACACCACTTTCCATCACGAAACACCTGAGTATCACCCATATAGACTGACTCTAGTGCGACGAATACATCAATATGGAACCTCTGAATTTCTGCTTTTGGGAGTTTTTTACCGAATATTCCATGCTTCTTCCCGAGAGAGAGATGCACTCATACCTTGCGTTCATGGAAGTTGATATCTCGTAGGGGAGTAGTGGTTGATATCGCAGGATTGAGTCCGAATCCGAGTTCACGTACGAGCATCTCTCATTCGTACTCTATCACCCAGTCATAGAGCTTCTGGAATCCAGGAGGGAAGTGTGGCGAGGGAAGTACTCTACCATGTTCGATCACGAGTTCGAATGGTTCACATATCTCTATAGAAAAATCCTCCCTCGGATATGTATCCACGAGACATCGGCCGTTTACATTATCGAGAACCTTTGCTTCAGTGAATGTCTCACCAATAGGGAATGTTCAACCCTTATTTTCAATACCAGTATAGTCTCCCGTATTACCGCGAATCTTCTCAACAGGTCAAAAGGTGAGAAATTCCCCGTTCACAGATTGTACTCGAGTAGTTTCAGCATTTTCCGCAAGCTCGGTAAATTTTCTCTCGAGACGAACATACTCAGGTGTACGATATACGAGACAGTCGATAAACGTATCGAACTGTTCCTCAGGAATATATGAGAGGTGATTGTGTTCAACGACGTGAATGCCACGATGGAAGAGTTCGAGACGAATACGGAATGTCGAGAGACGGAAGTTCGTAGACTGTACAAGTATTACAATCGAACCCTTCGGGAGAGATATGAGCTCATTCTTAATGGACTCAATCTCTGGATCAACAAGTTGCTCTTGAGGTTCTGATTGGAGAGAAGTATCTTTGGCTGTTTTTACCTCAAGAACCTCATGATGATTGAGTCAGACACGCTTATTCTCATCGATATTATGTGAAGTGATAACACGTGTTTGCTTATCTGCATGAGGATTTTCCTGATTTACAAAACCACCACGATAGAGAGGCTGAGGAGGATTCTTGAATTCTCGTACAGTGATATTATCATCATGCATCGAGTCTAGAACTGATATATATGCACTCGAGAGAAGATTCGCAAGAGGAGATTCTGTATCATAGAGAAGATATACTTTCTCATCTGTGCGACACATATTCTTCGTGATGATATCATAACATGCTTGTTCGAGTTGATTCATAGAGTGTAACAAAAATTATACAGAGAGTGTATGCAAAGATTTTAAAAGGCAAATATATTTAATGAGAATAATTCTCATTTTTAGTTTCCGTCATTGCGAGGTACGAAGCAATCCAGTTTTCTGTGTTTCTATGAATTCTACCGAAGTCTAATCCCCGAAATATTAACTTTTTCCATCAGTAATCCAGTCCAGTAAATACATACTCAAAAATTTGCGATTTAACGCGTTTTTTTATCTTTTCCGAACATTCTATCGTCGAGAATTAAAAATTCATATATCAAAATATACAGAAGATACCTAAATAATAAAAACAATTATTAAAACGACCTTACAAGATCATAACTAATAATAAATGAGGTCGCAATAATATAAAAAATATATCCAACAAGTATGAAAAGATGGAAAATGAGAATCATTCACAAAAACTTGCAATAACTCTCAAAAACCCTATAATTACTTCACATAAGTTACATTATGTGAAGTGATATATATTTTGATATGTATTACTTAGAAAAGTATACTCTAAATCCCCCATCCGTAACATCGACCTCATACCCACTTGCCATAAAACAATCTGCAGCCTCCTGAATTATCATATCCCTATTCTCTTTTGTATCATTATCTTCGAGTATTAATACATACTGTCAAGATAGTACTGGATAAAATAAATACCCCTTCTTTGTTGCTGCTTCATCTAAAATAGCCCTAGCATGGTTAACAACAATATGGGTAACTCTCATCACGGGAGAGAGTCAAATAGGTATGTATCTAGAGTCTAGTGACCTTGGTGTATTCATTCATATATCTTATATAAATCTACCGATAAAAGTCAAATATAACTCACCTCTGCATATGTCACTCTTCACTTCCCTACAGAACTTCCTCGTATATCTCCGCTTGCACAAAGGTCGCAGTCGTCGGACCCAGGAGCAATATGCTTTTCATATATGGAGATTCATCTGTTGGATTATACCAGAAGCATCTTCCCTGTCATTCTGAGGAACGAAGAATCTGCCCGAAACCGGAGCAGATGCCCCTTATCATCAGCATAACAAAACGGAAAACGAATCAAGAAAAACGAATCACGAAAAACTCTCCCCTATCGACTTCCTCCCACCACTCGATAAGGAAGCTGTAAAGACATGGAAATCACCACTTATCGAACTTGCACGAGCTTATCCAGAACCAACTATCGAAGATATCAAGAAGGAAGACTTCGATACTTGGCGCCTCTCTCTGGCAGACTCATGACTCTCCGTGAAGACAGTGAATGCGCATATAATCACTATCAGATCTTGGCTCAAGTATCTGAAGAAAGAAGAGATAGATTGTCTCGATCCGACAGTACTCGATCTCATGCGGGTACAGGACCGAGAAGTCACATTCCTCACGGGAGAAGAGATAGAGAGATACTTTGCGGCAATACCCCGAGAGACGATACAGTGACTGCGTGACTACGCTATATCTGAGTGTATATATTCGACTGGACTGCGTATCTCTGAGCTCACAGCACTGAGTCGCCAAGATGTGAACTTCGAAACACTCGAATTCGCTGTCCGTGGTAAGTGAGGCAAGCTCCGTGTAGTCTATCTCACCGAGACAGCTCGAGACGCGATACAAGCATATCTGAGTGCTCGCAGGGACCACTTCTCTCCCCTCTTCATCAGACACAACTATAGCGAGGAGAATATTAACTCTTCCCTCCTCTCAGACGATGCCATACGCCTTACTCGATTCTTCATCACCAACATGGTGAAGGACTATGGACTCCGAGCAGGCATACTCAAAAATATGCATGCACATACGCTCCGTCATAGTTTTGCAACAACACTATTGACAAACTGAGCTGATATACGTATAATACAGGAACTTCTCGGTCATGCCTCGATCACAACGACGCAAGTGTATACACACGTGACCAATCCGAAACTGAAGGAAGCACACAAGAAGTTTCATAAATAAAATAATGTATGCAAAATACAATATCTCCATCTCAAGCTGAACAGTACTGAATTAGCAGAGAAGATTATCATGCAATTTTAATGACAGCCAACCTTCATAATTGAAGAATCCTGCAGATATTGAGTAGAACACCTTATGAAACGTACGTCTTTATGGAATGATTATTATCAGAAAAATTACAGCTGTCAGCAAAAATGATTATAAAGGTAATCCATCATGATGACTGAATGCATACAGACTATATGTGTTGGCCCCTAGAATCCATATCATCAAAATGAGTATCAATACAATAAAAAAGAATATCCATTCGCTTGATTGAGGAGAATTTATTATATGAGAATCCCGCGATAATCCTTTTGCGAAAATAGCATGTTGAGCCCGTACACTACAACCGACCATGTGTGATGGTACTTGTAATTGATGCAAAAAGAGGAGGCAGGAATACATGGACACTACTCCAACAAAAAGAAGATCTATAGATATTATATCGTCATGATGAGATCCAGATATGCAGATAGCGCCAATTGAACACTATAGAGAGTCTCTCGAAGATAAAATCAGAAAACTTGAAATTATAAAAAGAGAAATAGTAGAGAGGAGATTATCAGAGAATAGACTAGAACAAATAGTAGTAGAGAGGATGCGAATCTTGATATCAAGACTGACCTCTCCCGAAAAATCCTGAACTACTCTCCACTAATCATCTTTAGAATCTCCTTCTTCTCTGTAGGAGTGAACGGTCTCCACTGCCCTTCCGCGAGATCTCCGAGGAATATATTCTCCACACGGATGCGCTTCAGGCGCTTCACATCATGATCGACAGCAGCCACCATACGGCGAATCTGTCGATTTTTTCATTCCTTGAGGATTATAGAGAACTTGGACGACGAGAGTCGTGTGATCTCACATGGCTTGGTAGTGTACTTGCGAGTGATGACCGTATCCTTGCCATCGATACGACGGACAATTCGCGTACGAGAACCATTATCCTTGAGTTCTATCTTGACCCCATTGCGCATCTTCTCGAGCGATGCATCATCTATCTTCCCGTAGACCTCTACTACATACTCCTTCTCATGTTCGTAGCGAGGATGCATGAGGTAGTTTGAGAGGCGGCCATCATTGGTGAGGATGATGAGTCATGTAGTCTCCTTATCGAGACGTCATACTGGAAATACCCTCTCAGGTATATCAACTACATCCATAATTCCCTGCTCATCGTCCTTGCCGGAGAGACAAGTTGTCACGATATCACGTGGCTTATTGTAGACGTAGTAGACGAGATTTTCTGTATCTTCTACCACCTGATTATCCACCTTCACGACATCATTTTCAGGATCGATCACCTGACCAATATGTGCAACGATATCGTTTACTGATACCAATCCTTGTTCAATATATTCTTCTGCCTTGCGACGAGAGCAGATTCCAGCATGTGCGAGGTATTTTTGGAGCTTCAAAATACTATAAGTAAAGGGCTAATTTTCCCATACAATACAGAAAAGTGAAAAAAAATCAAAATAATCATTGCAATTGATTTTGTTATCAGTAAAATTTTCCTCCTTCTAACCCATAGCCTATGTTCGCATTTGCACTAGTGGTTATCTGTTATTCTACCTTGTGGTTTTTTGGAGTGTTTTTTATACTCAAGAGACTTCATACAATACGCAGGCGTACGGAAAAACGGATTCATGATTTTGATGAGTGATATATATTACCGACCTTCCGTAAACCATGGGTGCTGACCGTGTTGTTAAGCCTTTGTGTATATGTGACGTCTATTGCCCTCATAGCCCTCTTTCTCAAGCCATAAAACGCTATTATATTCTAAAATAATTGCCTATGTCTACTGATTACAAGATATATTGTCGCCATGGAATTCTTTTATTCTTTATGGTATTCAAATTCGTTTTTCTCCTGATACCACTTGGGGTACTTACATGGATATTTTATGAATATCAGTATATATTTTCCCCAGAATTCAGTAACTATATACTCCTCCCAACACTCCTCATTACCGTGAACTATCTCATAGTCCAGATAATACTCAATATTATTGACTTCTATGGGCGTATCATGCTCGTGAGTCATGAGTCAATTATTCTCAGCCATACGAGCCTCATACTCATAGATGATATCGAGTTTTTGAATATCAAGAGTGTCCTAAAGGTTGATGTAGAAAAGCACTGACTCCTCGCAAGTATCCTAAACTATGGGCATCTCATCCTCGAGCAACGCAATGATATACGACGTGTGCATTATCTCTGAGATCCATATAGGATATACCAGATGATCAAGACGCATATCCCAGCACAGGTGATGACCAATACAGAAAATTAAAAAATATTTTGACATCAAAATATTTTTGCCTATATTCCTGCTTTTAAAAAAATAAAAGCAATGAACACACCGACACTCGAGCCAGAATGATGAAGCTCAAATTCTCAAAATATTGAAACTCTTATAAAAACAGAGAGCAACTGCTGAAAGTATTGGGCAGTCAAACTTAGGCATAATTGAAAAGAATATCTAGTTCCAGAGGATTGACTAAAGGTCAAAATCAATGGTTGATACGTATTTCTAAACTGATTAGATGTAACAAAAAAGGTAAAGAAATGAACTGAAAATGTTTTCAGACACAACTCTTGGAGTGGAGCAATCGAAAATATTACTAAAGAGTAAGGAAACATCATCCTCACTCTTTTTTGATGACGTCGAGACAGAGTTCATAGAGACGCGTATATCCGTGATCTCGCGCTATCTGACGAAGTCGATTCACTGCTCGGATATATCGTATCGAGACGAGGATACCGAGATTGCCACGCTCACACTTGGATTCATAGCGCTTCAGGAATTTGAGGGCAAGACTCTCTGCTACTCACTCATCATGATCGTGTATCGTGAGGGTATCCAGGAGTGCTGCCTCATATCCGAGTACAGAGAATGATTCTTTTTTGCTCTCTATTTTCATATCTACACCTGTAGATTGCTTTTTCAGTATGCCGAATGCATTCACACGAGAGGTCTTCTCTCCCGTTATCATAGTACGAAATAGTATCTCATGACGAGGAGATATCGCTACCTTTTTTGCAGTATCACGCGTATATATGATGAGTGTATACGGTATAGAGAAGTCCATCATGAGGAGCTCGAGAGCCTTTTCTCATCCGATTATGTAGTCCTTCCCTACTTCACTCGCCACAATAGTTCGAACGATATCCCAGTAGTGTACGTCGATGATAGACTCTACATCGTCGAGTTCACCATCAGAGACATAATAGAGTCCATTGCGGATTGACTGGATAACCCCCTGTCACTTCAGTGCATAGACAGTCTGCGCTACTCTCGCATCCTCGCGGACGATACCTCGTGCACCAGGGTCAACGAGATCACGGATATCCTGGACTGTGATAATTTTTCACATTTTTTTCTCCAGTTTTTTGACGATTTTGTGTATTTCCATATGTGTCGATTATATGAAAAATAAGCCAAAGTCAAACTATATATTTTTGAGAGATTATACTATATGTTTTTATAAAAATATATATGGTAAGACCTTACTACATTCTTACTCCCGATTCTTACTATAGATGAAGATTTACACCTTCATCTTTTTTTATCATCATGTCATCCACTGATACTATCAGAAAATTCAATCGATTCGAACTCAAGTATATCCTGACACTCGAGCAAGTAGAACGACTCAAAAAAGACCTCCTCAAATACGTCGTCCCTGATGCACACGCAGAAAATGGAAAATATACACTCTCGAGTCTCTACTACGACACACCGGACAGACGACACTATTGGGAAAAGGTAGAGTGACTCAAGTTCCGACGCAAGCTCCGTATCAGACGATATGTGACAGATGATGCATTCGATGAGGACAGTAAGGTGTATGTAGAGATCAAGCAACGAGTCGATAGAGTCACACAGAAACGTCGAGCTCCGATGAACTATGGCGATGCACTCCGACTCATACACGAAGGCATCATACCACCGCACGATGATAGGGATACTCAGGTGATAGAGGAGATACTCCATATAGCAGAGGAAAACAGACTCACACCATCAGCTATCACTACCTACAATCGAGAAGCATTCTTCTGAACAGAACACGACCAGTGACTCCGTATCACATTCGATACCTATGTGAGTTACAAAACCAAATACCTGAATCTCGGAGAACCACAAGCAGAGTGATATATGCTCTCACCACATCTCTCCATCCTCGAGGTCAAGGCGAATGAGAAAATCCCCTACTGGATCACAGAGCTCGTAGCAAGTCACGGTATCAAGCTCATACGCATCAGTAAATACTGTCAGGCAGTCGAGATAGGAGCACTCGGGACCAAGATGATGCTCACAGGATAAAAACACAATCCCCTATACTCATAACTCTATACTCTAATCTTCATATTCCCTATGGACTTCAATTCTTTTCTCTCTCAGTTTACCGAGTTCCAGGATCTCACGAGCTCATTTTCGATGCTCGATGTCACGATCGCTATCACACTGAGTTTCGTGCTCAATGCTTTTATCGGATGGATATACATGATCACACATCGTGGAACATCCTACACACAGAGCTACGTCCACACCCTCGTCATGATGGGGATGATTGTCGCTATCATCATGCTCATCGTCGGTTCCAATATCGCTCGTGCATTTTCTCTCGTCGGTGCCCTCTCGATTATCCGTTTTCGTAACGCGGTGAAGGAAACTCGTGATGTTGGTTTTATATTTTTTGCTATGGCGATCGGTATGGCGATGGGAACCAAGTTCTACCTCCTCGGTATCATGGCAACTGCCATCATCTCTCTCGTCATCCTCATCATGAACCGATTCGACTGGTACGCTCGCCGTGTAAAAAGTCAGATACTCAAAATCCAACTCGATAATGCGACTGACTTCGAACATCTCTTCGATGATGTTCTCGTGAAGTATACAGAATCAAGCCATCTCATGAGTGTCGACTCGGTGCGTGGAGGTGCACTCACCGAGCTCGTCTACAGCGTGACGACGAGTCCAGATATGAACAAGCAAGAATTCATCTATGCGATTCGCACACTCACGAGTGGACAGAAGGTCTCACTCATCACAGGGTATAACGCTACTGACTTATAAAACTATGAATATCACACTCAAGCGACACTTCTGACTCCTATTCATACTCATCGGGATTGTACTCGCTGGTATTGGTTTTTCATGAACTCGTATCCTAACGTACAACTTCTGAGAATATGAGACAGATATCACGACCTATACAGAGAGCGAACTCTCACTCTATAGTACGAGCAAGCATGATATATCGATAGACATCTCAGAAAAGAAATACCAAGAACTCATCGATACCTACACAACCACAGGAGAAAAAGAATACATCAAAGCAGACATCACCATCGATGGAACACTCCTCGAGGGTGTCGGCATCAGACTCAGATGAGTCGTGGATGTTCTCGCTATCGAGTGAGGAACATGAGTATCGCTTCCCTCTCTGGTTGTGAAGTTCGACAAGTATACACCCTGACAACTCTACGGATGAGTGAATGAGATAGTACTCCGCAGTGGTGATGATACGAGCACACTCATGGAACTCCTCACTTACGAACTCAGAACATCTCTCTGACTCACTACGCCCGAACACGGATGAGTTGCTACAGTCACACTCGGAAGTATAGTAGAGTGAACTGCTCTCATATCAGAATCCATCAACGACTGATATCTCGCACGTACATGACTCGCAGATACACATGTCATCTACAAGGTACTCTCTTCGCTCTCATTCCAGTATCTCGGAGAAGATCCGACATCGTATGTATGATATTTTGAACAAGAGACGAGCATAAACCATGATGATATGAAGCTCCTCATCAACCTCCTGAGGTTCATAGAGGAATCGGATGATACAGAGTTCAGCGAACGGATATCAGAGCATATAGACATAGAGAACTATCTCTCATATATTGCACTCGCAGATATAGTCAGCGAAGATGAATCACCACTCATGGGACTCATAGAGAGTTACTACATAGCTATCAACCGAGACACATGATGTGCGGTATTCATCCCCTGGGATCAGAGTATCACCCTCGATACAAGTACGACTCCACTCACAGAGCTCCTCAGAGAGTATATCAAAAAATCCTGAGACAATATCAATATCAGAGATATCGATGAACTCATACAGACGACATCATCATGATGAACTATATGAGAGAAAAACACCTACCAGAACACTCTCAAAACTCGAATACTCACCATAGAAAAATACCGAACTCTCTATGAAGAAAATCAAGAAAAATATCAAAGTATTCTCCGAGATAGTACAGCACTCACCGACATACTCACAGACGCATGAGTCTCACTCACAGCCTCTGAACAAGAAAAAATCCAGACCCTCTCATCTACATTTTAATTTTTTATAACTCTCATTCTATGCAAAAAATCCTCATACCCATGATGCTCCTATCGAGTATCCTCACATCGTGTACGCTCTCATCGACATCCGAGAGTACTGTCACACCAATAACCAATCTCTCGTCGACATCCATCGTCCTCGGCGAGACACTCCAGGCAGGGAGTGATGTCACTGTGAGTGGCAATACTGCAACCATCACCAAGGCTGGAACCTATCGTATCACGGGAACAAGTGATGATAGCCAGATCGTCGTCGATACCGAAGACAAGTGAGTTATACTCGAACTCGCAGGTGTCACTCTGACGAGCGATATGAGTGCTCCGATTTTTATAAAAAATGGTTCTGATGCACATATAGTTCTAGTGGCTGGTACAACCAATACTCTCACAGATGCAAGCGAATACACCTATGCAACAGCTGATGAGGACGAGCCGAACGCGCCTATATTCAGCAAGGATGATCTCTATATCGAAGGTGATGGAACACTCATCGTGAATGGTATATCCAACGACGGTATCGCGAGTAAAAATACTCTTCAGATCGATGGAGGCAATATCACCGTGAATGCCAAAGATGACGGAATCAGAGGCAAGGAAGAGCTCATCGTGAATACAGGAATTATCACTATCACATCCGAGTGAGATGCTATGAAGTCCGACGAAGAAAATCTCGGAAATATCACTATCAATGGAGGTACTATCACTATCAATGCCTGAGATGATGGTATCCATGCAGAGAATCTCCTCACAGTGAATAATGGTACTATCGATATAGTGAAGTCATACGAAGGACTCGAATGATCTGGTATCACTATCAACAATGGTACCATCAATCTCACGGCTTCTGATGATGGGATCAATGTGGCAGGAGCGAGTACAGAGACCGAGTGACAGATGGGACCTATGGGCAACCCGAATGCGACGAATACCCTCACGATCAATGGAGGGAAAATCACTCTGAGTATCAGTGGTGATGGGCTCGATGCCAATGGTCAAGTCATCATGACAGGTGGTGATGTTATCGTCTATGGTCCAACCAACAATGGCAATGGAGCTCTCGACTATGATGGTACATTCCAGATATCTGGTGGATCCCTCATAGCGGTGGGCAGTGCAGGCATGGCGATGCAACCGAGTGTATCATCTACTCAGAACTCTGTTCTCATAGGATTCAGTGCGAGTCAGAGTGCAGGCACAGTCGTGAAGATAGTAGACTCGAACGGTGCGACTATCATGACTATCACCCCTCCGAAGGTATTCCAATCACTCGCATTCTCCTCTCCCCTCCTCGTGAAGTGACAGAAGTATCAGGTATACATTGGCGATACACTCTTCCAGGAGTTCACTATCTCATGAGCTACCAATACTGTCGGGACTATCTCACAGATGGGTGGTATGGGTGAAGGACGTGGTATGATGGGGAGTGGAGCTATGATGGGTGGGAGTGGCATGACTCGTGGTCCACGTAGTGGCTCTGGTCGTATGATGCCTCCAGGCGGACAGATGGGAAGTGGTATGATGATGCCTCCTGATGGTATGACTCCACCAGAAGTTATGGAACCACCGACAGATATCCAATAGAAAAAATCCCCTACGAAAGTGAGGGGATTTTTACACTTACCTTCCCCTTACATACATCAGCTATCATATACGCATATCACCTGACGCCTCAGACGGATGGAGAAGCAGGACTTCTCACTCTTCCCGAGTACGGTCTCTCGTGATAGCGTATTTTTTATATCGTAATCTACTTCTTCTATTTTTATAGAGAATATCCCCAATACATGTACAAAAATACATCTTTATTTTCTTATCTTTTCTCTCATGAAAAAATATATCTATGCAACCTCTCTCGGGCTCGTAGTTCTCGCGACTACTACTGCTCAGTCTACATTTGCAGCAAGTACGACACCTACCTCTCGACCACTCCCAACTGAGTTCTCCATCCTCACAGAGGCAGAACTCGAGACACTCAAGTCGCTCACAGGATCAGCTCGTGACGAATACCTCACATCCAAGGGCATCACTCGTCCAACGAACTCAGGATCTCTGGATCATACGCCAGGTGGTGTAGAACTCACTGATGCCGAACGTACAGCACTTGAGACTATGACTGAGACAGAGCGTCAGGCATTTTTCACATCCAAGTGACTCACTCCTCCGACCACAAGTGGCGAAGTTATACCACAGTCTGGAATAGGGAAACTCCAGAACACGAGGAACACACGTCTCACAAAACAAAATCAGACACAATCAGGTACAACTCTCACCAATACAACCACAGTGGATTCACAGAAAAAAGTTGCCGAACTCGCACGTGCAGAACGCATAGCCCAGAACAAAGCAAAACAACTCGAACAGAGAAAGCAGAAGATACAGAATAAGGTCAATGCAGGGGAAAATCTCACTCGTCTCGAGAAGAAGTTCGCAGATACCAATGGTATCGAGTACTAATATGGAACTTACTCCCCTCTTACCCTATCCTGATATACTCATCTCGTAACATTGATATAGTAACTCACTGACGACAGGAATCAAAAATTCTAACGATTCACATACTGTCCGAGAGTATATACCAACGATTACATATATTTACATACTAACCCATTGGAATTATGAGTCCTTCGGTCTCTTAATTCTACATTCCATTCGTGAATTAAAATTTCACTTCGTATCATTTTATTCCCTCACTCCATTTGAATTATGAAAAAAACAATCCTCCTCACATCAGTAGCACTCGGAACACTCTGAGTCCTCGCAATTGGTTCAGCTTTTGCTGCTACCACTACAACAACATCTGGAACTACTACATCCGTAGGAGTATTCCAAGGAAAGGGCATGAAGCAAGGTGGTGGTCACATGATGGCTACACTCACCGATGCAGAAAAGACTGCTCTCGAGTCTATGACAGACGAACAGAAAAAGGCATTCTATGAAACCAAGCGTGCCGAGTCCGAAGCTAAGCGTACAGCACATGAAGCAGTCATAGACAAGCTCCTTGCTGGTACAACTCTCACAGCAGAAGAAGAGACAATTCGCCAAGAGATCATCAGTGCTCGTGCAGAACGCAAGGCTCGCGAAGTAGAGATGCAGGCAAAACGCGAACAACTCAAGGTAGTTCTTGAGAAAAAAGCAGCAGGTACAACTCTCACAACTGAGGAACAAGCACTCCTCGACAGTATGCCACAGCGCGGCAACAAGGGTGGTAAGATGGGTGGACGTGGTATGATGAAGAATTCCACTGAAACAACTGCAACTTCCACAGCACAATAGTTTTTCCGTCATTCCCACATAGGTGGGAATCCACTGGGAATCATAGATTCCGAAATAAATTCGGAATGACCATACAACATGAATGAAGAAACACAATTATCCTCTCGTATATCGAGGGGATTTTTGTCTGGAAAATCACGAAAAATCTTTTGCAAAAACATATGTATTCCTATACAATTATGGCGAATTAATAATTCATAATTTATAATTAATAATTATCATCATGGCTACTCAGACACAGACTAAGGATCCAGTTACCGATGACAAACAGGCAGCAGCCATTGTAGCAGATATCGCCGCTCGTCCACTCACGGATGCGGAACGTGCAGAGGTAGAAGAGACTTTTGCAGAAGCCCGGGACTTCCGTGGTCTCGGTGAGAAGATAACTGCTCCTATCGACTCCATCATATCAGAGACTGCCACTATCGTCGACTCAGACCCTATCATGCAGGTATCCAATACTCTCTCAGAAGTGAACTGACAGGTACAAGAAGTGTACAAAGAGATAATCAACAACGATGGAACAGTTATGCGTATTGCCAAGAGCATGCCACTCCTTGGGAATCTCATGAAAAAGATCGACTCCAAGTGGGACGAAGCAGCATTCAACATGAAAAATCTCGAAGGAAAAATCGAGATGATATTCTCAGGATTCGACCAGGCATATAACTCACTCAATACCTCTATCGAACTCCAGAAGAAGTTCCTCACAGGTATCGATGAGAACATCGGAAAAGTTGTCGCCTACAAGGAATATCTGAATGAAAAAATCGAAGAATTCCGCACCAAGGGAATCGAGGCTCAGGACGAAGCAACCAAGATGAAATATGATATGTTCATCCGTCATGTAGAGTATTTTCAGTCCAATCTCGTCGTTCTCATCGGCAACCTCGATATGGCTCGCAAGCGCCTCCTCATGCGTCTCGATGCAGCGTCCAAACTCTCTCTCGCCATGAGTTCATCTCGTCCTATATTCAAGACACTTCTCTCAACAGCACTGATCGAGACCAGCTCACAGAAGGCACTCGATGCCTCTATGGCAGCTATCTCTATCATGGGTGAGACGATCGATAAGATGTCATCAGAACTCACAGACAAGTCTATCGAGTCAGCACGCAAGAGTGAGGAACTCTCATCCAAGCCAGTTCTCTCTGCTGCAGTATTCGTAGAAAATGTCACCAAGCTCAAGAATCACTTCGACACTATCGAGTCATACCGCGCACAGGTGAAGATCGAGGCAGATGCACAGAACAAGCTCTTCGATGAAGCGAGTGCCAAGCTCAAGGATATCAAGATTCTCGGTGCTCAGGACCAAGAAGAATTCGCGAAGGAACTCAATAAATAATATTCCTTAGTAAAAAATCCCTCAATTTAGTTTGAGGGATTTTTTGTATTTTCTCATCTTTTTCCTATAATTTCTATATTCGTAATTCGTTCCTAATTCGTAATTGAACCCATGCTCACCCGTACCCTCCCCTCACCCGAGACACAACCAATAGAAAATACGGAATCTCCAGAATTCATCGAAGAAAAAGTCGATGAGCGAGGATTTTATCTCTATGAGTGGATATCCCCTGATGAACTCCGCATGAGCGTCCAGGCTGACTACCTCTCGATCATCCGCGCGGCGAGTATGCCACTTGCAGTCGTGACGATTATCGCAGGACTCCTATGACTCGCTGCAGGACCGATAGGTGTGATACTCGCAGTTCTCTGAGTATTGACGGTTTTTTACCTCATCGTCGGCATCATCCTCGTCATCAAGATGATACGCAAATCCTACCTCTACACTCGTGGAGCCAACGTCGTCATCACAGACAATCACTATGTCTCACTCGGTGAGGTCGTAGAACGAGAGAACTTCGCACGACAGAAGGAAGTATTCCATGCTCTCGAAAAGACCTTCCGCGAACCACTCCTCGAACCATCATGACTCGCAGAGCATATCTCCATGGAAAAAAGATGACTCATGGAACAACTGAAGGATATAGCACTTTGAGGATGAAAAATTATACAGAATCTCTGACGTTCTCGAGATGCGGGATGAATCGTACTCGTACTCATGGTTGCCTGAGTACTCTACTGAGTGATGATGGCGGGAGTATACTTTATCGGAGTATTTTTCGTAGCGCTCATGGCTCGAGTATTCGCCTGGATAGCACATCGCGCACTCCTCGCGACGAACAATATCGAACACAGGATTCAGACACTTTTTACGGAGATATACGAGTCATCCCTCGGACTCCAGGAAGCAAAAAAATCATCCATCTCACTCCTCACCGAGGCGGGGGCCAATGAGTGGGCGAAGTCTCTCTCTGCACGCCTAGAGGAGTCTTTTGAACTCATTAATGCTCGTGCACGTCTCGCAACAGATGATGCTGTAGAACTGAGAAAACTCCTCGAGTCCTCACAGTATCGGGATATATTTAACTTCGTAAAATACTGAAACTGGATACGTACACAGATCCTCGCACCGATAGATGAGATATATTTGCTCCTAGAGAAGAATCATACTACACTAGAGAACACTGTATCATCCCTCGATACACAGATAGCTATGACTCCAGAGTCATCTCTCCAGAAGCCACTCATCCTCCAAAAAGAGCGAATAAAAATACAACTCGAGAGCGTGAAGCGGATAATGACAATGCTCGAGGGGTACAAGGAAAAGTTAACAATGAAAAATTCATAATTAAACTGTATGACACAAAAACAACCAGGTTTCGATGCATTCTTCACAGCCATCACTACATCTCCCGAGTTCAAGTCAGCCATGACAAAAGACTGGAAGTGAGATAGTCTCGACGCGCTCGAAGCATCACTCAGGCAGATGGAGTCATGAGTAGAGAAGGCTGCAGACATCATGAAGAACTTCGATGAAAAGTTCAATACTCACCTGCCTCCTACATGAGCCACACCAGGTGCAACTCCACCCAAGACTGGCAATCCTCAGGATGAATCCAAAACTCCTCCAGCTGTAGAGGTACAACACTTCGTCCGCAAGGAGTGAAAACCATGGGGATTTGAGGCTGTGGCGGGTATGGATGAGCTCAAGGCTGAACTCCAAGATAGCTTCATCAAACCACTCAGGTTCAAGTTCTTGGTTGAAAAACTCAAAAAACAGAGTCATCCTGAACTTGATTCAGGATCTTCAGTTAATAAGGAATCAGAAAAGGCAAAGGAAGATAATGAAATAAATTCAGTATGACAGAAAAATAATGAACTCATCCTCCGTCTCTACACCGAGTATGAGAAGTTCAAGATATCTATACCAACTGGTATGTTATTCTACTGACCTCCTGGAACGGGAAAAACTTTTATCACGAAGAAACTCGCCGAAGAGCTCGGATGCGGATTCATCTCGAAGAATATGGGAGAATTCGGTTCATCATACCTTCACCAGACGACCAAGAACATCAAGGACTTTTTTGAGTGAGCAAAAAAAGCTGCAGAAAATGAACCAATTATACTATTTCTCGATGAGATAGACTCACTTGTATCCAAGCGTACGACCAATGTCGACGCGAACAAGGCTGAGGAAGTCTCTCAGTTCCTCCAGGAGTTCAACGCACTCGAATCTGCACCGAACCTCATCGTCATCGCCGCAACCAATCGCCCAGATCACCTCGACTCAGCAATTCTCCGTTCATGACGTCTGGATAAGAAGATCTACCTCGGACCTCCGGATACTGTTGCAAGAAGAGAGCTCTTCAAGATGTATATCGAAAAGGCTGGTCGTCCAAGCGAATCCCTCGACTACGAAGAACTCGCAAAACTGACAGAGTGATACGTCTCTGCAGATATCGAGGCAATCTGTGATGAGGTGGCTCGTGATGCAAGTCGTGACCTCCTCGAGCTCATCGACGAAGCTGAGTCAGGGACACTCACTGAGAAGCACCTCGATGGCCATGTTATCACCATGGATGATGTGAAGCAGACTATCATCGATATGCCATCCTCTCTCAAGATGGTGGATATGAGTATCTATGATAATTGGCTCGAACAAGTACAATAAAAAATCTAAAAAACTTTTTCTATTTTAGGACTTTTTCCTATAATCCAGTCCATTCTCTGACTGGATTTTTCATGCACCGACCAACCAACATATTTGCAATGACGATATTTGTACTCCTTATCCAGGGATTCCTGACAGGAGTGCATTATTTTCTCGCATACTCTATAGTACATTTTCTCGGACTCTGACTTCTCGGAACCAGCATTACATTCGGGATTTTTACAGTGCTCTCGATTCTCTTTTTTCTCTCGACCTGGATAGCAAGCTACCATGATACACGATTCACTCGGAGACTCTATTATATAGCATCCGTATGGCTCGGCTTTATTCATTTCCTCTCACTCGCAGTATTTACCATGTGGATAGGAATATATTTTCTTGAGTATTTTGGGATACACGTACCGATACCGTTCATCGGATTCATCACTGTGATATCAGCCCTCAGCCTCTCTGGATATGGACTCTATAGAGCAAAAGACACTGTTATCAAAAATATATCTGTCAGCATCAAAAATCTCCCAGCAAATTGGCACAAGAAAAAAATCGCACTCATATCTGATGTGCACATCGGACATATCAATAGAGCCAAGTATCTCCGCAATATCGTGAAGAAAATTAATGCTGAAAATGTAGAACTCCTCTGTATCGCAGGAGACCTCTTCGACGGGATGGACGGACGCCTGGAGCACCTCCTCGATCCACTCGGTGAAGTGACTGCAAGTCATGGTATCGTATATGCAGATGGCAATCATGAGACGTATCTCGGAGTTGAGCGAGCATTCCGCGCTCTCGGACATACACCGACCCGCATACTCAGAGATGAGAGGATAACTCTCGATGGGCTCGATATCATTGGTATCGACTATCCAGAACCTGGAGAGCACAAGGATATAGCGAGTACCATCCTCACACTTCCAGGATATGATAGAGATGCTGCATCTATACTCATCTATCATACACCATATCAGATAAAAAAAATATCAAAAACAGGTATCAAGCTGGAGCTCTGCGGGCATACGCACAAGTGACAGCTCTGGCCATATAGCCTCCTCACATATATAGCATTCTGACGTTTTCACTACGGACTCTCGACTCTCTGAGACTATAACATCTATACATCGAGTGGAGTTGGAACATGGTGACCTCCGATGCGAGTTGGTACACAGAGTGAGATAGTTATCATAGAACTATTGCAAAAATAAATAATTATGTTAAAATACATAAGTAAAGTCACGAGACTTTCGTTTAATTCCTAATATTTATCTATATGTCAGGTGGACACGACGATCATGGACATGGTCATGGAGGGGGAGGTGGTAACAAGTGAGGTGGAGTGCTCTCAGGATTCGGAGCTGCAGGCAATGCTGGATCACAGATGGGAGGAATGTTCTCCGGTCTTTTCATGGGACTTTTTGAGTCTGGTGGAGGTGGAGGACACGGACATGATGATCATCACTAGTATGAGACCCTACTTGGGTCTTTTTTACTAAAAAACTAAATACTCTATACTAAATACTCTATACTCAATTTGTACAGAGATTTTTTTTTGAGTTTTTGATGAGATAGTGCTAGCATAATAGTAGATTATTTTTCTCATATGACCCTCATCGAAACCCTCCTCGCAGAATGCGTCGAAAAAGGCGCATCCGACATCCACATCAAGGAATGAGAACCACTCGTTCTCCGTATAGAGTGACAACTCGGACCAAGCAGTAACCCAGTACGTCCAACACGTATTGATATGTTTGACTTCTTGTATCATTTTTTGAATAAAAAGAAGGAGCGTATATCGTATTTTAAAAACAATCTCGAACTCGACTTCGGGTATGTCTATACTGATGGAACCTCCTATCGAGGCAATGCCTACATGTACATGAACAAGATTGGTATAGCACTCCGTCGCATATCAGACAAGATGCCGAATCTCATAGAACTTGGTATCCCAAAAAGTGTCGGAAAGATTCTCCAGTCTCAACAAGGACTTTTTCTCGTAACAGGTCCAACTGGCTCTGGTAAATCGACGACTATGGCATCCATGCTCGACGCTATCAATGAGGTTCGATCAGAACATATTATCACGATCGAGGACCCAATTGAATATATTTTTCACAACAAAAAATCCATCATCTCTCAACGTGAGATCGGACGTGATACACTCTCGTTCACTCATGCCATCCGTGCTGCGATGCGTGAAGATGCAGATATCATCATGATTGGTGAGATACGTGATGCAGAGACTATGGAGATTGCTCTCTCACTCGCCGAGACTGGACACCTCGTATTCTCGACACTCCATACATCTGGCAGTGCTCAGACTATCAGTCGTATGATACAATTCTTCCCATCTGAGATAGAGCAACAGGTACGTACTCGTATCGCTGACTCACTCCTCGGTGTTCTCTCACAGAGACTCATATCACGATCTGATACAGATGGACGTATCGCTATCCGTGAGATTATGTTTACCAATAGTGCCATCCGTAACCTCATCAGCAAGTGAGACCTTCTCCAGATACCGAACGTTATCGAGACAGCATCTGAGGATGGCATGATCACGATGAAGCACTATGCAGCACTCCTCCGTGAGAAGTGAGTAGTAGAAGAGAAGTCATATAGATGATTCTTCACCAACGACCTCATGTAATCAAAAAACCTTCAGCTATGAAGGTTTTTATTTGATTCCGTAGAATCTCAGAGAATTCTCATATATTAGATCTTCTATCTCATCAACTCACACTCATCTGAGTTCTGCGAGCTTCTCGAGTATATAGCGTGTATATGTAGGCTCGTTGACTTGTCCACGGACTGACTGTGGTGCGAGGAATGGAGCATCTGTCTCGACGAGAATCCGGTTTAAGGGGATATTTTTTGCGGCTTCCTGGATTTTTTCAGATTTTTTGTATGTCAGTATCCCCGAGAATGAGAAGTATATCTCTGGAGAAAAATCAAGGAGCATACGAGCAAAATCGAGATCCTCAGAAAAACAGTGCATCACGCATCGGTTGATATTGTTTTCCTGCATAAAATCAAGTGTTGCCTCTCGTGCATCACGGGTATGGATGATGAGGGGGAGATGGTATTTTTGTGCGAGCTTCCATTGTTCGAGCCACCAGTATTTCTGATTTTCTATCTGCTCGAGGGCTTTTTGAGAGAGATTGCTCAGATTTGCTGGGATTTTCCCACCATCCGTTCCATCTATATAGTGAAAATCAAATCCGCACTCCCCTACAGCCACTACAACATCACGATTATCTTGTATGAGTTTTTCAAGTCAGGATAAGATTATTCTTCATTCTTCATTATTCATTGTTCACTCGTCTTGTGCTGTCTCAGGATGGAGTCAGACACTAGCATAAAACACTCACGGGAATCTCTGTGCGAGTGCTATAGCCTTCTCTGAGGTAGAGATATCGCAGCCTATCTGTGTTGCTTTTACAACTCAGTTTTGCTCCATAGTCTCTACTACCTCATCGATACGAGGAATGATTGTATCCCAGTAGCAGTGTGCATGTGTGTCAAATATCATATTTTATTTTTTATACTGTATTTCCCATACCTTGCCTGCACTATCGAGAAAAACTGGAACATCACCAATAGAGAACATCCACACTATATCAAGTCACTTGCGGAGGACCGATGTATTGTGTGTCTCACGATTATAGATGAGAAGGAGGGGTGTTCCAGGAGTCTGCCCAGAGAGTGCGAGTCGAGTAGTATCATCGCCATCTATATATCCGATACGCATAGTGTCTGATACATCTATCCAATCAGAGAATCTGGGATTTTCTCCATATGCGGATCGGATTCAGAGGAGCACCCCAGAATTTGTGAGAATCTTCTCTTCTCGTCATGGTATGTAAGAGAGAACTCCAGATATCGGGAGTTCATAGACACGCGTGAAGTCGCGAGTTATGAGAATAGACTTATCCCTATAGAGAGATGCTATGAAGTACTCACCCGTGATATCGAGAGAGAGTTCTCCCACACCTTCTGGTACCTTCCACTTTGGCGCGAATCCATCGAGTGTCAGGATACCTATATCACGTGTATTCTGTCATCTACGGTCTGCATAGACAGTATTGTCTCTATCAACTCCGATGAGGAGATAGTCACGAGAGGTGTCTTTTTTTTGTGCATTGGCGAGGAGGACATTACCGAGTGTATCATCATGCCTGAGAGTTATCTCGACAGGTACGATGACGATATCATCGGTGAGCGTATAGATACGGCTGATATCTTCTCCGATTCATATCTCGAGTGTATCTGATATACTCGTCTTCCCAGTACTCGAGAGTGTCAGGGTATATGCTATTGGTGCTATGGGTTCGATACGACAGCGTCCGATACATGTACGCTCTATATGGATGAGATTGTCCGCGAGAGGAAGTGACTCGTTCTGTATATTCCCATCAAGTACAACAGTGAACTCGACACCGTCTGCGATGATGAATTCTACACTCGCAGTATTCTTCATGAAAAAATACCAGTATACGAGTCCTGGAATGGCAATCATTAGCACGAGGAAGAGGAGAGCACTGAGACGTGCACGCATAAAAAACTTGAGAAAAATACAAATCTGATTATACACAATCTCAATATATTACAAGAAAAAATGCTCTGAACAACTCTCGAGAGATATTACCGAACATGGACGGGAGAACTCACACCAACTCCTGCAGTTGTATCATACCATGATGGACTATCTCTCATCGAGGCTTGGAGTGGCAAAACTGCAGACTCCTATGACAAGCTCATGGGTGAATACAGAGAGTGACTTTTTCTCTATCAGACCCCAGAGGACAAGGTAGAATTCCCTATCAGTGAGGTACGTAGGTTTATCACAGATACAAGCAAGAGATCCTATAGCGGACGCTACCTCTATGTGCTCGTATGAGTCGATACAGCATCACTCGAGGCTATGAATGCCCTCCTGAAGGTACTCGAAGACACACCAGAACATGCCATTATACTCCTCGTCGTAGACAATAGAGAGGCACTTCTCGAGACGATCCATTCGCGAACAATAGACCTATTCTCTCAGGTCCAGTTACCTCCGAGCAGAGAATCCACATGAATGATCGAGTCATACTATAGAAGGAAACCAGACACCCTCATCGAGTACCTCCATGGAGCAAAGCCTACACGAGAACAAGCAGTGAGCCTACTCTCACTCGCGCTGAGTCATGCAGAGACTACAGAACAGATAGATGCTATCGAGAAGTGACTCATGTACCTCTTCACCACGAACGAGTCTCCGCGCAACGTCCTCGATTTCGTTTTCCTGAGATAATATTTGCACAAAAACAGAGAAAAAGCCATGATAGAGATATTGTAGCTTTTTATAATTAAAGAATCATGGGGTTTCATGGGGTTTCATGGGGTTTCATGGGGTCTCATGGATTCACCTATGCACAATATATATACTCTACGGGTATTTTTATACCCCGCATGGTATCATATGATTTGGCTCTATAGAGAGAATAGTAAAGGAAAAAGCCCGTACAAAATATTATATCAACAACATCTTTTAGCGAAAACGCCAATTGAAATACATCAATTCTGTTGACTCAGAAGCGGTTCTTGCATATATTCGATAGGTAATATTCACATATGCCTACACCTACACCTTCCAAAAAACCAAAAACTCCAGTAAAAACAACCCAAACTGGAAGTGTTGATACAAAAAAAATAGATAATAAAGAAATATTTTTCTCAACCGAAGATCGTCCAGGTACTCTCATTATCGTAGAGGGCTCCGATGGATCTGGGAAGTCTACACAACTCCTCATAGCAAAAAATCTCCTCGAGTCCAATGGGTTTTTCTGTGTACACAGTGTCTGGAACTCGAGTCTCAAGATTCACGAGATGCAGAAGCAACTTAAGAAAAAAGATCTTAACATGCCTGCTGCAGTATTTGATACTATATATGCATCGGACTTCATCGAGCGCTATCTCACAGAGATGCGTGGTGCACTCCGAGCTGGTATGGTAGTCCTCTGTGACCGTTATATGTATACAGCACTTGCTCGTGGATATGCCCGTGGAGTTAAGATGGAGCATTTGAAGCCCTTCTATGATCTCTACTTCCCTGTTCCAGATCTTGCATTCTACTTCCGTATACCAGTAGAAGTAGCAGCACAGCGCGCTATCGGACGTAATCCCCTCAAGCACTATGAAGCAGGTATGGATGTACGTTACTCAGACAATATTATCGAGAGTTTCAAAAAATTCCAAACAAAAGTTATCGAATGATACGATATCCTCGCAGAACAGAATGGCATGCATGTCATAGATGGTAAGGCTCCAGTATATAAGACTACTCCTATTTTTATCAAGGAGATTGCAAAGTACTTCAAGAAAAAGTACGATGTTCGTCTCATGGGTCACTACTATGATGAGGAATAGTTTTCTAGATTCCAAATCACAAACCCTCTAAATCCTAAGTTCTAAGCTCTAAATTCTCATTCTATGCGTCCAAATATTAGTAACTGTCATGCTCTCCCTGGCACTCTCGTGATATTCGAGGGGGCTGATGGTTCCGGTAAAACCACACAGATTCTCGAACTCAAAAAACTTCTCGAAAAAGAAGGTCATGAAGTGGTAGTGAGTTCATGGAAGACAGCTCCTATTATTGGAGACTTCCTCGCAGCTAATGAGGCGCTCAAAAAAGTCGATGAGAGAATACTCCCTGAGACGAGTGTATTCATGCAATCTGCAGATCTCCTCTACCGCCTGGAACGAGAGGTGATACCCGCACTCAAAAAGAATAAAATCGTCATACTCGATAGAGGTATCCATACACTCATCGTCCGTGGGCTCATGGTAGGTATGTCGGATACTCAACTCCGCACAGGACTTCTCTGGTGGCGTAATACTATATATAAGGAACTTTTTGATAAGGCTATTGCTATCCATATCACTATCAACCAAGACGAATCTATCAAGCGTATCCAAAAACGTGAATCAGAAGCGCTCCAAAAGTCTGGAAAGAAGAAAAAAGGCGAAGGAACTCTCCTTGCTATGCACTTCATCGATTCAGTTGTCTATGCACCAGATGGCAAGAAGATGACTCGCAACGACAAAAAGGAGTTCGTTCACAAGACTCAGGCACAGATAATACAGACATATACCGATGTATTTCATGATGAAAAATCTCCATATATCGAGATAGATGGAATAAAGAGCCTCAAGGAATCGCGAGAAATCCTCAAAAAAAAGGTAGTTGATACCATTATATAATCTCTTGGGAACGAGGAAAAACAGAGTATTTATAAAATATCTACAAAAATGTAGATATTTTTTTGTCAAATATTTGACACTATAAAAATATCTGCTAAAGTATTCTTGCATATATCACTTAACCAAATACAAATATGCGAACAAATACAAATAAGCTCCTCGCTGGAGCTCTCATCGCGGGAATGACTCTCGCAACCACGAGCGTTTTCGCTGCCTCTAATATTGGTACAGGTTCCGTTGTCGGAAGTGGTGGACTCACATCCAATGTAGTATGGGATGATGCCTTCCCAGGTACAGCTACGGGTGTAGTAAATGGTTTCGTTGTAACAGCCCGTGTGAAGCCAACACTCAATATGGTTATCACTGGAAGTGGTGTTATTGATCTTGGTGATCTCGATCCTGCTGGATACTCTAGTGGTTCTGTTGATATCGAGGTAGGTACGAATGCTATCAATGGAGCATCTGTTACCGCTCGTTCTACGAATGGTGGTCTCCAGAATGCATCTGATGCAAACACATATATCAATGATGCAACAACTGTAAACGATCCAGTTGCTGATAGCTACCGCTACTCTTCTGCGATTCTTGGTGCTGTAGACTCTGCTTTTGGCTCATTTACACAGGCAGGTATGGCAGCGGTAGAAGTCAACAATAACTCAACTGCTCACCCAATCTACACATCTAACAAGCCACAGTCTCTCTCTGTAGGTACTGACGACTTTACATTTACAGTAGCTGCTCAGCCAGATGCTCAGACTCTCCAGCTGGACAGTACAATGACGTTGTTGTTGTCACTGTAACTGGTAACTTCTAGTTCTAGATTACAAGAAAATATTAAAAAGTCTTCTCAACTTGAGAAGACTTTTTGCATTTTCCGCATCAGTATGTATATTTTGAGTGAATAAAACTGTTTTTTCTCTATGAACTATCATATCATTCGTTCCTTCTCTATAGGCATCATACTGAGTTCTATGCTCATGGGTGTAACATATGCCGTTGGTGCATGAAGCCGTATAGATATGGCAGTATCCCCGATTCGCGATGAGTTCACTGCCTTCCCAAATACACCGATAACACGTACAGTACAGTACACCAATAACTCTGATGTACCCTACGCGATATACATGACTGTCGAGGATTGTGAACCAAGCGGCGACTATGGAACCCCTATCTGCAAAAAACAACCTGACACATGAACTCCTTCACAGATATATTCTTCCACGTGGATTAGTATTAACTGAGAGACATCTTTTGTTGTTCCGCCAAAATCTAGTAAAACTATAGAATATACTGTCTATGTTCCACCATCAGCCGTTCCAGGCGGACATTATGGTGCTATATTTTTCAATAATCCTGATACACTTGATCCAGGGGCCAATGCTGTCGGTATGATACGTCGTATAGGCATGCTCTACATGATGAAGGTTCCATGACATATCACTATGGACACATCTCTCGGAGATATCCTTATCGATGAACCACAAGTTGATGCAGATCTCAATAGTGCACCGAGCATTATTGATGAGATTCTCCAGAAGCTCTGGAAGTGAGCACCAATGTGGGCAGATATACAGAAGGAGATAAATCCACTCTGGGATAAGCCAATGCTCGAAAAGGAGGATTTTAACCTCGTACTCAAGATTCCTGTAAAAAATGATGGAAATATCCACGTACGTCCAACCGGAAAAGTATATCTCTACGATGAAAACGGTACTCAGCTCGAGAAAGTATGAAAACAATCCATCGTGGATGAGAACTGAGTCTATGTATGAGAAACTATAGTAGACTATCTCCCCATCAATGATGAACGTGGAAGTGTCCTTCCGAATACCGAGAGAACATTTAATATTAATTGGCTTGGATTCGGATATGAGGAACGTGATCCTATAACGGGCAAGATGGAGATCAAGTTCGAGAGCCCAGGGTCATACTATACGAGACTCACTGAACAATCAGGCCAATTCATCTACCCATGGGAGAAGCTCGCCATCCGCAAGATGAATAGAACTCTCGTGGCCAAGGTTGAATTCACCTACAATGATGCTGTAACAGGAGAAGACGTCACAAAAACTATGGATCTCCCAGTATCTGTCAGCTACACATATATAGCAAAAACACTTAACTACGGTATGCTCGTTCTCGTAGGATTTATAGTACTCTTCGCATGGCTCTTCATCCGCAAGCGCGATAGAAAAATAGAGAAACTCGAAGAAGTCAACGAGGAACTCTATGATGAGATCAGTGTTCTCGAGCATGCAAAAAAGAATATTGCAGTCAAGAAAACATCAGCAAAAGCATCTACTAAAAAGGTAACTGAATCAAAACCCTCAGCACCACAAAAGGCACAAGCAAAAAAAGAAGATACAACTACAGTAGCCCCAAAACCAACTAAGAAACCAGCAGTAACAAAGAAAAAGACTGCTCCTAAAGTAGTCCCAGCAAAAAAAGAAGATACGTCTCCTCAAGCATAAGAAAAAACCCAAGTAATCCTACTTGGGTTTTTATATTCATATATCTTTGATGTTCGCTATCTTTTTTATATTCATTCATGATGGGATTTTTCCATCGTAGGACTCTGGGATAACCACATCTGTAAATCAGAGTTTTACCGCTTCATAGAGACGTTTTTCGAGGAGAAATACATTCTTCACTACTCATGTGAGAGATACCTCTCAGAGATATATTGTTTTTCCAAGTGGTATATCTTTTTTACTCGAGATGATTGCAGCGATACATGCGAGATCCACGCCTGGTTCTGATACCTGGAGACCTCGTGCGATATTGAGATAGACATCAGAGGATTCGAGCTTGGTAGATGTATACTTACTCATGACAGCTATGAGGAGTTCGAGTTTTCACTGAGATATGCCTCGTGATGAACGCTTGGGATATCAGAACTTGGTATAGGTTGTGAGTGCCTCTATCTCGATGAGAATCGGTCGGTTTCACTCGATAGTGAAGGTTAACGCTGACCCCGAGAGCTCTACTCCAACGGTATCAATAAACTCGAGTCATGGATTCGGGAGGTCTATGAGTCAGTTTTCTTCCATACGGAATAATCCGACAGTATCCGTTGGTCAGAATCGGTTCTTCAGAGACCGAAGTATTCGATAGTTCTCAGTTCGTACTCATTCGAGGAATAGTACTACATCAACAAGATGTTCCAGAGACTTGGGTCATCCGATACTCCCATCCTTGGTGACATGTCCGATGAGAATGATAGATTTCCGGAGTTTTTTTGCTATATTCATACATACCTCTGTCATGATACGTATCTGCGAGATACTCCCTGGTGAACCCTCGATGGATGAAGAAGAGAGTACGGAGAGTGAATCAATGATGACGATATCTGAGCGTGACTGTTCGATAGTCTGAGCAATAGAGTCAAAATCCGACTCCGTCACAAAATCAATAGACTCACTCGATACTCCGAGCCTCCGTGCGCGTGAGAAAATCTGATCTACATGTTCCTCACCGCTCACATAGAGAACTGGACTCCCAGTAGTTGCATACCACTCAGCCATCTGGAGTGCGAGTGTGGATTTACCGATGCCTGGTTCTCATGAGAGGAGAACGAGTGATCCAGGAAAAAGTCCAGACCCCAGCACCCCATCGAATTCCTGAGACTGACTCTGATATCGTTTCATTGGAACTACCTCTTTTCATGGAGCAATCTTCTGTGTCGAGAGTAACTTCCCTTCTGAGATTCTCGATTTTTTTGACTGGACATGAGACTCGACGAGTGTATTCCATTCACCACAATTCGGACATTTTCCAGCCCATTTTGGTGACTGAGTCGAGCACTGAGAACATATGTACATAGTATGAGGGAGTTATGAGTGGATCTGGAAAATTTTATTCCTCTATATCATCCGAGAGCACAGAACGTATATCGCTATAGGAGAATCATTTTCTCATGAGAGCTGCATAGAACTTTTGACGATCGTGTGCGCCCGAGAGATTATACTTATTTTTATATTTTTGCACTTCTTTTTTGAGTCCATCACTATCATCCGAGTCTATGATGAGAGCCTCTATCTCGTCACGAAAATATGGATATTTTCTCACGAGAGTCATGGCGATAATTCTGAGTGATTTTTTGCGTTGGAGATATGTACGTATCTGGTTTTCTATACTTCATCGATAATTCTCCCATGTATGGATATCAGGAGCGTTTTGTTCGAGTTTTTCCTCTATGAGTTCCTTGGGAAATCACTTGAGCATGTATTTGCGGCGAATATCGCCCACTCACTTCCCTTCCGCGATAAATGTCCTCATCCACATATCAGCCATGAGGGATTCATCGTAGCCAAATCCCAAGAGGAGATCTTCTGGATTTTGGACTTTTTTCTTCGCGAGATACTCGAGAACTCGAGTGTGGGATGGCGCATATCGTGAGAGATAGTTGGCGAGCCTCAGTTCTATATTCATATTTTTGACAGAACAAAACAAATATGATACACTCTACTCATAACCTATAAAAATACAAATATGGTCACTGATGATATCCTCACACTTCCACTTCCGATGGGTGCGCATGCTCAGGCATCATATCGTTCTCGTATGCAGGCGCTCAAGGAATATGGGATCAATCCTGCAGCTATACATGTCACTGATGAAAATCGCCATATAGCCAAGATGGCTCGCCAGCACCGGGAACGCACGCTCCAAGGTGAAACTGACACGGTTATTATTTAGATTTCCTTATCTGTATATATTTATTCGACCTCACATGAGTGGTCGGATTTTTTCTTGCATTTTAGTGAAAATACGTACAATGTCTATTGATATTTATTGTATAATATTTTTATATGACTTTTTCCCGTTCTCATGCAGGAATGATAGGAATAATCAGTCTCTTCACAGGAATGATTGCACCGATAGGAAAAGTAAGCGAACGTGGTTATCCATTCCCATTCACAGACATCCAGTGAGTATCATATATTTTTATGATATTTTTGGCACTCGGATTCTATCTCGTGAGTGTGAGAAAATGGAGGCTCTACAAAATCATAGGCATGACTCTCCTCGGGATCATGGGGTATATGTTCATCACACTTCTGACCGATAGACTCCATACTATCGATACAATGTCTACAATAGGTACCATGAGTTGGTGATGGGTATTTATCCTCATTGGATGTATCGCTCTCATCTATAGTATATCACATACTGATGTCGAGACAGAGACAGAGTTTTCAATATTTTCAGATATGATTATATGAGCTGTATGAGCCTTTACCCTGATTGGACTCACATGACTCATAGCAAGTGTCTCTCTCAACAAGGAGCTCCCAAAAAATACAGAATCTACCTTGTCACAAGCAGGATTCTCAGAACCTATATCAAGGAGTTCATGAGTCATACTCAGTCCTGCATTCGAGAATATAGAATGATTGTATTTTGACAGAAAAAATGATATCCTCTCATTCGGAACTAAGACAGCATCTGGTACCTACGTATTTCCTGATAGTTATACCTATAGCGGGAAAAGTATCCATGTATCCTATATTTGAAAATCAAGATATATCCTCAGTGAGGATACTTATTGGCATGATGGGATAGGACATACACACAATGGCTATATCAAAACTTGAGAGTCCATCATACTCTCCCAGACATGATGAATCCGTATCGTCACAGAAAAAAATGAGGTAATCCATACAGGCAGAATCCTACCAAGAAATATAGTTCAATCCGATAATGGAAATGTATTTCTCTGGACAGAAAAATCGAGAGAAGACTATATTCTGATAAAAGACGGCATCACAATAAGTCAGCCATATCAGAATATTGTCGATATATCTCTCTCGAAAAGCTGATATGATAGCCTTGCTCGAGCAATAACATCCTCTGGAGAGAATATCATCCTCAAAAACTGAAACCCAAGTGATACAATGAGAGAATGATACCAAGATAACAGCTGGCAAGCGAATGGATCACACTATATATATATCACCCGAGAATGATCATCATATCAGATAATCTATGACTGAGTAAGTATATGAAAAGAACTCGCAGAGATACGTGAAGTATTTCTCGAAAAGAGCTGAAATGGATACGCATACTTTTCTCGACAAAAGTGAGAAAATACATACTGTCTCTTCACTCGATATAGATGATCAATATGTGGGCTTGAGTGATACATGAATCCTCGAATTGGTGCTGATGGAGTATCAGTTATCTACGCATGATATAAAAATGGAACCTGGTGAGTATATAGAAATACTGACACAATTGTACGCGATACCGGCTACAATCGGACAAACATATCAGACGACTATGTATTTTTTGATATAACCAATCCAAAACAATATATATTTATCGAAAAGCTCTGAGCAGAAGAGTATAGAATTAGAAAAACTGGAAAAATAATCCCAATAATATGGAAAGATGTATGATTGGATGTGTATTTTTGATACAATAATCAAGTTATCATGAGTGTACGAGACGATACCTGATGGAGGATAGCTGAATTCTAGAAAAAATCCTCAAAATAAAATCCCCAATTGGGGATTTTATTTTGTATAAAATAGTTTCTTAAGTGTTTCTTTTTTCTCGCTATGAATACGTGCCTCATAGAGAATCGGGAGGAGATTCCAGTGATGATGGAATCCTGGATGAGATGAGAGTTCGAGGAATTCATCAAAAGATACACTAAATAATTCAATCTTTTCTCCTGGATCAGGAAGGATATCTGCTATCTGGTAGCAATCATGAGCTATGTAGTAGTGAACAGATGTGGCAACATTTTTTGTGCCGGTGAATTCGAACCACGAAACAACTGTATCACTCGTATAACCAGTCTCTTCTTGGAGTTCTCTCATAGCAGCATGAAGCGGATCTTCATCTGGAGTATCGAGTGATCACCCCGGAAGTGATATAAATTGTTCTATGAGGGGTTGTTCCTGTCTCGTGAGAAGTATCCGTCCATCAGGGAGTATCGGTATAACAAATGCTCCGTCCAAGAATCGTATCGACTCAAATCTACTCACAGAACCGTCATACATAATCTGATCCCATTGATATATCCGGGAACGCACTCATGAGAAGACAAGTTCAGCATGTGGAGGTATTTTTTGTGATGACATTTTCGTGACGAGATTATATGGAATTCCTATATTTAAGAACGAATAAAGAGTCCTACTTCCCTATTCGCATATAGAGAGGCTCTCCCTTCTCTACCACATGAAATACTGATGGATCGATAGAGAGATTCTCAGTGAGTGTCAGGGTATCATCATATGGAGTACCTATACGGGATAGGAGTTCACGCATTTTGACGTCAAAAAATGGAAGAAGCATAATGGCTATTTTTCTCAGATTTGATATAAGTATGAAAAGTATGTCATTCAGATTTTTCGTTCACTCTTCGGTATCGATAGATATTTTCCACGGAGTGTTGTCATCCACATACTTATTTATCTCACTCGCGTATTCAAATGCAGTCTCGAGCGCAGATCTCAGATTATAGTCATTCATACATGACTGATAGAGTTCAATTTTCTCATTTCATACTTTTCATACATCTCATGTTATTGTACCTCAGAGCTTGAGCGAGAGTGCTATGAATCGGTTGAGGAGATTTCAGAGATTATTTGAGAGTTTTGCATTGTACATGAGTATTGCTTGTGCTCTATCGAAATCACCATCTTCACCAATCGGAAATCCCATGAAGAGATAGAGGAGGAGCATATCACGTGAATATTCTTCAATATACTCTGCGGGACTGATCACGTTTCCGATAGACTTTGATATCTTCTGTCCATCGAGAGTGAGATATCCAGTGACGAGGAGATTGTGGGGAGCCTCATATCATGCACTCCAGAGCATAGCAGGCCAGTATATTCCATGGAATCTTATGATATCTTTTCCTATCACATGTACATCTGCAGGCCACCACTTGGATTCATCTTCTTGGCAATATGTCACATAGTTGAACAGTGCATCGTACCAAACATACGTTACCTGATCAGCATCAAATGGAAGTGGTATACCGAACTTATTGGTCTCACGCGATACAGAAAAATCTTCGAGCCCTCACTTCACGAATTCTATAATCTCATTGAACTTGTATCGTGGTTTTACAAAGTCTGGATTATTCGCATAGAATTCAAGGAGTCTATCTTGGTATTTTGAGAGACGGAAAAAGTAATTCTTTTCAGCAAGATGTTGAATTTCCTTATTTGGATGATCGGGACAACGTCAATTGATAAGGTCTGACTCTTTTTTGAATCATTCACAACCGACACAGTACATACCATTATAGACACCCTCATAGATGTCACCATTATCAAATGATTTTTGTAAAACCTTTTGAACGAGTTCCCTGTGTCTTGGTTCAGTTGTCCGAACAAAATCAGTATATCGAATTCAGCTATTATCCCAGAGTTCTCTGTGTTTTGTTGCCATCATATCAGCATACTGCATGACATCCATTCAGTTTTCTTGTGCCTTTTCAACTACCTTCTGTGAATTCTCATCAACACCAGTGCTAAACTTCACATCGAATCACTCGAGTCTCTTGTAATATGCGAGAGTATCAGCGATAAATGAAGAATATGCATGCCCTACATGCGGAACATCATTGGAGTAGTATATTGGAGTAGTGATATAGAATTTATCTGCCATAAAAAGTCAATAAAGAATGCGGAGAGTATAATTGAAATAGAGAAAAAAACAAATATACTCATACAAAACCGCATACAATGCAACAAAAAAAATCAGCAAACATCAAAACAAGTATAATCTATTCTGGATCCATAGGGATACTCATAGGCATTATTGTATCGTATATATTTTTCTCAAGCATAGAACCACAAGAACAGGTAGAATCCGAGTCTCAACGAAGCATATCGAATAACTACGAATTCATAGAGCCACTTCTGGAATGTGAGGACACCAGCGATACAAAAAGTAGAAAGTATATCCCATTCGAAAAGGAGCTCAAGCAATCTATCCTCGATTATCAGACAAAAAACCACCCCAATACAGAACTCTCATTGTATTTTCGAGACCTGCGCAATGGTCCTTGGTTCAGTATCAATTACCAAGAATGATTCTATCCTGCGAGTCTACTTAAGATGCCAACGCTCATAGGCTACGTACGATGGGCAGAGATAGATCCAAGTATTCTCGGAAAGAAAATAAAAGTAGAAAAGCTCACTGACTATGTACAAAATATACAGCCCGAGAAATCTGCGGAAATCGGTAAAGAATATAGTGTTGAAGAACTCCTAGAGCTCATGGTTCTCTACTCTGATAATAATGCGAGCAATAGCCTCCTCGCTCACATGCCCTGAGAGATAGAATCAGATGTATTTTCCACACTCCAGGTGCCATCACCTCGCAATGAGACAGCAGAAACATACAAGATTAATGTCAAAGAATTTGCGAGCTTTTTCCGAATACTCTATAATGCCTCCTATCTGACCAATGCAGGATCAGAAGCCGTACTCAATCTCCTCTCACGAGTAACTTTTAATAAATGAATCACAGGGAAGCTCCCAAAAGATGTAAAAGTCGCTCATAAGTTTTGAGAGAGGATATATACAGAAAAAGATGGAAGCGGAAATGAAGTCATAAAATCTCAACTCCATGACTGTGGTATAATCTACTACACAGATAATCCATATCTCCTCTGCATGATGACTCGCGGAGACTCTCTCGATGAACTCTCTATGATGACCCAAGATATATCCAAAATGATATACGATACATGGGATACAACCCGAAAACAAGCGAAAAAATAAGAGCACACTAGTATGTGCTCTTATTTTTTGTGAGATTTTTCTAAAAAATTTTGACTTTTTGTGAGAGTTTCATAATATGCTCCCGTTCCGCATATATTCCCCAATAGCTCAGCGGTAGAGCAATCGGCTGTTAACCGGGAGGTCACTGGTTCGAATCCAGTTTGGGGAGCCATACAAATCTAAAAAACCTTCCTCATGGGAAGGTTTTTTGCTTATATTATGAATCATCTCAATATCAACATTGATACGTTCGAACGAGATGGCGAAGTCATAATTGGTAATATTCATACTATTATCAATGCATCTGACAGAATTGCACTCATCGGACCGAATGGCATAGGAAAAAGCACACTCATGAAAATAGTATCATGAGTTATTACTGAATATACTGGATCAATAGAGAATATATGAGGCATCACTCTCGGCTACCTCGAACAGATACACTTCATGGATGAGAGCACAAGTATACGTGATGAACTCAAAAATGCATTCCGTGAAATACGAGAACTCGAAGACACGATCAAAAAAGAAGAAGAGAGAATGAGTGAGACATGAGAATACGATGCATACACTGATGCCCTGGAGAGATACAAGCTCCTCGGAGGATATACATATGAAAATGAGGTTGAACGCGTTGCTCGTGGTATCGGGATTTTTCACCTCCTCGAGAAAAAACTCTCAGAAGTCTCTGGGGGTGAGCGAACCAAGATAGGACTCGCGAAGATACTCCTCTCAAAGCCAAATTTTCTCCTCCTCGATGAACCAACCAACTTCATCGATCTCACGAGTGTCGAATGGCTCGAAAAATACCTCTGTGAAACATGGAAATGATGATATCTCATTGTATCACATGATCGAGAGTTCCTCGATGAGACCTGTACACATGTCATCGAAGTCATAGGAAAAAACGGAATCACACACTACGCAGGAAACTACTCTGATTCAGTCATAGAAAAGAAAAAACAACTCGAGAAATCTCTCAAGCTCTATGATGAACAACAGACGATGCTCGAGAGTGAAAAGGAACTCATTAACCGATTCCGTGCAGGATCACGTGCAGGATTCGCAAAAAGCCGCGAAAAACAACTCGAAAAAGTAGAACTCCTCGAAAAACCAACGATCCGAGAGTGAGTCAAGTTCCAGTTCCCTTTTGACAAACATGGACCCGAGACACTCATCAAGATGGAAGATGCATTCATCGGACGCAAGGAACCACTCTTCTATATTCGTCATGCAATCCTAAACAAATGAGATCGTATTGGTATCGTCGGTGAAAACTGAGTCTGAAAAAGTACACTCATAAAAACACTCCTCGGAGATATCAAGTCCCTAGAATGATATGTACATATCCATGAAAATGCTCGAATACTCTACTTCTCACAACTCCATGAGTCACTCGATACAGAAAAGACCATATATGAAAATTTTCACCTCCATGGACTCGACTACACCAAGGAACGAGTCGGATGAGTTATCGGAACATATGGATTCGACTACTTCGATACAGAAAAACGAGTACAAAATCTCTCAGGATGAGAACGATCGAGACTCCTCTTCTGTATCCTCGGACAGAACCCTAGTGCCTGGAAAAAACAAGTGGATGAATATGGAAATCTCATACCATGATATGATACATCTAATATTCTCATACTCGATGAGCCAACGAATCATCTCGACTACGAGACTCGTGAGGCACTCGAACAAGCAATCAGATGATATCCTGGCAGTATCCTCTTCATATCACATGATAGATACTTCGTGAACAAGGTATCGAGTCATCTCTGGATCATAGAAGACGGTGAACTCATGATATCATATGGAAACTATGATGACTATAGGTACAAGCGAGAAAAGTGAATATCACTCGACATGTCACTATTCGACGCTGAGGGGGAACTCGATCTCGTTCTCGAGGAAAAACTCTGAGTAGTAGAAGCCAGAAGAATCAAAGAAAAATTCGCACGCAAGAAAAAAAGAAGGTCATAGGACCTTCTTTTTTAGAGTTCTGTAATACTCAATGTCATCTTTTTCTGATCATTAACCACAAGTGCCATGGCTCTATCTGCACGACTCGCACAACTCTGGACTCAGATAGTCATGAGGAGCGCCTGACCTGGGGTCATAAATACGTTGGAGATAAACTGTGAACCCACACGAGTTGTCTTCTGTGTTGGGAGGGAGAGATTCGTCGATGAGTATACATTGGATATTGCCGTACTATTGTTGATAGTAAATATAACTGGTGCTGTTGCGTCATATTTCGCGAGATTCGGTATGGATCCACTATTGGTATAGAGACTATAATATGGGAATACATTACACCCGAGATCTGATGTTGAGAATGATGTATTGTGGAACGTATAACTATTTACGATCATGTAAGTACCAGTATAGTATGATACAAACATAGGAGGACGAGTCGCTGTTGCAGGAAAATACTCACCAATTCCACCAGTATATGACTTTGTATCTATATCATTAAAATTCGGGACATTCGAGAGTGGATTATCAGCAGCAGAACCTCTACATGCAGAGTTTGTAGACGTATCAAAACAGAGTTGTTGTATACTCACAGAATCGTTGTTAGCACCATAGTCAGATACTGCAAATATACGAAGCTTCTCACGGGTTGTGAGACCCTTTTTGAGCACTCCACCTGTTGAGATGATTACCTGTTGGTAGTCTGCTTGATTGGCTGGAGTGATCGTTATCTGTTGGAGAGCACCAGATGATATGGCTATATCTGTTCCATTATCAGAGATACGAGATGCAACGAGTCATGTACCAGAAGTATTCCATTTTGGTATATAGTTTCCTGCACCATTGATGGCATCAAATATTCATGACCAATTCGGTATACAGACATTATTGATACAGTATCCTGATGCAGAGTTCACAAATCAGTTTGCTACATCGAGGCGGTATCCACCAGACCCCATCGTAGTTTTTCCGAGAGATATGGCACCGTTGTTTCCATAGATCCAGTTACCGATATTGAGCTGATTCGATGTTGTATTTCCGAGTTGTGGAGTTGTATTATTTCCTATGAGTATATTGTTAGAGCCTGTAGTGATAGTAGATCCTGCAGTGTATCATATAGCTATGTTATCATTTGCAGTACTCGCCCTGAGTGCCTGGTACCCGATCGCTATACTATTGCTATTGGCAGAGTTGAGATAGAGTGCCTGACCTCCGATAGCTATATTGTAGTTTCCTGAGAGATTGGTCCAGAGAGCCTGAGTTCCGAGTGCCACATTCCATGTACCGATACTATTACTATAGAGTGCCTGTACACCAAGAGATGAGTTAAAATACCCTGTAGTCGTATTGTATCATGCACTATCACCAATAGCAGTATTACTGTAACCCGTTGTGAGAGATCGCAGAGAGCTATTACCAATACCAACATTGGCAGTACCAGATGTCTGGTAGCGCGTTGACGAGAGTCAGAGTCCTATATTATTCGTTCATCGAGTATGAAAAAGTGTCACCGCGCCACTCCATATCTCGAATCTACTACCAGGAGCTGTTGTACCGATACCAACCCCAGTTCCACTATCAAAAAACTGAGAGAGGATGAGTCCATTCCCACCGGTACCAAATTTTGGTATATAGTTCTGTGTACCACCAGTGATACCAGATGCTGTAGTTGTACCAGAGAATCCTGTTGTCCATGTAGCAAGACCTGTAGCATTGGAAGTAAGAATCTTTCATGCACCTGGTGTACCACCCGCAATAGTTATCTGCCCAGATAGACTCAGATTTCCAGTAATCATAGTAGATCCAGATACATGGAGATTGGTAGAAGGCGATGAAGTTCCAACTCCAAGATTATTTCCAACATTATAAAGTATGGATCCAGTGAGATCGGTTCAAGCGGAATCAGCTTTTATGATCTGATGAGGATCATACGATCCTCCGAGTCCAGCTGTCCAAGTACAGTTAGATCAGAGCTTATTAGCTCCATTGATCCAGAGACGACATTCTTGTCCTCAATTCTCAGAGAGAGTAAGAAATGGATTCGCAGAGTTAGTACTACCATTCGCCTCAATAGTTACATATCAGATAGTTGCACCACCTGAGATAATTCATGGGATATCTCCTATATAGAGTTTTCCACCAGTCTCAAAAAGTTGTGAGTTATCAATAAGTCAACCGCTATTAAACTTTGCTATATATCCTGGAGTACCCATACTACGAACGATAGAGTTGAGATCTGTCCAGTCATACACACATCCTGATGCAGTCATACCAAGACAAAAACCACTTCAAGCACGAACAATTGCATCCCCCCCAAGCACATCGAGTCTATGTGCAGGTACAGGAGCGCCTATACCTATATTCCCAGCATTACCATATATCCAATTTCAGATATTGAGCTGATCAGAGGCACCAGTAGATGCAAA
>JALQWG010000010.1:44884-46317 GCA_023260135.1 Candidatus Altimarinota bacterium | reverse complement strand
CCTCAACAACAGATGAATGATATCTCCAGAGACTCATGCATCAGATAAGCAAGTAATCCACCTCCCCGGTGGATTTTCCTTTTCCTGGATGGAGTACGAGAACGTAGCAAGAGAATAGGGTTGATTATTATAAATAATTTATGTCAATAGTAACTTTTGATTGTACACCAGATACACATGAGCTTGGAATCAGGTTTCCTGAGAGTCCATATTTTTCAGCAAAACCAATTGCATATAGAGAGAGTGCGGAACATGGTGTATATACTATCATAACACGTGTATGAGCCGATATAGCATGAGCACTAACATACTCCATTCCTCCTGATATTCGCAAACTCAAGATATGATTCGTAGAGATTCACGAGGATTATTTTGGAAATGGGCTATGAACAAAGCTTCTATTGGAAGCAGAGGAGTTAAATAGGCAGAAAATATATGGATGTTTCTGATATCTTAGTGATAAAAATAATATATTTTCTATAAACATGTTCCTCAGGGCTGGATATCGACAGTTTGATTCATGGAAATTTTTTAAATAATTCAAACATTTCTCCGTTGATACATTGCTCTCTAAAAAATATGAGAGAACATAATATTGACTATATTATAGTCTTAATTATTTTATATATAATGCATTCAACGCAACGAACACTCATCGAGCTCACAAAAACCCCAACTATCCAACAAAGAATAGATCGCCTCATGCGTGAGACTATTGGTATAGTAGAAAAAGTAGCACTCCTCATGTCTATGAGGACATGATTTGATTCGCAGTACTTTCCATGGATAGAGGATATGAGTATAGAAGAACTCAAGCGAGAGATAGCAGAACTCAGCGCAAGTATCACTATAGCAACCGTGAGAGTTATGAATACACCTATTATCTCCTCCAGTGATCCCCTAGAGATAGAGATACAGCGACGAGAGATACAGTTAGATGCCCTTGATATACTATCCTGAGCATCAGTATCGATAGGCCTAAAACATTATATGAAACAGGTTCTCGCAAGAAAAATAGAAGAGCGCAAAATCTGAAATACAAATTCCTAAATAGAGATGTATAAATTATTTGACAAAGTATATTTAAATTTTAAAATAATTAAAATTTAAATATATTCAATGGTTACAGTTAATAAAAATACAACAGCGTATCGAATAAACCATTTTATTCCAAGAGAGCGGCTCCCAGAAATTAGCGGAATAGTCCAAGAGATCATAGATAATCTACCGGGGCTGACCGCAAAACAACTCTATTCACGTATGGTTCAGATGATTCATGCAAATGTATATAGAGCAAAAGTTCATGTTATATTAGATTGAGAATATTTTCTCCCGACCAATCTAGATGTTGGTGGAAGGAATTCATTGGCTCATCTTGTGTGAGTCACTGATGTAGAGGACTGAATAAAACTGATTGAAGAGTCTTTTTGAGT
>JALQWG010000010.1:0-44874 GCA_023260135.1 Candidatus Altimarinota bacterium | reverse complement strand
AGGAATTCATTGGCTCATCTTGTGTGAGTCACTGATGTAGAGGACTGAATAAAACTGATTGAAGAGTCTTTTTGAGTGAAGTATAACCAGGAGTGAATACCACGAGAAGATATAGCATCCAAGATAGACAAAATTAATCTAAAAAGGAAAGGCCCCGCTCTCGAAACGGAGAAAACTACATATCAAGAATTTGAATCATACTACCAATCGAGAATCACGAAATGTCCAAACAAAGGATGGAAAACAACATTAGAAAATAATATACCAAAAGAAAAAGATGTAACGATAGAGGACTGAAAAGTGAGACTCTCAAGAGGTTACATCGCAAAAATCACCAGGATAGCAGAGGACGATATTATTGATTTAATATACGCTATAGTTGGAGACTTTAATACCAAGTAATCCTAACTATCTCCTTCCGAATCTCGGCTCATACCACTTCGTCAGAGTGTATGCGAGAGCAGTAGAGAGAACGAGTACCACGAGAGAGAATCATATCCATACATCCATATCGAGCTGTACTCCCTGGAATACATATTGTCTCAGAAGGACGATGATAAGTGCGTGGAAGAGGTAGAGTGCATACGATATCCCCGAGTAGAATACGAGGAATCTATTATCGAGGATGCGTCAGATATATCGAGTGAATGGAAGCGCGATAACAAGTCCCATGATGAGAACTGGCACAAGAGGGAAGTGATACGGTCATACCGGCCACGAATAACTCCAGTCATCACTCGCACGGATATCCCAGAGGAAGTATCCGAGGAGGGCAATTATACCAAGGGATAAGGCATCGTACAATATACTTTTATTTTTTATATGTGTCACGATATATCCACCGAGTACTCCGAGCATGAAGTGGAGTCCGAAGAGGAGAGGATTGTACGTCGGGAACCACATACCAGCAACTCATTCAGCATGTCACCATGGGAGTGATATCCATCCATAGTGTCCGAGGAGGAGAATTCCACAAGTGACAGCAAAGAGAAAAAAGAAGTATCTCTTCCCAACTCGGGCAACCACCATCATGAAAACAGAGACAAGTATCCAACCGAGCATATCATACGCCACGAACCAGAGTGGTCAGTTATGATCCACTGGGAAGAATGTAGCTACTGATACCCAGTTCAGGAACAACACTCCAGAGAAGAGCCGAACTACTATTTCCCATGTGAGTCCACTCATATATACAACATAGATGAGGCTCACGATGAGCGCGAGATAGTATGATGGAGCAATGCGGAGAAATCTGTCTTTTAGTGAAGGAAAAAACTCTGGAACTTTTTCATTCTTTTCGAGTTTTTTCAGGTACGAGAGTGAACGAAAAAATCCTGACAGTATAAAAAATACACTCACGACAAATACGAGATGTTCCGTGAATTGGTAGATATCCCAGCTGAGTGGTGAGAGTCAGACGGTTGTACGATGCTGACTGAGATGATAGTACACGACGATAAGGGCTGCGAGTCCGCGGAGTCCAGAGAGTCCTGAGAGCATAGGGTAAATAAAAGAATATACACTCATACTAGACAAGACTTCTTTTTTTGCAAAAAGTTTACTGGAGTTTTCGGGTTTTTATATATACTAGAAAACATAACCATACCCTATGTCACTCCTCCCGCACCACTCACAGAAGCTCAGACTTATTAGCCTCATATTCCTCCTCTCGTGGGCACTCGGAACAGTAGCACTGAAGTATTTTGAGGCATGACATCCAATTGGAGAGAGTTATTTTAATGCCTTTTATTTTACCGTTATCACGACAGCAACTATCTGATTCGGTGATCTTGTACCACTCACTGTTGGAGGCAAGATCGTGACAATGATGTATGCTGTATTTTATGTGCCACTTTTTCTCTATGTGATGACGCTCCTCTACCAGAACAATATAGAAAAACTCCGTGCAAAAGACCGCGAACACGATATGCGTATCGATGCCATCCGCAAAGATATCCACGAGGTCGAGGCTGATGTCGAAGCAATCATAGAGAACACGCACACGATACAGTCTGCACCAAAGAAAACAACAACAAAATCAAAAAAATCTCCTACTATTTAGGAGATTTTCTATTATACCAGGACTCTACGAGAACCGTATATGCCATGATCATGATGATAGGAAAGAGACAAGCAAAACCAATCATACCAAATCCCTCAACCATAGCATCACCAGGAGACATATTGGTCGCGAGACCAAGAGCGAGCGATGCGATGATCGGAACTGTGATGGTCGATGTCGTGATAGTTCCACTATCGAATGCGAGAGCAATAATATGTTTTGGGATGAGGAGAGTGAGTCAGACGACTGTGATATATCCGACGATGAATATCGGTCCGATATCGAGCCCATGGATGAGCCTATAACTCGCGAGGAGGAGTCAGATACCAACACCGAGAGCAATGAGGAGGCGCATGACGAGAGCATTGATACGTCATTCTGAGAGCTCGGAGACTTTTTTGACGACTGTCAGTACCCCTGGTTCTGCAATACTCGTACCGAATCCGATACAGAATGCGAAGAGGTAGATGAGGAGCACATCTCACTTGAGTGAAAAAGCTGTCGCCATCTGATCCCCGAGACTCAGTAGCCCTATATCAAGTCAGACGAGAAATGCATAGAGTCAAAATATTGCTCCCCAGATTCAAGCGACATTGATAGCGAGTTCTCTGAGAGTGGATTTTTTCCTGAGGACAATATACTGGAATACGAATATGATGACAATAATCGGGAGAATATCTCGTATAGTTCGCATGAGTCATGCGAAGAGTGACTCGAGTGTGTAGAGTGAGGATGTCGTAGTCTGTATAGTAGATGTGACGAGCTCTGGAGGAGGGAGAAAATTAAACACAATAATACCATATACCTTCACGAAGAACATGGAGATAACAGAAGCGATAGCAATAAGACCGAATCCATCGACAACTGGAGAACGTCACTTGATATTCATCGAGAGTGCCATACCGATAGCAGCCAGGAGAGGGACCGTGATGGTCGATACTGATGCTCATCCGAGGTCATAGGAGAGTCCGACTATCTCGCGAGGAGTGAATACAGTGGCGATAACAAGGAGTGAGTGTGTCGCGAGGAATACATATCTCAGTGGTATACCTCGGATGATGCGCCAGAGACCCACAAATACTCCAACTCATACAGCGAGTGCTACAACATAACGGAGTATCGTCTCATCGATACGACCAGCACTTGCAACAGATGCCTTCTGTGCGATGACGAAGAGTGTCGGCTCTGTGATGGTTGCAGCGAATCCTACGAGAAAACCAAATACCAATATGAGCTTGTATTGTTTTCGTCGGATAAACTCATCCGTGAGTCCTGCACCCATAGGGAATATCCCATATTTGAGTCAGACGAGGAATGTAGAGAGTCCGAGCCATACAACCACCACTCAGAGGAGTATCCATCCTATATTATGAGGGATAGACTGGAATACTAGAGCCTGAAAAAAACCAATAATCAATACAACAGGGAGGAGACTCTGGAGTGACTCACGGAATATTGGCCATATCTCATAGATGAATTCTCTGCGCATCGGTGACATATTTTGCATATATAGTTATGGAATATATATGATAACCTATCATAAAAATAAAAATTATGCAAATATCATAACGTCAAGAATAAAACTCAAAAAAATACTTGCATTTTAGATAAAAAAGATACTATATCTTGTATCCATATCAGTTAACCAACCACTATATGTCGACACAGGATTCTTCTTTTATTGCAAAAAATCTCATATTCAATCCAGCAGGGAATGATGATGTAAATGCTCGTACGATTATCAAGGGTTCTACTACAGGACTTTTTAACCTTAATAGTGTAAAATATCCATGGGCAAAGAGCCTCTATCAGGTAATGGTTGGGAATTTTTGGCTTCCAGAAAAAGTCTCTGGACTCAAGGACGATCAACGTGACTTCTCGAGTGTACTCAACGCTGATGAACAGCGTGCATACAAGGGAATTCTCTCATTCCTCATATTCCTCGACTCTATCCAGACAGTGAATCTCCCGAATTTTAACGACTATATCACGAGTCCAGAGGTCAATCTCATTCTCTCTATCCAGGCATACCAGGAGGCAATACACTCTCAGTCATATGCGACAATACTCGAGTCTGTTGTATCACCTGAGGAACGTGACGAGATATACTACTTCTGGCGTGAGAATACTATCCTCCTCGAACGCAACAAGTATATAGGTCAGATATATCAGGACTTCATCGATAACCCTACAGATGCGAGTTTCTTCCGTGGAGTTGTTGCCAACTTCCTCCTCGAGTCGATCTACTTCTACAACGGATTTGCATTCTTCGATACACTGGTTGATCATATGAAGATGCCAGCAACTGGCCGTATGATTGCGTACATCCGTCGTGATGAGCTCACGCATGTGACGATATTTGCCAATATTATCAAGGAGATTCGTCGCGAATTCCCAGAGATATACAACGAAGAAGTAGTAAAAACGATGATGGACACTGCTGTGAAGCAGGAGATCGAGTGGTCCAAACATATCCTCGGAAATCGTATCCCAGGTATCAACTGAGAAACAACAGAGAGTTATACTCGTTGGCTCGCCAATCAACGTCTCGCAATGCTCGGAATCGATCCTCTTTATCCAGACGCTATATCTAATCCATACAAGCACCTCGACAGACTCCAGGATCCAAATGCTGATAAATGAAACTTCTTCGAGACAACGGTTATCAACTACACACAGAGTTCAAACATGGCAGGAAGCTGGGATTTCTAAAAAAAATCTCCCGAATTTCGGGAGATTTTTTGTGGATAACATATTATCCGAGGTGAGACGTAAGGTAAGTGAGCATATCAGCACTGATTGGTTCACGGAATACGTGGATCCAGAGTGCAGCAGCAAATGCTCCAAGAAGAAATGAGAGCATGTGTCCACGAGTAGCGATAAATTCGCGGTTTGACTTAACGTCTGTCTTGATATGTTTGAGCATATTTGTATTGGTTATTGATATAAGACACGAGTATCTTAACATATATTTTTTAACTTTGCAAATATTTTTGTCAACTTTTTTGCTTTTTCTCATTTTTTCGCTATATTACGCGACATGTTAACTCTAGAAATCACATACAGACTCGATGAAAATAAACCAAAAGAGTTTTCACGAGTAGTTCAGACAATAAAATCAACTCTCCTGAAGATAATTTGAGGTTACTCACAGAGTACGGATTCTGCAGTAAATCCTACAAAATATATATTTACAAGTATCGGTATTTCAGAGGAATCTGTTAATAAAATAAAAGAGGCCTTATGGATAATTCTAGAATCAAATAGTGACAATATCAGCATTATAACTAAGTAACATTATACATGTCCAAGCCATCATCTATCCGCAACTTCTGTATCATTGCTCACATCGACCATGGTAAGTCTACACTCGCAGACCGACTCATGGAGATAACTGGAACCCTAGAAAAACGAGAAATCCAATCTCAGACCCTCGATAACATGGATCTCGAGCGCGAACGTGGTATCACCATCAAGCTCACTCCCGTACGTATGGAGTGGAAGTGAGTCGAGCTCAACCTCATCGATACTCCGGGGCATGTCGACTTCCAATACGAAGTATCACGCTCTCTCGCATCTGTCGAATGAGCTATCCTCGTCGTGGATGCGAGTCAGGGAATCGAGGCTCAGACCCTCTCCAATGTCTACCTCGCGATGGAGAACGACCTCGAGATTATTCCGGTTTTGAATAAAATAGACCTCCCATCTGCAGATGTGGATCGTGTGAGCGAAGAAGTCATGAATCTCCTCGGCTGCAAGAAGGAAGATATCATCCCTGTATCCGCAAAAACAGGAATCAATGTCGAGGCAATCCTCGATGCGGTTATCGAGCGTATTCCTGAGCCGAAGAAGCTAGATAATGAATCAAACTTTGTCCCCGTCATCCTGAGTGAAACGAAGGATCCAGGGACTCTGGATGCTTCGCAAGCTCAGCATGACGGAACCACCAAAGCACTCATATTCGACTCACAGTACGATCCATACAAGGGCGTTGTTGTGTATCTCAAGCTCTTCTCATGAGAGATAAAAAAGTGAGATAAACTCGAATTCATCAATACAGGTGCCAAGATAGAGGTACTCGAGGTTGGATGTTTTCGTCCAAAATACACTCCAAAAGAAGCCCTCTACGAATGAGAAATCGGATATGTCGTAACAGGGCTCAAGTCCATCGCCGAGGCTCGCGTCGGTGATACAGTATTTGCAGGACATCCTGAGTCCAAGCATGCTATCAAGGGATTCAAGCGCATTACTCCATATATCTTCGCAGGAATATTCCCCGTCGAGACAGACGAATATCCAAAGATGAAGGACGCCATGGAGAAGCTCATGCTCAACGACTCATCACTCGTCACTGAACACGAGGCGTCACCCGCACTCGGATATGGATTCCGTTGTGGGTTCCTCGGACTCCTCCATCTCGATATAGTGAAGGAACGTCTCTGGCGCGAACACGATATGGACGTCATCATCACGAGCCCGCAGGTAACGTACAAAGTCCTCATCCAGTGAGACAAGTCTGCAGACTATCCTCGTGCGCATCCTGAAGTTGTCAGATATTCACGAGATATCGGAGGCTTTATCAATACAGAAGATGAGAATGATATCCGTGGAGAGGGAAGTGGCAGTAGTCTCGCAGACGGTCAAGTCTATACATATCTCTATATATCCAATCCAGAAGACCTCCCAAAACCTGGAACCTACGTCCATATAGAGGAACCAATTGCCAAGGTGGAGATGATCACGCCGAACGACTATATCGGAAACCTCATGAATCTCGCACAGGAGCGCAGAGGAATATTCAAAAACCAGACTTATCTCGATGCCAATCGTATCGTACTCCACTATGAAGTACCGATGAGTGAGCTTGTGTGAGACTTCTATGACGATCTAAAGTCACTCTCATCTGGATATGCGAGCCTCCACTATGAGCCACTCAGGTACAAGATGGATGATATAGTCAAGATGGATATCCGCGTAGCAGGCGAAGTAGTCGATGCATTCTCTGCTATGGTGCACCGCACACGTGCTCGCTATCTCGGTGGACGAATATGCGAGAAGCTGAAGGAAAATATCCCAAAAGCCCAATTCGCTATCGCTATCCAGGCAGCAGTCGGCAATGATGTCGTCGCTCGTGAGGATATATCCGCTCTGCGCAAGGATGTGACCGCCAAGCTCTATGGATGAGACATCACTCGCAAGCGCAAGCTTCTCGAGAAACAGAAGGAAGGTAAGAAAAAGATGAAACAATTTGGAAAGGTCTCGATTCCAAGTGAGACATTCGTGAATATACTCAAAAAATAAGCTTATTCAGGATAATTTACAAAAATTAAATACTTGAAATAATATATATTTAAATATAATAAAAGTAGCTTTAACTTGGAATCAAACAAATAAAATCTAACTATATGAACGAACTGTTTGAAAAAATACTTACAGATGCATTAAAACAACTACAATCAATTGAATGAGGGGGTACTAAGAATGTAAGAGATCTCATAATGAGTACAACTCAAAGAATATCGGATGAGCTTGGAATATCCGCTATAGCACAAGAATCAATAGAACGAAAAAAATCCCAAAACTTACGCAATGAAGTTCTTGAGATGGTTCATAATAGATGACCATTATTTGGAATAAAAAAATATCGTTGATTTAGAGAAGATGGTGATGCTAAGATTTTCTTTATTAACAATTACTCTAAGTATACACAATATCAATATGAGGTTATATTTGCACCCGATTTAAAAAAAATTGATGAGCGCTTATTGAATGCCTTAAGGAATTTACATAGAAAAGATATGCCTTTATGAAGTGTGGAAGATCGTACAAATGCAATAGTTTGATGAAGATTCATAGATGATAAGAAATCACTCAAAAGAGCACTTGTATCAGTTGACTTTAGAGAAAGAAGAGCAACTCAATAAACAAAAATAATCTCCAATTGGAGATTATTTTTCCTCTTCTATACTTCTTACTTGACTCTCTTACCCTGAACGTATCCTAATCTTCCAGCCTATGAATTCTCTTTTTGAGATTGTTTCCGCTTTTATAGCATCTGAGTGACCCGTATTCACCGTCGTCATGATAGGAGTCATCATTGAGATAGTCTCGCGCGCGGTGAAGTCTCGTATGAAGAAGTCGATATTCTCCCAGTATGATAATTCCACCGACCAGAAGCATGCAGAATACTATCTGAACTATTACCGCAAGATACAGGTTATCGATGTAGTACGTGCGCTCTCAGTTATTGCGATTCTTTTCGTTATCATGACATTCAAGAATGGTGGCAGTTTTAGCTTCCTCGCGGTGGGAATCGGTGCACTCATCATCACATTGAAGGATTTTATACTCTCGATTTTGGCATTCTTTTTCGTACTCAGGCAGTATCATATCGGTGATACTATCGGGGTATGAGATATACAGGGACAGATTATCTACATCAGAATATTCTCCATAGGTATCCTTGGCAAGGACAATGACGGTGATAGTACAGGTCGTATGTTCGTGATCCCAGGACACAAGCTCATCACAGAATCTATCAGAAAAGAAGACCTCCATGCCAATAGTATTCGCAAGGAACTCATCAAGATACCATATAAGACAAGAGACTTTACATTCGAGTTTCAGGATTTTATGGGAAGTCTCGAAAAATATCTCTGAGAGATACTTCCAACACTCTCAAAGAAAAATTGTGGTAACTTCCAAACATATATCGGACACAAGTACAAGCTCGATATCGACTACCTCGAAGACAAGTGCATCATCATCAGTATTGGTCTGGTTGGGAAATGGGAGAACAATGTTGCCAACAAGATAAAAATAATATCCTTCGTGGAATGATATAGGAGAGAAAAACAGGAGAAAAAGGAAGAGTAAAATTCCCTTGCTTTTTGCATATTTTCTGTATTATAAGCGCACTTTATTATCTTTCTATTATTCTATGGCAGAACGTTCACTCATCATCCTCAAGCCAGATACAGTTCATCGTGGTCTTATCGGTCAGGTTACTACTCGCATCGAACAGCGCGGGTTCAAGATCGTCGCTATGAAGATGGCTCTCGTCTCTCAGGCAAAGCTCGACGAGCACTACGGACACCTTACTTCGAAGCCTTTTTACCCTGAGATTGTTGCCTACATGACTATGGGTCCTGTAGTATTCATGATTGTCGAGGGTGACAATGCAGTTGGTGGTATGCGTCAGCTCTGTGGAGCAACAGACCCAGCTCAGGCAGATATGGGTACAGTTCGTGCAGACTTCGCAACTACTATCCGCTACAACCTCATCCATGCTTCTGATTCAGTTGAGAATGCTACAGCTGAGATTGCTCGATTCTTCGAAGAGTCTGAGATCTGTGGTTACGAGCGCAAGGCTATCTAATCAACTCTCCATATGGAAAACACTACTCCTCCTGTAGTAAAAACTACAGATGCAACCTCTCTCGAACAGATAAAAATAATCGAGCTCATACATATCGTAGCCAACCTCCTCTCTGGAGGAATGCTCGGTATTATCGGAGTAGCAGTATACATGCTCACGAACAAGGAATTCAAGAGTGAGGCAAAAGATATCTGCTATGATATCATCAACTTTAACCTGAGCTTTATCATCTACTTCATTGCGGGATTCATCGCTATATTTTTACTGGTTGGATTATTCATACTTCCAGTACTCTATATTGCCTGGATTATACTCATGGTAGTTGGAGCTGTGAAGCACTTTGCAGGGGAGAGATATACCTACCCTATGGTAATACAATTTATAAAATAAATTCGTGCGTTCCTCAAACAACTACATCACTTCTTCATTCTGCGTACTGGCAGATGCAAGGGAAACCAGAAGAGTCGACACATACCTGTCGGCTCTTTTTCCCGAAAAGTCACGCAGCTATCTCCAAAAGATGATCGAAGAAGGGAAGATATCATGCAATGGTGCAGCATTTACCAAGAATAAAAAAATATACCGAGGGGATGTCATCGAGATACAATGGAAAGTCGAACAGATGGAGCTCGTTGCTGAGGATATGCCGCTCGATATCATATTCGAGAATGATGACTTCGCGATAGTGAACAAAGACGCAGGTATCAATACTCACCCAACCCCAGGAGAAGAGGGGAGACGATGAACACTCGTAAATGCACTATTGTATCACTTCAAAACTCTTGGTATACGAAGTGATGAACAACCCTCTATCATCAACTGAGTCGAGCGACCAGGTATCGTCCATCGTCTCGATAAGGATACCTCTTGACTCATCATCATAGCCAAAAATGATCGAGCCATGCACGCACTCCAACTCAAGATAGCAAAACGAACAATACAAAAAACATACCTCGCACTCGTGGTATGAAAAGTAAAAGATACTGAGTGATACATCGAGTCATTCATCGGACGTGACCCATATGATAGGAAGAAGATGACAACAGAGAATCCCATCAATCCAAAACTCGCTAAAACAAAGTTTTGCAATAAGTGATATTATCATGACAGATATACACTTCTCGAGGTTGATCTCCTCACATGACGTACACATCAGATACGCGTACACCTCTCATCCATAGGGTACCCGATTATCGGGGACAAGACCTACGGGTATGAGAAATCCAACCAAGAAGCACGAGAAGAATTCTGACTCACTCGTCAGTGGCTCCATGCATACAAGCTCGAATTCAATCTCTTCGGTACTGATTACATCTTCGAGGCTCCACTCAAGGATGATCTAAAAAAACTCATACAACAATAGTTCCTTTATTTTTCTCGAATTTTTCCTATACTGGAATAATCACTAAACCATTCTCTCCATGAAACTCCGCCACGAACGACTCGCTGAGGCGATACGCCAGATAGCCAGCGAACATATCATCCGATTCTGTCAGGAATACGATGTGACAACAGGAATTATCTCCATCAGTGACGTAGATATATCGAGTGACGAGTCCTATGCAGATATATATCTACAATCGAGTGATAAAGATGAAGAAAAAACGCTTCCGAAAATCCTTGCCCCACTCGCAACACAGATCATGCACGACATAGGAAAAGATATCGCTATCCGTAGGTCACCGAAGATCAGATTCAAGGCTCAGAAAAAAACAAAAAACAATCAAGATATTCTCTCTCTCATAAACTCTCTCGACAAACAGTATGGACTTTCTGAGTAAAATCAAGGGACATCTCGGAAAGAGATCAAACAGAGAATTCAAAAAACAAGTACAAGAAGAAAAAAAGCAAAAATACCTCTTCTCAGAAGATCTCACAGACAAATACCGCTCCTCCCGTGCGGGTTTTATCATGAGAAAAAAACGAGCCATAGCTCCATATACGAATATGTTCTGAGAACACGTATGAGTCATGCGGGAACGGTTCCGAGAATCTCGTATACTCGCATATATAGGAATCACCCTGATTGCGCTCTCTGGATATATTGTATTGTTGTCACCATATTTTCGAGTGAGCCCGAGTCATGTACTCCTCGAGGCAAGCAATGAGTGAGTTGATGTCAGCGTCGCATATAGAGCTATCGAGGATATATATTGACAGAGCATATTCCTCCTCGATGAGGAGGCTGTCGCCCTCACACTCAAGGATTCTCTCAAAAATATATCACACATAAGTATAGACAAGCTCTATCCGAGTGGACTCAAGGTACTTATGACTGGATCCCCAATCGTCTATGAGACACGTATTACTGGATTCGAGCGAACATGGAGAATGTCAGAAAATGGAGTCCTCATACCCAAGACAACCCAGTCATGAGGAACTGGAACTGAACTAAAACAGATGGAGATAATATCCGAGTCACTCAAAGGAGAAGTATTTTTTGACTACAAACAGGTTATATCCGACGAGAAGATGCTCCTCATTACTCGGATCATGGAGATATTTTCTCTCGAGTGGCCAGATGCCAAGGTATCCAAGTTACGGTATTTTGCACGAGAAAATGAGCTCCACCTCACACTCACAAGTGGCACTACTATTCTCCTCACACTCGAGGCAGATGGAAATATCTGAGACTACAATAAAAAAATAGAAAATATCAAAAACCAACTCATCTGAATCAGAACCTATGTGGGCAAGTACAACCAAGCACTGACAGATGGAAGCAATGCCTACATAGATGCTCGAGTCGTCAAAAAACTCTTCACCTGTAGAGATCAGGAAACCTGCAAAAACAACCTTATCCGTGTCTACGGAGATACCTACCGACCTCAATAGTTATGAAAAAAGACTGGAAAAATATTCTCAAACCCGTGATAGATACTTATTGAGGGAAGAAAATAGAACTCGACTATGAGACACCTTTTCAGCTCCTCTGCGCCGTCATACTCTCAGCCCAGACAACTGATAAGCAAGTGAATCGTATCACGCCTCCATTTTTTGCGCGAGTGAGAGAGGCTCGCGACGTTATAGATATGCCAATCGAGGAGATAGAGGAACACCTCAAATATGTGAACTTCTTTCGTAATAAATCCAGATTCATCAAGGAAACTGGAACAATACTCGCGACACAATATGAGTGAATTCTCCCGAATGATCTAAAACTCATACAGACATTCCCAGGCATCGGAGTCAAGACTGCCAAGGTAGTTCTCTCAGTACTCTATGATATGCCATATGTCTGAGTTGATACACACATCCATCGTGTGATGAATCGTCTCTGAGTTGTAGATACAAAAACCCCAGAACAGACCGACAAAAAACTCGATACAGTATTCGATACTCCTACGAAGAAGATTATCCATCATCCGATAGTTCTCTTCGGTCGATATCACTGCACAGCTCGTGCACCAAAATGCCATACTTGCTCTATTGCAAATGATTGCAAATACAATAATTCCAAGAAAAAATAGCACTCAGGGTGCTATTTTTTATACGAGATCTGTGAGCTCCTTGGTTCTGAGTCCATAGATAACATAGTCTGATGGAGTGAGTTTGGATTCATCATATCATATCTTCTTGCACGCGAGAGAAAAGTATCCACGTGGACTCGGATCAACATGTGCCATATGAGGAAGTACTACCGAGAGGAATCCAAGATTCTGTGAGAGGAGCATGATTCACTCTCGAGAGACATCGAGCATATCGATAGACTGGAGCACTCGTCTATCCTGTGGGCCGAATAGATCAATACGGATACGAATCTGTGAGAGTATATCTGGATTCTGGAGTGCGAGAGCAAATCTCTCATCCTTGAGACAGAGGAGAGTATTATCTATACACTCGAATACACTATTTTCTTTTTGACAAGTAATACGTCCACTCGAGGCAACTACACGACCATCATGGTAGAGTGTGACGAATACTGCATCCCGATGACCAAAATACTCTGCAATATCAGCAGGGAAGTCTGACTGTGTTATGAGGCGTTTTTCACGGAGGTATATTTCGAGAGTTTTGCGGACGAGCGAGAGCATAGTTGGAGTATATTATTGGAAGAGTTCTTTTTCAGCAGTTTTTTCGAGTTCACGTTCCTCCTCGATAATACGAGAAAATGTATTACCAAGTGGATCATATCCGGAAGTCGTATAGAGACGATAGTAGAGTGCGAGTATACCGTAGGCAACAGACGTAGTGACAAAAAATACAAGTGCCGAAAACGCCATAAATATAAAAAGTGTATTGGTCGATGTGGTGAGTTCTGAAAATGCAAATACAGGAATGAGTGCAGAGAATATGAGTGATGCCAGACTCGCATAAAATACGAGGAGGGAATATCTATATATCGAGAGAAGTCCTGTGATGAGTACCACTCAGAATACATCGAATATGATATGTGCAACATAGACCCCGAGTATCGCACCTGGTTCGAACGGGAGTGTATCTATCACAAAATACACGAACGACATACAGATATAGAGCACTACAGAGAAGAGTGTTACCTGTATATAGAGAGTCTTGGATCCACGGAATATATGAGGGAATATATTGCAGAGACCGTATGTGAGGATGATATTACCTATAGTTGTACCGAACACTGCTATCATCGCGAGGATGATGGGAGATGCACCAGTCTGGAGAGAAAAATTCCCGAGAAATACATATGCAAGGAGGAATACGATAATTCAGACGATAAAACCCGTCACCAATGCGAGGAGACTGATGAGAAAAAAACCCACAGCGTCTACCTTGGGTGGACCGAGGACTTCCTCTGTACTGACGGTGATATTATCGAGTGCATTCTGTTCCATAGAATAGATAGTAAATAATCAACAACCCAGCTCATATAGAGATAAATATATCCGCAAAGTTCAGGATTGCAAAATATTTTACCGCGATGAAGTCCACAACATGTCCGATAAATATACGTTCATAGGCATGCGAGAGTGCTCAGGCAAGTATGAGTGTATATCCGATATCGAGGAGCTTGGATTTTTTGGTATATTCCTCACGAATATACTGATAGATAATCCCGGCGATCAGGAGGGCTGTCAGTACCTGGAGAGCAAGTCCTCGGATAGGAAGTGAGAAGGCCACTCCAGTATTGTATGAGAGTTCGATACCGAGATATTCACCAACAAGTGATACTCTATCATCCTCACAATACTCTCTAGTTGCCGCACTATTGGTCTCAGGAGAGTTACATATAGCCTGGGCAGAACCGAAGAGATTCTCTTCGACAAAATACTTGGAACCCAGGTCAAATCCTATCAGGATAATCGCAGATATTACTATTGCAAATATACGCATTAGATAAAAAACTTATACGTTACATACATAACTCCACCGATAATAGCAGTCAAGAGTGTTCACCAGACGGTATCGATGGCTACCATGTTCCAACTCCATCACTTCATCACGCTCATCGATGTGAGTTCATAGGTCATATACGCACCGAATCAGAAAAGTGCGGATTTTCCTACCACCTGCATGAGTGAGAGCTTGTTCTCGTATCCTGGGAGTATCACGAGAACGAGTAATACGAGGATATAGAGAAGATAAAAAGCTATCGCCGCCACGAAGTTCATATCTGTATTGAGATATGTTGGAATATATTTTTTGAATGTCGGAAGTATCACGAACCATATCATCACTGCATCGAGGATGAGGAGCGTGAGGATACCGGAGATGTAGGAGAGTACGTATGCGAGCATAGGGAAGTGGGGTTAAAAAAGTGTATCGAATTCGCCCTTCTGTGGAATCGGATCTGTACCCTTCATCCTATCAGTCTCATCATGTATCCATTGTTCGTATCCTGTATTCGCTGTGACCTCAGCCAGCCGGATGATACATGGGGTTTCGTACTTGTGTGATGCGAGGATGAGTTTTTCTACTTCGGCTATATGCTCAGTACGAGTCTTGTAGATGGTCATGACTTCACTCGCACTCGTGAGTCGTCACTCCCACCAATATACTGAGTCCATCGGATAGTAGTTCGCACACGCGATAAGCCTGCTATTCATGAGTTCGACAGTTACCCTGACTGCTTCAGGCTTGGAGGGATGTGTGACGTAGAGGAGAGAGAAGGACATAAGGGATAGGGATTAAAATAAATCAGTAGGGAATTTTTCCTTTTCATAGTAAAATATATCATCCTTTGCTGCACGATCAAAACATTCGTCTTCATCCAATTCTCTTGAATTAAATGCAGTATTTAGGTGATGATATAGGTGTTGCATTCGGACATAAAACTCAGCCACATCAAGAGTATTATATTCTTTAATGATAGAATCAAGCTCATCTTTAGATTCATTTAGATGAATAAGAACCCATGAATTATTCATAAGTAATAGATTATAGTGATACCCTCTTTGCCTTTTTCTTCCCCATCTCGATGAGTATATACTCTTTACCTTCTGGACGAATCATGAATTTAGCATCAGAAACTACCAATCCATCTACTCTTACACTTCCTCCACTCAAGGCATTTCTTGCATCTCACATGGTTCAACAAAATCACATATGAACAAGAAGTTGTGCAATTGGAATTCAGGTTGTTGGCATTCAAGGAACAATTCAATCTCTAAGACTAAATACTTCTACATTATTTTTATCATTCGCATCATATGGTTTTCCATGATACATCGTGATGATGTATTGTGCGAGTTCTTCCTTGAGTTTATTCGGATGTTCACCTGATTCGAGTCTCTTTTTCACTTCGGCAACTTGCTCGAGAGTCATATCGGTTGCAAGTTCATAGTAGTGGAGGATGAGATCATCTCGCACGTTGATAAGCTTCTGATACATATCAAAAGGGGTATCATCGATGAGGATACAATTCGGCTTACTCTTGCTCATCTTCTCCCCGTCAGTTCCGATAAGGAGCTCTGTCGTCATGATGTCCTGCTTCGGTAGTCCGAATGCATGCATGAGCGTACGGCCAGCTAGGAGGTTGAAGTACTGATCGTTGCCTCCGAGCTCGACATCACATGCTCAGTATTTTTTTGCAATGGCTACAGAGTCATATCCCTGCATGATAGGGTAGAGGAACTCCTGGAGAGAGATACGCTTTCATTCTTTGTATCTCTTGGAGAAAGTATCACGATCGAGCATCTCAGCAACAGAGAAGTTCTTGGCAAGTTCACCCACACCTGCGAAGTTCACCTTGTCGAGTCATTCACTATTGTAGTAGATCTCGAGTTTGGATATATCGATAATACGAGAGAACTTCTCGAGAAATGCGCGAGCATGTGCCTCGGTCTCTTCGCGAGTGAGCATCGGACGTTCTGCATCCTTGTCACTTGTGTCACCAACCTGAGCTGTCGCATCACCAAAAAGAAGGACCGCAGTATGTCCCATCTCCTGGAATTGGCGGAGCTTCATGAATGGTATCATGTGTCCTATATGGATCTTGGATGCTACAGGATCGATACCGAGCTTCACGACGAGCTTCTGTCCGGAGGCGAGCTTCTTTTCGAGATTTTCCTTGTCGATGATGCGAGTGACTCACTTATGGAGGAGGTTTTGGATGGCAGAGTTCATAAAAACTAACTATATATAATTTAAGAGAATGCGGGTTAAGATAGATGGGACTCAAATTTTCTGGCCACCACTTCTCATCCAGACCTATATTCGGTGACAATAATTTTAAAGAATCCTGATCATAAGTCCTCTATTGAACGGTTAGAAGCGAAGTATAGCTGTAATAATCTTCCTTGTGAATCTAATATTAGATTATTGAGGACTTTATCTTCTGGACTTGCAAAACTCGGGCTCTCAATTTTATCTAATGAAAATTCTGAGGCAAGGTAACATATTTCATCAATCTTACATTCAATTCATTCCTTTGGGTGAGTGGGCTTGCACTTTTCCTTGATTACTTGGAATGGATCAGACAGAAGGTCATACCAGTTACCAATTATACGAGAGGGGTTTATCGTACTAGCTGATTGAACAAGATGTTCGCTTCCAGGAGGAAAATTATATCACATATTTGAATACCTTTTTATAACACCTTATCAATTAAACCATACTTCATTGCCTCTTCTGCAGTCATATAGTTATCACGATCACAGTCCTTGCGTACCTTGTCGAGATCTTGTCCAGAGTGGCTAGCGAGTATCTTGTAGAGGACTTCACCTGTCTTGATGATATGATCTGCGGCGATCTTGATATCTATTGCCTGGCCCTCCATACCACCGAGTGGCTGATGGATCATGATCTCAGAGTGCTTGAGTGCGTAGCGCTTTCCCTTGGCACCACCTGCGAGGATGATAGAGCCCATAGACGCTGCGAGTCCGACGCAGACAGTTATCACATCAGGCTTGATATGTTGCATCGTATCATAGATCGCGAGCCCTGCTGTCACGTGCCCACCTGGAGAGTTCACGTAGAGAGTAATAGGTGCCTTCGGGTCTGCCTTCTCGAGATAGAGGAGCTGAGCGATGATGGTATTGGCTACAGCTGCATCGATAGCATCACCGAGGAATATAACACGATCCTCGAGGAGACGAGAGTAGATATCATATGCGCGCTCCTGACCACCAACCTTGTCGATAATCGTAGGGATGAGGAAGTCAGATATTGGCTTCGATTTTTTCTGAGACTTGAATGATTTTTTTGCCATAGAAAAATAGGTGAAAAAGTACTCTGGTACTATATCTATTTCCTCTGAGAATTCAAACAAAAAATAAGAGCAAATATTTGCAAGAATACAGGGAATTGTGGTATAGTTATGTTATGACAAATTGAATATACAAAGACACATACCATGACCCAATCTCATATCTTGCTGTGAGAAAAGATACGGCATACCAAGAGAGGATCGAGAATGCTCTGAAGGATTCAAAGGATCAAGTATGAATGAACAAGCTCGTTAATCGTCTCATGAAAAATCCTGAGAATTTCCAGGAATTTGAGGCATCATTGGATATGCTCTGAAAATTTATAAAAGAAAAGGTTGCTCAAGAAGAAAATACAAGAGTACAAATACATGCAATACAACCTCGAAATATAGAATGAATACCTCTCGGAAAACTCCCAAGTATAGATCAGCAGAAAAAACCAATCACTACAAAGCCAAGCATACAAGCAAAGCAAGAGTTCATCAAAAATACTCCAAGTATTGATATTGCGATGAGGCAAACATTTTCAAAGGAAACATATAATAAATTCCTCGTTGCATACGATAACTATATGAGTCTAGATAAGGATGTTCGCTTATCTATCTTTAACCTCTCAAAAACACTCAAAATACCACATGAAGATGCTCTATGACTCATGGCAACAGAGAGTGAATTCAACACTCTCGCCAGGTCTCCTGTATGAGCAGAATGACTCGCCCAAGTGATGCCAGGAATACTCCGATGACTCAAGAATTTTATAGAGCAAGGATCAGCAAAAGTATCATGACAAGAGTGATTCTTTGCAAAGCTACGATGAAATCCCAACTATATGTCTATATATAGACGTGGCTGAACCTATGAAAATATATCAGTATGACTCGCGCTCTATAGCTACCATCTCAATGATGAAAAACATTCTCGTACAAATGCGCTCAGAATCTATAACGGCTGATACAGAATGCCAAATGTTCCAGAAAACATACAGTATCCAACAAAAGTAATAGCACAATCGATACTTTTTCGGTGACAAAACATACAAGTTGCCTCAAAATAAAACCTCCAATTTTTGGAGGTTTTATAGTTATTGGTATATCCATGGAGCGAGGAACTGGAGTATCGGACGGAACATGAAGAGGATGAGGAGTCCCACGAGGAGATTGATTCACCATTTTTTGAGAGAGGATTTTGCCTTGGCATCATCCGCCCCAGCAAATGACCATGCGATACCGATTCCGATGAGCGCCATCACACATATGAGCATAGCGATGTAGAGGAACCATCTAATAATAGTGGCAAAGAGATTCTGGAATGCTGTCAGTCACTTATCTACTGTACACTGATATTTTCTCTCATATACCTGGGAGGTAGGCTGACATCCTGCTACACAGGTACAGTCTCTAACACCTGGAACAATCTCTGTCACATAGACTTGCTGGGTGGCATCTCCTGCATGAGCTACAGAAAATACTGGAACGAATCCCAGGAGCACGAACATGAGAGTGAGGAGTGTTTTTTTCATACTAGAGAGTAAAGTTGGCAAGATCTCTGAGGAATGCATAAGCAGCAATAAGGATGAGTCCCGCGATAAATGTGTTGATAACGATGTTTTTTCCTTTCTTGATACGTTCCTCGTCTCCAGCAGAGGTGATATAGTAGTATGCACCATAGATGAGAAAAAATACAGCAAATGGACCAGCAAAGAATATCGCGAGTTGGAAGAGTCGTCCAGTCACACCGGTGAGTGATCTGATAATATTGGTGTCCATCACTGCCTGAGACCAGGTATCGACGAAGAGGAGGAATATGAGTCCGAGAACACTGTAGATAACACGAGTTTTTGCTGACTTCACTGCCTCCTCATCTCCTGCAGAGAATATGAGACGAAAAAATCACCACGTCAACATCACGAGAGCAATAGCATATGCAAATACTCTGAGGAACCCCAGAACATTGGTAACAAAAGGAGAGAGTCCATCCCAATACCAGACACTCGTGAGTCCATCGAGCCATGTATCTCCACCGATACCAATACTACTCGCCTCACTTGGTGCCATGACCTGTATGAGGATTCATGGAACGTTGAGGAACAAGAACGCTATCAAAACATAGAAGATCTGACGTTTCTGCGTCTTGATACGTTCTTCGTTCTCCGAGAATATCACCATATATGCACCCACCATGAGCATAAAAACGAGTGCTGCTCATGATACACCTACCTTCACAATAGCGAGGATCTTGAGTCCGAGAGTCTGACCAACTACGGCAGGATCCCCAGATGTCCCTGTATCGACAGTTATAGACGAGTTACGAATATCATCAAAAGGGGAGAGATCTACAGGAGCTGCAAAAACATTCCCAATTGATGCAATCAGGAATGATATGATGAGTACGATGAGAACTGATAGGATACGATTCATGAACTTGAGTGTAATGATTGTAGGAGAAAAATCAACTTCGACTTATGACTGCATCTCTTTTTTGAGATTGCGGATGATACCCTCGAGACGTTTTTCTTCTGCAATCTTTTTCTCACCCTTCTCGCGAATTGCCTTTTCCTGATAGTCGAGAGCGAGGAGACGAACACGATGTTCCTCTTCGAGGTCTTTTCGTGCCTGCGCTACAGAAGCAAGATGCTCCTGCATCTCAGTATCTACATCACCATTTTCTCTCTTGAACTTTTCGAGTTTTGTGACGAATTCCTGGAGCATCTCCTGGAGCGAAGCATCGAGCTCATGAGATGGTGCTATACGAGCAACTACGTCCTCTGTTTTTACTGTCGGGAGAGAGTCGCGCGCATCGAGATGTGTAGAGTCAAAATCAATCACCCCGATATCATCAGCCTCAACAGTGACAGATGCTGTCTCCGGGGAAGTAGCAGTATCAAATGCAAATACAGGAGCACTATCCTGAGCTACAGGAGTAGATGATACAGGCTCTGTGGATACAACCTGAATATCAGGAGAAGGCGTAGAACCAAGGAGATCAAATATTCCACCAGCAGTATCAGTTGCCTGTGGAGCCTCAAGTGTTGGAGCAGTAGTCATATCAGAAATAGGGGAAGTAATAGTATTATTGTTGGTCTCTGGTGGGTGATCTGCAGTAGCGACAATGAGTGCCACCTCATCTGGGTGTACATCTTCCTCTGCGTGAATCTCTATAGCACTATCAGCACCACCTACGATAGCATCAGAACTCACAGCTGTAGCGCCTTGTACAAGTGCAATAGATGAATCAAGTGTTACGGTCGACATATCAGTCGGAGGAGTTGCAGCATCAAGTGAAAAATCCATACCCAGATCAGGAACAGCAGAATCACTCATCGGAGCAGCAGTCCCTCCAGAGAGGAATCCTCCACCGACAGAAGTAGCAGGAGTATCACTAGTAGCTCCTCCATCGACCCCTGGCATATCTACTCCACCGATATCAAAAGACACAGCATCGATAGCTGCATGGTCTGGATGAACTTCTTCTATTTTGTTCTCAGGAGTAGCTGTCGGATTCATCATTGCATCGAATCCAGCATTCGCAGTTGATGGAGCGTCTGTAGAAGATGCTTCTTTTTGAGACTTTTCTGCAGTAGCATTCTCTTCTTGGGCTTTCTTTTGCTCAGGAGTGAGGAGTGGATCGAGCATCTGTGTGGGTGTATCCTGATCGAGGAATATGTTATCGAAAAGTCACATATACGTAAAAAAGTATTAAAGTATGCTCCAACTCTAACATAAAATTTTTATTTTTGCAAAAAATGTATAGAATTCAGAGAAAAATACCTTGCTAAATCATATATTTTATCGTTATATTATATTTTTAACGCTCACAACTATGAAATACCTCATCCACTTCCTCATATCAGCTCTCGCCATATATATATTTGCTCAGTCTGGAGTTATCGGTGGTATCAGTTTTTCGAATTGATACATGTCTGCACTTCTCTTTGCTATCGTACTCGCGGTGGTGAATCTATTCCTCGGGACACTCCTGCGCATCGTATCAATCCCGCTCCGCATCATCACGCTTGGACTTTTTTCATTCGTGATATCAGTCGCCATCATCTACGTCACAGACCAACTCATACCCACTGTGACTATTACGGGAGTTATCCCACTCATCGCTGTAGCGGTGGTTATGAGTCTTACTTCTTTTGTTCTGAAGCTTTTTCGATAATGGATACCCTCTTGTTCCAGACATGACCTGTATACTGGATAGGGGAGTGGCACATATCACTCATCATCGCAGTAGCCATAGTCCTCATATTCGTATGAGGATATATCTCTGTAGTGAGGCTCAGGCAAGTACAAAAATCCAAACCCACACCAATCATCTACACACCCATCGATCCGATACACCCAGAGTACATCGAGAAGACTCTTGCAAATCTCCGCATCTACCTAGAAAAGCTCTATAGACCACATCATACGACTGCTCACACAGCAGAAGAAGTCACACACTATATAGAGCATCCTGGACTCTCGGATATCATCCGCGAACTCGAGCACCATGAATACCAGTGAACTCGCCTCTCTACAGAAGAGAAGACCGTATACAATGAACGCATAACAGCATCCCTCCACTAGCATCATGAATCCATACCTCATCATCGTGATAGTAACGTTCATCATCCTCAGTGTATGGTGGGTATTTTTGCGTGAACGTATCGGATACAAGTTCCCCAATCCTCTCATGCGAGAGCATAGACGAATCCCATTCCGTATATATATCCTCTGGATGATACGAGCCGCCATCGTCACGTCTATCATGTTCCTCATCATCGCACCGACATATACTGTCACACGAGAGGTAGAAAAACGAACCACACACAATATCCTCCTCATCCTCGACATCTCACGCTCCATGCTCGCAGAGGACATCTCACCGAGTCGTATCGAAGCCGCCAAGAATACTATCAAAACATTTATCTCCGAACGCAAAAATGACCGATTCTGACTCATCGTATTTGCGGGGAAGCCCTTTTTCTCTATGCCATGGAGTCAGGATACTCGGGGTATATCGTCGATAATCGAAAACATCAATACATCCTACATCCGCCAGTCACTCCCATGACTCTCTGGTACTGCTATCGGTGATGCACTCCTCCTCGCGAATGAGACCCTCTCAGGTGCAACAGGGAAGTCATCCATAGTTCTCATCACTGACGGACGTGCCAATATCGGTATCGACCCACTCGTCGCCCTCGAGGAGACTGTCAGTCTCGGATATCCGATATACTCGATTGCTATCGGAACAACTGGGAGCGGTATCCTCTCCTATACAGATCCATACACCGGCAATCGCGTCACTCTCGAGGACGAGAATGGTGATCCACTCCAGAGTGATATCGATGAGGCGCTCCTGCGCACACTCAGTGAACGGAGCGGGGGAGCGTATTTTCGTGCAGAGAATGCTCGTTCACTCTATGGCTACTGGGATAGTATCAGTGCGTCACTCTGAGACGAGACTACTACCGTCCGAGAGTCAGTCACAATCTCCTACAGACTCTACCTCTTCGGTCTCCTCGTCCTCCTCATCAGTATCGAACGATACATGCAGAGACGGATTTTTTACAAAAACCATGCATAATAATTTGCTTTTTTAAAAAAGTTCACTATATTCTGCTCACCAAAATTTTTTCTTGCTCAGACTCTGCACTATGCCTATGTCTCTGCACTGATACACGGATCGTTAGCTCAGTTGGTAGAGCGCAGGACTCTTAATCCTTAGGTCCCGGGTTCGAGCCCCGGACGGTCCACCATGAAAAATCAAAAAACTCATTCATTAGAATGAGTTTTTTATTTTTCGAGTTTTGGTGGTTGTGGCGAGAATCCGAATGAAAACATTATTATACAATATAAATTATAATATACAATCTAAAATAGAGCCAGAGTAATGCCTCAGGTATGGGACGCAAGAAAAAATGCATGAAAATGTCACTCTTTTGTCACTAAGTTTCAGTAAATTATCTTACAATATATCGTTAACAAAAGAATTATGGAATGAATTATCTGAATTAATGGCGTAAATTACACATATGAAACTCTCCCGAGACAAGAAATGCGATATGTAGCCCTGATGGATTTACCAAACTTTGAAAAGTGAAAAGTCTATAAGGGAAAAAGAGATTGAGGTGATTTCTTTATGAAGTGAGATAACTGTGATTATGTCTTATTTTTTGATAAGGACATACATGATTATTTTATTACAGAGAGACAGTACCTTTTAAAGGCTAAAATAATATAAATTTATCTAAAGCAATATTGATATGATAAAAAAAATAAAAGTACTTAAGAATTTCTGAATTTATCAAGATTTTTCTTGGGATGATCCTGTTCCATCATTTAATAAATTTAATCTAATATACTGATGGAATTGAAGCTGAAAGACAACAATTTCAAGAATTTTCTCAAGTATTGAGAAGAAAACTACTGACTTTCCACAATATCCAGAGAATGGGTTATTTGAAATAGAAAATGATGATCTTACATCTTTCAAAAATAAAGATGTTGAAAATACTAATATTTCAGTAAGGGTTTTTAATCAGGATTTTATCGAGGAAAATGTCTCGTTTAATTCCTCTGATTATTGTAATCCTATTATTCATGTAAGTAAAGTTGATATAGATACAAGAAAAGAACTCGATGATTTAATATCTAAGATTCCTGATTTAGAAAAGGAATATAAAACGAAAGAAGACTATAAAAAGAGTTGTATACAAACTGAGGATACTTTTAGAATTTGAGTGGCTCAAATAATTACGCAAACTCTAACAAATAAGAAGATTCAAGATAGGTATTTTTCATATAATAAAGGTAGAGTAAAAGAAAAAATAGATGAAGTTTGAGTTGAGGCTTTGACTAAAAAGTTACTTACAGACGAGGATAAAAAAAGATATGAAAATATTATTAGTGGTACTCCAAAGGCAGAACAACGAGTCATGGAGAAATTAATTCCGATTAACTTTGATGATTTATTTCAAAGAACAAAAGGTTTACTTTGAAAGAATGTTATATCAGAACTACTCGAAAGATTAAAAAATCCTGATGATATAGACTGATGACTTGATGAAAACTTAAATACTTGGGTTAAGCAAGGTTTTGATATTCATAAATCTAGAAATCAGTTTAATAAATGTTTCTTTTGTGATAATCCTATATGAAGCAGTCTTTTTGATTCTTTGTCACGGCACTTTAGTAAGGATTATGATGACTTACAAGATTCAATTATATACCTAATTGAATCTCTCAGAAAGGTAAAGATGGACGCTATCTCTGAGAAAAATATAGAATTATATGAAGATATTGCTACAGAATATGAGGAACATACACATCAATATAATGCATTAGTTGGAGAGCTAAATAATTGGTTATCTAAGGCTGAGATGTGGCTAGAACAAAAATCTAAGAATCCATTTGATCCGGATATTCCAGAAATGGTAGATAATCCAAAAGATTATATAACTCTTTTAAATGGGCAAATAGATAAAATAAATATATCAATTTGATCTCATAACATAAGAGTAAGAAATCATTCCTCAGAGGTTACAAAAGCAAAGGAGAATCTAGAATTACACCATTTATGATCAGCAATAAAAGAACAAAAATATTTAGAAGTATCAACTAACCTATTGGATGCTGAGGACAATGAAAAAATAGCATTGGAGAAGCTAAATACCGCCAAAAATAGAATAAAGGCTTTGGAAGAAAAAACATCAGAAATAAGCTGAGCATTAGAAGAAATTAATACTCATTTAAAGGAATTCTTCTGAAGAGATGAAATTACTCTAGACTTGAGTCCCGATAAAAAATGATATTCTATTTATAGACAATGACTATTGGCTCAGAATTTGAGCGAAGGTGAAAAAACTGCTATCGCTTTTTCATATTTTATAGTTAAGACTAAAGAACAATGATTTGATTTGGCTAGTGGTATTATTTTTATAGATGATCCAATCTCTAGTTTTGATTCAAATTTTATCTACCATGCATTTTCTCTAGTTAAGAATTCTTTTGAAGAAGTTAATCAGCTTTTCTTATCTACTCATAATTTTCAGTTTTTTAATCTTGCTAAAGATTGGTTTGATAGAAAAAATAAAAATGTTGAAAAAAATAATATGAGTGAAGTAGATCCATCAAAACACAAACCAATTCGATGTAATTTTTATATGCTAAAAGGCTTCTATGATTCTAAAGGAGTACGAAATGCTAAAATTATTGAATTGGAAAAGGCATTAAAAAATAATAAATCTGAATATAACTTCTTATTTGGATTATTAAAAAGCTTTAATGAAAATGCTGAAGATCCTTCTTTTGAAGAAATATACAATATTGGAAATATAGGCAGAAGATTCTTTGATATCTTCATAGATTTCAAGATACCAGATTCATCAGGACAAGTGGATAAATTAGATAAAATTCTAAAAGAATTAAATAAAGATACCGAAAAAGTTTCCCAAGTACAACGTGATAAGTTAATATGGTTACTAAACTGATTTTCTCATAATAATAATCAGCATAGTTCGATAGAACATACCGATAAATCAGAAGCAAGGGCGGCTATAAAAATATTGTTTGATATAGTGGAAAATTCAGATCCAAATCACTATAGAGTTCTCAGTGAATTATAAATCCTCTTCCTAGAGGATTTTTTCTTGCCTTCTAAACATTTCTATTGAATATATCACGAGGCAGGGTAGCTGTGAGCATGCAGATAATTACATTATAGATACCTACCATTGTATTATTCTGGAATTTGAGTATAAGTATACTATATAGCCATTACCATCATACCTATGCGTACGATTATCAGATACTCTATACTCATCCTCTCCGTAACAATAGTGACATGATGTTCGATCATGGATACCAAGACACCCTCCACAGTGACAGGATCATGAGTGACTCCACCCATAGCTTCACGAGTGGTGGCTGACATAACCACAGACACAGGCATACTCGCTGTACTCACTATGATAGAGCAGAAGGGTATAGATATGAGGCTGATGAACTCCTCGATACTCGCATCTCCTACATGATATACTGGAGATACCTACTATCTCGGAGAGCTCGCAGACTGGGAGGCGGCATTCAGCACATCCTGTACTGACAATACAGAGGGAGGTATAGACATATATACACCGAGCTTTGAGGGAGATACACTTGTTCCGAGGGATTTTTATTGTAGCGAGATCCTGATGGACGAGAACATAGCTCTCATAGACAAGCTATGACAACGATTCGAGTCATGAGCTATGCAGGATATGATAACGCTCGATGAATACAATCCAGAGAGAGTCCAGTCCAATATAGAGGTGAATCCATCACGTCCACTCACACCCCTCGAAAAGCTCATCACGATTCACAGCCTCGAATACAAGAATGCTGTAGTACGTGTACTCGCCACAAGACAATACCATGATACTATCCTGATACTCACTGCAGGCGCCCAGGAGCCATGAATTCCATGATACAATATCACACAGATATACAAAAAAGATGATTCCCTCTATCTCAAAAATATGTACAATAGCATTAATCTAGAAAATATGGATACTACGTATGGAACTGGATTCACGCTGAGACTACAGAATCTAGCATATGAAGTACTATGAGAATCCGACATGTATCCCGATGAGATGATCCGACTCCTGAGGTGAAGTTTTATCACAACTCCATCTATTATTAATCAGAGAATTCAAGAGAAAATCATAAGAGAATTCTCCATGTTACAATAATATTGCTATACACAACAACATATGCTATTATATGTTTATTATCCCCATACAACATATGAAACGCAACCTCTATCTCTCACTCTTCATACTCCTCGCCGTGATGCTCATGGCATCATTCTACTATATTGTCATATTCGGTATAGTATGGAACTGACTCATACCATGGTGGTACCTCGAGTGTTTTCTCGACATGAGCCTATCAGTTCCAGCCCTATCGGTCATAGTGCTCATCGGGATACTCATAGGATATAGGGCAGGGCAGAAGTGGTGGCAGATCATATATGTAGACGGTGTATATTATTTTGATAAAAAACTCAAGCCAATAGAAACCCCCGATACTCCTATCACTCCTCGCAGACGTCGTATGCAGAAGTCAGTGAAGAAAACAGAATCATAAAAATCTCCCATATCCGGGAGGTTTTTATTTTGCGAAAAATATAATTTGCTTTTTTATATTTTTGTATTATAAGTATCTCATACTATATGCATACACCTATAATACAACATACCGTGGGTTGAGAGTTCGATACTACTCCAGCGAGCGCCGAAGTAGTAGATACAGCCTCAGGGGCATCATCAGATATATTATCCTGGAACAATACCCTTGATTCCACGATGGAACAATGTGGATGAGTATTGGATACATCCAACTCAGCATTTTTATCCTACACACTGCAGACGGCTCGACTCTCACAATTCAGAGAACATATACCGAATATACTTCCACCGTGAGATATGGTTATACTCATCATAACAAATCCTGAGGAGAGAAATTCATACATACACATCGTACGTGAAGATATCGCTATATGATTCCTAAAATGACAGATAAACTGACAACAAAACAATTATTATAGCAGGAATCATCCCACCGGATTCTATAACTAGGTAGACAAATAAAACCTCCCATATCGGGAGGTTTTATTTTTTACTGTATGTAGTATGGGCCATTCCAGTCTGCAGGAACCTGATACTGATTACCGAATTGGTTGATATTCGGAACTCATCCATCGAGGCGAGTATTGCCACGAGTAGTCATACGACGTCCCATGAGGATAAATTCTGTATTCGTATTTGGTCCTCTGACGAAGAGGTTGTTCTCGAGGATGACATCTTCGATTCCTTGTCCTTCGAGAGTATTCTCTGGACTTGCTCATCCGATAAATGAGTTGTTATCTGTCTGATCTCCGAGTCTGTTATTGGCGATAACTACCTTGCGTGTAGCCCATGTTCATCGAGATACTGCATAGTTATCATCATATGCACCGAATCCTCATGACTGGAGCTTGATAGCGACACGGATTCCATCAGATGATCATCATCTGAGAGCATTGTGCGCGACAAATCCTCTATTCATTGCCCAGATTCTGGTAGTATGTTGCTGTGCGGTTCCCATATCATTTCCCATGATGACGAATTTGGATCCTTCACCAGTCATATTCACGAATGCGCTTGTAGTAGTTCCACGAACATAGTTGCCAACGACGAACAACTCTCTTGGTTGATAGTATTGGTTCGCAGCAAGTGTATGGTTCTGGACTATGTATCCGAGAGCGCTCGCGAGCTCTATCTGTGTATTACCTGATTCTGTTGGTATAGAAAAATCATTGTTATATATGAGGAGTCTCGACATGGTGACATACTGAGCAAGTTGTTCTTGTATATTGAGATCCATGATAGTGATATCTTCAGGGAATGCACTAGAGGTTGGACCAAGTGCCCCTATATCTACACGAGAAACTCTTGGTTTGTTTCCAGTTCCAAATGCTCATACCTGTACATTTCTCGCACCATGATTGATACCGATAGACCCGAAGCTCTCACCACGACGGAGGAGAACACGTCTATTATTGAATGCTGATGACGCAGGAAGGGAAGTAAGTTGCTGTGCACCTGCAGGACATCCAGAGAAGTTACTCGCACTCGATACACACGTAGTAGACTGACTGTATGTAGAGTTCGGGTCCTGAACAGTGATAGTCATAGTTGTCTCTGCCATAGTTCTTCACTGATACTGGGCTGCTACTCTGACTGTATACGTACCTGGGACATCAAATACATGTGCAGCTATTGGTCCTCCAGTCTGTGTATTTTTGGATAGTCCAGATATTGCCCATGTCTGTCCACGTTCATCTCAGAAGTTAAAACTATATCGGAGATGGTGGAATGGATGTATTCCAGTTATAGTTGTAGTTGTATCTGATGCATCAAAGTGTACAGCAAGTGGTGCTGTTCCTGTGATTCTATTTGCTGAGAGTCTGAGAGAAACTGTTCCATCTGTACTCGTCTGTGTTGTACCACTCGATGTTGGGGTTGTAGGTGTAGTTGGTGATGTTGGGGTTGTAGACGTTGTAGGTGTAGTTGTACCAGTACTTGTCTGTGCTGTTGTAGATACAGGTGCAGTTGTTGTATCGATACTTGTATAACAAGACTTGATTGATCCATGGATAGGATCACCGAATAGATCATTGCCACATGCTATAGATCACTCGGCAACTCGTACAGAGTATGATCCGTTAGCACCGTATGCAACATGCCTTCTTCCACTAAATGTACATGTTTCATACTCTGGAGCACATACAGTTAGTGAAAAACGTATACCATTGACTGTAAATGAATTGGCAGTTGTAGTTGTACCACTCGATGTAGAAGTTGTTGGTGATGTAGGAGTAGTCTGAGTTCCTGTTGATGTGGACGGAGTTGTAGTACCAGTATTTGTACTCGTAGTTCCTGTTGATGTGGACGGAGTTGTAGTACCAGTAGAGGTAGACGGAGTTGTAGTTCCTGTTGATGAGCTCGTTCCACCACCCGTAGATCCTCCTGTAGTTGGTGTTGGGGTAGGTGTTGGGGTAGGAACTGGTGTCATCGGAGTACCTTCATTGATCTCTTTTATCTTTTTCTGGATAGTGACAGCCTTTTCTCTATAGGTGAAGTCTCTTGTAGAGATCGATAATTCGAGTATCTATTGCTGAGAGCTGCCTTGTCAGTGTACGCTTTTGCGATGGACTGATAGCAGTTGCTCTGAGTGAAGTCACAACCTCAGCTCGTTTTTTTCAGAGACTTACTATAGTGTTTGTGATATTTTTTATGAGGCGATCATTTGACTTGGCCTGTTGTTCTAGATAACGTAACTGTATAGTCTCACTCTGCGTGAGCGTCGCAGCATATAGGGGACTAATTGGAGATACCACGATACCAAGTGATACCATGAATAGTCCTATTCCCATAGCCGCATGAAAAAATGTTTTGTTCATAAATAGACATATAAAGGAATAATATTTTTTCTGGGATTAATAATATAAAACCAATATCGAGTGTAGTATATTTTACGATATATTGCAAATATTTTACATAAAAAATCATATAACATAAAAAAATCCCCTTTATTAAGGGAATACTAACGGTTACGGAGTTGCCACCATATGTAGACTTTTCCATAGAGAATATGGAGACGAGTGAGGTGGACGAATGCAATAGTCCATGATCGTGCCCGGCGTATCCCGACGATGAGAGCAATACCGAGCACAAAAAATACAACACCAGCAGGAATAGGGGTAAACATTCCCAGTACTCCAAAAAATGTAAGTCCTATACCGATAATATATCTCAAAATTATTGGAAGTTTTTTTACTCTCTCCCAATATGGCGAATGCTTGGCTTCAGAGAAGAGCGTACGGATATGTTCTACGAGCAGTCTGCGTGGCATACAAAAAATATACTAGATAGTTCTAGTATATTTGATTGTTGTATTTTTTGCAAAGGATTATTCTCCGCGTGGAGCACGTGGACGATCTGAGTATTCACGGCGTGGTGGGCGAGATGCACCATCACTTCCTCCACGGTATCCACCACCCTGATACCCTCCTTCGCGACGAGGTGGACGATCTCCACCCTCACGACGCTCACCACCCTGATAACCACCAGAACTAGAGCCTCCACGGTATCCACCACCAGATGATGATCCACCTCGGTACCCTCCGCCTCCATTACCACGGTATCCACCACCACCTCCACGTCCGCGATATCCACGTCCACCTCCACCACCTCCGAATGAGCGTGGTTCAGGCTTTTTACGAGGGATAACAACGCCTTCTGGATCTACTTCTGTGATCTCGATCTTGTGCATGCGCTCGATACGCTGGAGCTGACGCTCTTCCTCAGATGAGACGAACATGATCGCATGACCATCTGCACCTGCACGACCAGTACGACCGATACGGTGGATATATGCTTCTGGATCATGTGGAACATGATAGTTGACTACGAGGTCGATATTATTGAGATTGAGTCCGCGAGATGCAACATCAGTACCGATAAATATTCGAACACGTCCATCCTTGAACGACTGGAGTGCACGGACACGATCGCGTTGCATCATATCTCCATGGATAAAAGATGCTGCAAATCCATCACGGTAGAGGTAACGTTCGAGTTCCTCTGTCTCATGCTTGCGAGCCGTAAAGACAATAACCTTATGATCAGGGAATCGCTCAAGTGTACGCTTGAGGAGTGGATACTTGTCACGGACACCAACGCGCATGAATACATGATCAATAGAGTCTACTGTCGGAGTCTGAGAGAGTATGAGTGACTCATATCCGCCCTGCATATTGCGGTCGATGATGCTTGTGATCTCGCGAGTATATGTCGCAGAAAATGTCATTACCTGTTCGAGTCCATCGAGTTGACCCCAGATATCCTCTACTGCACGAGAGAATCCCATATCCATCATCTGATCTACCTCATCGATGATGAGGAGCTTGATCTGTGAGAGATCGATAGCGCGACGCTCGATCATGTCTGCGAGACGTCCTGGAGTGGCAACCACTACCTGTGGTCCGTCACGGAGTTGCTCTATCTGACGACGGATAGGAAAACCACCAAATACAGCGAGAGAACCCATACGCATATCACGAGAGATATTCATCACTTCCTCACGAGTCTGCATCGCGAGTTCACGAGTCGGCTCGAGGATGAGAACTTGGGGTTTACGGAGCTTGGGATCGATGAGATTGAGTGCAGGTATGACGAATGCAGCAGTCTTACCAGATCCAGTATGTGACTGGACGATGATGTTCTTGCCATCGAGAGCGAGAGGGATAACCTGAGATTGTACCTCAGTTGGTTCATGGTAGCCGAGCTTGGTGAGCGCAGATACTATCTCTGCACGGAGTGCGAGCGTAGAAAAAGACATAGAAAAAAGGGAGTGATAGAGATAATAAATAGGTGGTACCTAAAAAATCTCAAAATAAATAAAGCTAAGTGAATTATATAAAAGTATCTCAGTTTTATATTCTCGTACGAAAATAATATTCCAAGCAAAAACCAGTAAAAACTCTACTTATGAATTTCTAGAGATTACCCGAAACAACAAGAAAAAGTGGGGATTCCACTCTATGCACCATAATTATGTAATGTGCATGAATCGCTTCAGATAGGGGAGAAGCGACTATATAACATGATATAAGCTCCTCGTGAGTCAAGAAATTGTGAGGGGAGTATAGAGGAAAGGACAGAAAAGTCAAAAAGAAAATTAACTCCTCTTCTTCACCCATTCCTCTAATTTTGTGACATCAGCAATAGTGAACTTGGTATTTTTCTCGATTCATTGTACTCGTATCCAGACGGGTATGAGTCCGACTTCGATACTCGCGAGATAATCCTTGAGGTCAAGGAGGTCATCCTTGGTCCAGTATGGAGGCACATCGATGGTGTATTTTCCTGATTCCGTATTGGCTCATTGAGATTCCTGAATAGGAGCATTAGACACTCCTGCAAAGTCACGGAACTGTGATATGGAGAAAGTTTTAACTGCTTCTGTTTTTTCCATTCACTTTTTACCGAACCCAGCCCCTGGTGATACCGATATCTCATCACGCTCAGTATCGAACCTGACACGTCCATCGACGACGATGATCTTATCCTCCTCTATCTTGTTCGCGTACTTTTCATAGTCACGAGAGAATACCACGAGACGAAAATCAAATCCCGCACTCTCGACCTTGGCCATGAGCATCATACTACCACTCTTGGTCTGGATCTTGCGCACCTCGGTCACGAGTCCGATCAGCGTCGCAAAAAATGACTCATCTTCAGTTTTTTCTATCTCCATATGCTGGAGGACTTCTGCCTGTGATGGGACATATGTATCATCTGTGTCTGTTGGGGCAGGGGAGTCCGTGTTTTCGTCATCGCGAGGAACGAAGCGATCCATGCTCTGTTTTCCAGAATCCTGGATTACTTCATTGTCGCGGGTGACGGGAACAATAGGAGCAGATTCTTCCTTTTTCAGAATAACAGAAACCTCAGAATCAGAAGATAGATTCTCTCATGCCTCAAATTGTTCATTACTCACTGCTCACTGTTCATTCTTTTTCTCGAGCCACTCATAGATAGCCCCGATATTTTTGGACTTTTTCTGGATAAATTCCCTCATGCCATCGAGTGGATGCCCCGATACTGGATATCCTATCATTGCTTTTTCTCACTTCATACGTTCCTCGAAGCTCATAGGGAGATCTGCCTGATCGAGCTCAAAATGCATACCATGAGAGGCCGTCTCATCTCACATCATATCAAAAAGTCATAATTGCGATGTTTCGCGTTTAGACTCTATTTCCTTCAAGTGTGCGGTCATCTTGGATATACTCGCGAGGAGAGAGTTCCGCTCACCAAATGCATCGAGAGCACCGGAATATATGAGTGATTCGAGGGATTTTTTGTTGATTACTTCTCCACCTGTACGCTCGATGATGTCCTCTATGGAAGTAAATTTTCTCTCATTCACTGCACGACGGATAGTGTCAATCGGGCCATCTCAGAGTCACTTGATAGCCTTGAGTCCGAATCGGATAGTATGATCATCGATAAATGTAAAGTGCCTACGAGACTCATTGATATCTGGTGGAAGGATTTTTACATTCTTGGCGCGTGCTTCTTCGATCTCCATCTTGATGCGTTCCATATCTTCCTCATCAGATACCATGAGAGCAACCATCGACTCAGTCGGATAGTAGGTCTTCATGAACGCTGTCTGGTATGCAATCATCGAGTAACACGCTGCATGCGACTTGTTGAATCCATATCCAGCAAATGGCTCGATAATCTCATCAAATATATATATTGCGAGTTCCTCACCGTGCCCTTGTCTGATAGCTGCATCGATAAACTTACCTCGTTGCTCCATGAGGAGTTCGTATTTTTTCTTACCGATGGCACGACGGAGTATATCTGCCTCACCGAGCGAGAATCCGGCAAATGCCTGTACGAGCTGCATGATCTGCTCCTGGTATACAGCGATACCATATGTCGGCTTCAGGATGGACTCGAGGGATGGATGTGGATACTCGACGACCTTGCGTCCGAACTTGCGGTCGATAAACTCTGGGATATAGGCAAGTGGACCTGGACGATAGAGTGAGACCATCGCGATGAGGTCTTCGAATGATGATGGCTTGAGTTCCTTGAGATATCTACGCATTCACGCAGATTCGAACTGAAATACTCCCGTCATGTCTCACTCACCGAAGAGTGCGAGCACACGAGGGTCTTCGTAGTCGATCTTGAGGAGGTCTATTTTTTTTCCGTGTACTTCCTCCACTATCTTCACCGCTCGATCTAGGATAGCGAGGTTGCGCAGTCAGAGAAAATCCATCTTGAGCAGTCCGAGTGCCTCGAGTGGGCCAGCAGAGAACTGAGTCACTGTTGTCGTCGGATCCTTGGGTGGTGGCTGGAGTGGACAAAAATGCTTCATCGGCTCTGGTGCGATGATAACCGCACATGCATGCACTCCGAGTTGACGTACTGTTCACTCGAGTTTCAGGGCTGCATCGATGACTTTTTTATAGGTATCCTGTTCTTCGTATGCTTTTTTGAGTTCTACTGACTCCTCGAGCGCTTCCTGTATCGTGATGCCTGGACGTCCTGGTATGAGCTTCGCAAAATCATTCATCTGCTGAAATGGAACACCGAGTGCTCGACCAGAATCCTTCACCGCCGCACGAGCAGCGAGGGTACCGAACGTACACACCTGTGTTACATGGTCCTTACCATACTTGTTGCGAACATATGCGAGAACCTTGTCACGACCCTCATCAGAGAAGTCTACATCGATATCTGGCATCGATACGCGGGCAGGATTGAGAAAACGCTCAAAGAGAAGTCCATACCGGAGTGGATCAATATCCGTGATACCCGAGAGGTAGGCGAGTATCGCACCAGCAGCAGATCCACGACCTGGACCTACTGGAACTCAGTTATTTTTTCCATATCGGATAAAATCCGCTACAATACAAAAATATCAATTGAACCCCATAAGTTCAACCACTGTGAGCTCATACTCGAGACGACGGAGTATCTCTTGTTTTTCTCTCGTGAGAGTTGTAACGAGTTCTTTTTTCTCATCCGAATAATACGACTCTGCGAGAGTATAGAGTTCCTCGACGAGCATATCAGAGAGTTTCTTATCTGGACGAGCTATTGCGAGCTTATGCAATAGGGTATTTTTATCTGATTCTGAGAGTCAGAATTCATATCGAAAATTCAGTCCATCGATACACATAGTACGGAGGAGCCACTCCTCAGCAATCATGGATTGGAATCGAGGATCTACTCATGAGTGAGTAGTATTTATCGATTCTACCTGTTTTTTGTACTCGGAGAATCGCTCCTGTTCAGACTCTGAGAGGGGAAATACTGGAATCTTGTATCCACCATAATCGAGTTCCAGATTGATCATGTCAGCAATCTTTGCTGTATTCTCATACGCCTTCGGTGCATAGACAAGTATCTCCTCCATCTCACGAGACGGTCGGATAGAATAGTCTCCATTCATGAGTGTCGGACGCTCTGGATCATCGAGTTCACGACCGGCAGCAACTGCTGCCATCATATCCTGGACGTCTGCGTCATCGGGGGTGATGTAGTAGGCATTGTTCGTTCCGACGTATTCATATCACTTCTCCCGGGAGAGTCTCAGTATTGTCTCATTGATCTTGGACTGCATCGGTCTATCTGGATGTTCCTGTATCTCGAGAAAAAAATTCTCCCCACCAAATACACGACGATAGTACTCGATGCGATCGATGATGTAGGTATCATCCTTACCAGTAATGATATGCTGAGATATCTCTCCATACATAGATCCAGAGAGGACTATCACATCACGACCGAACTCTTCGAGCAAGTCAAAATCTATACGTGGACGACCATTCCAGAACCCCTCTATCTGTGAATATGTCACGAGCTCGATGAGATTTTTGTATCCATCATAGCTCTTCGCGAGGAGGACGAGCTCATAGACATCATTGTCCTTGTCTCTGTTGGCACGTCACTTGCGTGATACCTGGAACTCAACTCCGATGATAGGCTTGATTCCATTTTTCTTGCATGCCTCATAGAACTCGAATGCTCCATACATATTCCCAGCGTCAGTGATCGCAATAGCAGATTGCTCGAGCTCCTTCGCTCGCTTGGCAAGGCGCTCTGGATCACCGAGAGCCTGCTGAAAAGTATAGTGTGTATGGTTGTGGAGATGGACGAATGACATGCATGAGAGTATATGAAAAAAGGGGGGAAAGGCAAAAGAAGAAAAGATAAATTTTTATCGTATAAATATTATACTCGACCCTATATTTTCATCATAAAAATGAATAAAAAAAGTTTTGCATTTTTCTCATCAATCCCTAATTTTCCTGAATATATTCAGGATTTTTATATTGGATTTTGTAACTAATTTGTCACTAATTGTGTGTATACTGTATATACACTTCTATATCATAACTCCTCCAAAATATGAAGCGTTACTCTTTTATCCGAGCTATAGCTCGGATCAGCATCCTGATGTCCATGATATTCAACACTACATCGGTAGTGGAATGATCGAATACACCAGAACTAAACTATAGGGCAGTTTTGAAAATAAAGACATACTCAAAAGATCCTATTTCGTGAAATTTTACATTCAGCCACTATGGTAGTGCCGTATTTGTAGGGAATAATACAATTATCACAAATGCACATGTTATTCTCGATGGTGATACAAATAAACCGACATGATATTATGAGGTATGCCAATCACAATCAGTCAAAGAAGTCCCAATTTGTTTCAGTACAGCCACTATTGAATCCTATGATGAAGTGACTGATATTGCAAAACTCAAGCTCAACAAAGCATCATGAATTGAGCCACTAATGATAAAAGAGGTATGAGACATAATTATTGGGGAAAAAATAACTGTATTTTGATATCCTGGAATTGGAGGTAAGACGATCACTCGAACAGAGTGAACTATTGGTGGTATCGATACGGATGATTTATACAAATTTGATGGTACATTAGACTACTGAAACTCAGGATGAGCAGCACTAAATTCAAAATGAGAACTCATATGAATACCTCGAGCCATCAAATCTGATAACGGAGTAATATGATACATAATTCCCATAAAAGCAGTAAAAGAATTCCTAAATAATACAACTACCAATATACCAAAAGGTGTAGATATGAGTGGTTTTGATAAATATATACGATTCATCCAATCATGATATGGTAAAAATATCATAAAGGACCCAAAGGTTGAGATAAACAATATTACAAAAAATTGATTCAGACTCACAAACAAGATTGGTGGATTAAGTGGTAGTACTGTATACTATCAGTTCGCAGATAAAACAGAGCGAACAATAGTTATTGTAAGCTGTTGAACAGAATCGTTCACAACATGGGGAGATTCAATTGAGGCATATCAAAAATTCATGGAAATTGCGGAAACAAAAAATAATAATATTGAGGTAGTAAAAAAGGAATTCATCGATAAGGAAAAGACTATTTACACAATAGAGCGCGTAGACAAAGTAGACAAAGAATGAAATAGTGGGGTATTAAAAGTATACACATATAAAAATAATCCAACATGTTGAGCATATATAATGAGTATTGATTGAACCAAGAAAGATAAAACGTCCTACATAAACGCAAAAAAGATAGTTGACTCTATAAAGTTCAAGAAAACATGAATCATAACAAAAGATTTTAGATCAACATTTTTCAGTATGAAAAATGTACCAAATAACACAAGCATTTCTGAATGATATAGATTTCTATACTGATACTGAGTGTATCCAGAGATTACCGTACTATTTCCATGAAATAAGTGATATGCAAGTAGTGAATTTGAAGTTATAACTTTCAATACCGTAGATGATTATATGAACTACGGATACAGTAGCTCTAATACTTATAACGGGAAAAGCTATACATTTCAGGACTTTTTTAATAGGTATAAAACAACAGGCTATACGAACGTGCAAGACTACGAATTAAATACAAATGAACAAAAGAAGATCATAGTAACAATAGAAGATTATACTGATAGTCTACGATATCCAGGAAATCCAACTCAAAAAGTGATTTTCTTCTATCCATTCTCTCTATGAGAATGAAGGTTCTATGCATATAAATTTGAATTTACACTCTATTCAAATGATCGCCAAGATGCGTATTCATTATTAGATATAATCAAGAGAGTTGAGCTACCTTGAGTATCACCATTCAGATAGACATGACGCTACCTAACGCTACAAATAAAGAACATAAAAGTTTTATCAGAAATTTGCATTTTAAAAAATTATATGCTACGATAGTGAGAGTACTTTTCTAACTCTCATAAGTATGTGACTATTTGACGACCTTCTCAAGAAGCCAACAACTAATACCAATCCCACATCAGGAACAGGGGATGATAGCTCATCTGGTAGTACGGGTGGCAATCCTCCTGTATCAGATCCTCTCGCAGCTGTGACACCAGCACCAATCCCCACGATCCAAAAATCAGAGGAGATATCTATAGTCACAGAGGCCCCGGCAGAGACTGCAGCAGCAATGCCACCACCAGTGACAGTGACTGCAGTAGAGGATTCATCGAGTATTATCATCGGATCAACTCCAGCCCCATCAGCTACCGTAGCTACTGCAGCACCTACAATTGTCACAACTCCGGAGACGAGTGTTTTCAGCAATATCGAGGTAACCCCTACGATTATTGCTACATCTCCTACTCATGATATCCATGATATCGGCATCATCAGTGCTCCTGTAGAGCCTGTAATAGTGAGTATAGAGGAAAAATCGACAGAGTCAGGTTCTATCATGGATCTCATAGGATGACCTGGAGAACCAGCAATAGTAGAGGCACCAAGTGGAGAAGAGTCGATAACTGACATGATCGCAGAGGTATCGTCTACTGAGACTCCAACAGTAATGATGAGTGAACCCATTGTCCCTGTAGTAGAAGCCGTAGAGGTAGAACCTATCGTAGATGAAGTGGCTCCTGTAACTCCAGAGTTAGAATCATCTGTGGTTCCAGAACCAGAATTAACTCCAGTAGTAGAGACAATCGTAGATTCATCTATTATCGGTAGTATCACAGAATCAGAACCCACAGTAGAGGCAGTAGAAACCTACGAGCATCCAACAGAATTCATCGAGGCGTCTATTGCTCGTATCGATGCTATGATTGCTCGTATCGATGCTATACATAATAGCAAACTCGAGGAAGCTCTCGGATACAAGGCAGAGAAGGAAAAATATACAGCACTCGAAGAACAAGCATACGCAGATGCAGAAAAATATGTCGGAGAAAAAGACCATGCTCTCGCTATGCGCACATACTTCGTCGATCAGGGTAAGGCGGGTGGACTCACAACTCCAGAGCCCATAGCCTCTGTCGAGACAACTCTCACAGGACTCGCAGTACAAAATGCAGTCTCTGAAACAGTAAAATCCGAGAAAAAAACAAAGGCCAAAAAAGAAAGCAAAGAAGAATTCGGAATACTCGGACTCTAAAAAAATTCCTCCAGATTACTGGAGGAATTTTTATTCTCTATATCTCTGATAGAGTGTATATACCCATCCGACGAACTCGAATCGAGTGATATACTCCATAGGTCGAGATGAATCGAGTATGCTCGTATCACTATAACGTGTTCATTCTAGGATATATGTGAGGAGCCTATAGGCATCATATCGTGTCATTTTTTGATTGGATTGAAAATACTTCCTCAGTGCCTGATGCATGATAATACGTGAAGTATGACCATCTGTGAGAACATATGCTGTACGTAGGAGCATCTTCTGTGCTTCGCGACGAGTGAGGAGAGTATACCCAGAGAAAAGTTTTTCTGTTTTTGCCCTGGTAAATCCATATGTAAATGCAAACATATATATCTCAGAAGTTGTAACAACACCGATAGAGAGGGGTTTACACATTTGAGCCTTCCATTCGCAGGTTTTCTCATCTCGTGGCATGGGAGAGCCATCGTTACACCGACGTGATTCCTGTGTACATGACAGGGTACTCATTGATCCAGATGAACTACTCGCTGATACCGTCACTGAGATGGAAGAGGATACGACGAGCAATACTATAGAGGATACTATTCTATTCATAAAAAAGGTAAGAATTACTTCTTACCTAGCTTATTGTTTGTTGTAGTTGTGTCAAGGGTATATCTCCTTAGTGGAAGAATCTGATTCTATCTGCACTCGGGTGAGTACGGAGTTTTTCGAGAGTTTTTGCCTCGATCTGACGAACACGTTCACGTGTCACGCCGAATTCTTTTCCGACTTCTTCGAGCGTGTGCATATCGCCTCCATCGAGACCGAATCGCATGACGACGATTTTTTTCTCACGTGGTGTGAGGAAGTCAAGCATCTCATAGAGATTTTCCTTGAGTATCGCGAGATTGGTAGCCTTCTCTGGTGTGAGGTACTTGTCATCCTCGACGAAGTCACCGAGTGTCGTATCCTCCTCACCACCGACAGGGGAGTCGAGAGAGAGAATATCCTGAGATATGCGCATGATCTGACGCACCTTGCGGACATCCATCTCGAGTTCGAGTGCGAGCTCCTCCATGAGTGGCTCACGGGCAAGTTCCTGTGTGAGGCGACGGAATGTATGATTGAACTTGTTGATTGTCTCGACCATATGTACTGGTACACGGATCGTACGAGCCTGATCTGCGATGGCACGAGTCACACCCTGACGAATCCACCATGTTGCGTATGTCGAGAATTTGAATCCTCTATCTGGGTCGAACTTATCTACCGCGCGGAAGAGTCATACATTTCATTCCTGGACGAGGTCAAGGAGTCCGAGTCCACGTCACATATATTTTTTAGCGATAGAGACGACGAGACGGAGATTGGCTTCGGCGAGTTTTTTGCGAGCATCTTGATCTCACTTCTGGATGAGATGACCGAGACGAACCTCCTCCTCTGCATCGATGAGAGGGAAGCGTCCGATCTCATTGAGGTACATACGGATAGAATCATCTGATATCTCTGAGAGATCGATATCTTGGTTTTTCTTCCCAGCGTCTTTGAACATATCATCTCCATCGAGAGAGTCGACGAGTTCGACACCGAGCTTGGCGAGGCGAGAGAATACCTCATCCATGAACTCAATATCATCTCCTGGAGGGAGAGCAGTCATAACTTCATCATAGACGAGTTTTCCTTCTGCCTTTCACTTTTTGAAGAGGAGTTGCATCTTCTCAGAGAGTCACTCGAGGAATTCTGGAGCAACAGTCACATCGAGGAATTTTTTGAGCGTTTTTTTACGACGCTTATCTGTAAAAAAATCTTTTGGTGCCTTGTATCCATCTTTTTTTCATTCACCATCTTCATCCTCATTCTCTTCTCCATCAAAGTCGTCATCGAGGTCAAAATCATCATCAATCGGATCGAAGTCATCATCAAAATCTCACTTGATAACAAAGTCGTCATCTCATTCTTCATCCGAACTAGTAGGGGACTTTGCTTCACCAAAAAATATATCATCGTCTTCCTTCATCTTTTTTGTCTCTTTTGGAACTTTTGCTTCGCTTGCTTCTTGTGTTTTCTTCACTGGAAGTGGCTTGGTTGGCTCGAGAGACGTGAGATCGTCGAGGTCGATAGCGGTAAGGTCGATAGCCGAGAGGTCTATCTCCTGGATCTGTGAGTCATCGAACGGGGATTTTTGCTTTTTTGCCATTGTAGGGAGGGTTCAGGTATAAAACTATGATACACGAAATGATTTTTCTTTTTGTATGAGTTCACTGTAGAGTCTCAGGTATTCTGGACTATTGGTATCTACAGACGTGAGGAGGGCTTCTTTTTCGAGCCTGAGGAGATCGAGATGTAACATACGCAATAGATCCCGAAATGCTCGTCTGATGAGCTCGGGATTCGCGAGAGCGTGTTCTTCTTCGAGTCGGAGTGAGAGGATGTGGAGGGCTTCGTTATCCTCAGAATCAAGTCTTTGAGAAGTCAATCGACTGAGAAGTCCACTACCATGTACACGCTCCAAATCAGCGGTATTATAACGAAATTCCTGAAAAAACAAGTCCAAAAAATCATACTGAAATATATATCCAGCAATGAGATCAGAGATGGTAGGAGTATTTGATTGTTTGATTGTTTGATTGTTCCCATCTTCCTCTGTAGAAGGAGTTCCATTTCTTTTATCCCCATTTGCTTCTTCTCGTTTTTTTCTCATGACACTCTGACGAATCTTCTTGTATTCACTATAGAGCGCCTCCATGCTTACACCGAGTCCACGTGATATCTCCTGGAGGTAAAAGTCTACTTCCACCTGGCTACCGAGTCGTGCGACGACTTCGAGACATTTTTCAGTGAGTTTCTTTTTTCATACCAGTGTCGTGATATCGTATTCGCGCCCTCATTCTCTGAGGTAAAAATCTACCACCGAGAGAGAGCTCTCACGAAGTACACGGAAATCTCCGCCACTCTTGGTATATTCGTCTGGATCCTTGCCATTCGGTATATGTATCACCTTGATCTCGATGTCTTCGTTCAGGAGATTTTCTATAGAAGAAAAAGTTGCCTTCACTCATGCATTATCCGAATCCAATGCAAGATATACCGTTTTTGCGAATCTACGCAATATTCGAATATGCTCCTTGGTAAGGGCAGTTCCACTGATTCAGACAGCATTGTCGACACCTGCCTGATGGAGTGCAATTGTATCCATTTGTCATTCGACGATATAGACCTCTCCGCTTTTTGCTATAGACTGCTTGGCGAGATGGAGTCCATAGAGTATCGAACTCTTGTCGAATATATGTGAGACTGGGGAATTGAGATACTTCGGAAGTGAGTCATCCATCACACGTCATGTGAACGCAACAGTATGTCACATCGTATTCGCGATGGGGAAGATGATACGCCCATAGAACTTGTCCCGAGTCTCACTGACAAAGAGTCCCGAGTCGATGAGGAACTTGGTGTCGAATCATTTTTCCTTGAGTTCGTAGAGGAGATCGCGTGGAGAAGATGAATATCCGAGCTGGAATCTATCTATTGTCTCACGTGTGATACCACGCTCTAGCATATAGGTGAGGGCTCGTTCATTCTCAGTATGATATATCATACGATGATACCACTCTGTAGCAGCGCGATAGAGGGCGTAGATATCTTGTCCGTTTTCTGCCTTCTCTCGGGCGAAGTTGGTACTCATCTCGATACCTGCTTCCTTCGCCAGTATCGATGCCGCCTCACGGAAGTCTATCTTTTCTATCTCCATGAGAAAATTAATCGGACCACCTCACTTACCACACGAAAAACAATGTGCGATGTTCTTCTGTGGTGATATGACGAATGATGCTGTCTTCTCACTATGAAAAGGGCAGAGTCACTTGTAGTTGACTCATGCCTTCTTGGTGGCGACATATCGATTCACGATATCGAGTATCTGTATGCGGGATTCTATGTCTTGAGCGAGAGACAATGGAATGAAGAGTTAGAAAATTAAGAGTGAAAAAGTGTCATTTCGAGCGGAGGCGATAGCCGAAGTCGAGAAATCTACCAAACAATGGTATCGGAAAAAGAAGTAATAATTTGAAGATTTCTCGTCGTCTACCACAGAGACAGGTAGACTCACTCGAAATGACAAAACCTAATAATCTACTGAAAAAACTAAAAGACAATATATAATAAAAATTCAAAAACACAAGTCCACTAAAACCCACTCTGTAGTTCCAACATCTTCGCATAGACTCATCATGACTCAGAGAGGGTAGAATGAGTTCATCT